>CANRAB010000060.1 GCA_947628475.1 uncultured Clostridia bacterium
TTTAGTAATATATTTTTTATTTAATAAAATTTATTATTTGACTTGCTAATAATTTCTCTTTTCCTGTATATCCATGATCAGCACCATCTACATAATCTATATCTAACTTATTATTTTTAATTTTTTGTTTTAAATGTTTAACTAGTTCATCTAAATCCTGTATTACAAGTTCATGTACATTTCCCCATCTTAAGAATAATGGTACTTGTATATTATTTATTTCTTTAAAATCGTAATCTGCATCACTAAATCTTGCAAAGTCTATTTCTTTATTATATTTAAAATATCTTAAATATGATTTTACACTTATTGGATGGTCAAAACTTTCTTCTGGCATTAATTCATTTAATTTGCCTTCTTTTTCTTTGTTTTCTGCATACTGCAACATTGGTTCGTATTTATCCCCTAAATCGTATTTTTGACAATCTGGAATATCTACTAATGATAATAAAATTACTCCTTTTATATTTGCTACATTGTTTTCTTGTTTCAATTTATTATATGAATATACTATTTTAGTACATCCTAAACTATGACCTTGTAGGTATATATCTTCATAACCTAGTTCAAGCATTTTATTTATTGCAGCTTTTATATCGTAGTATGAATCTAATACATCTTCATAGACTACTCCACCATTTAATATTTTTTCACCTGTTACTTTTTTTGTATACGTCATTACTTCAGCGCCTCTATTATTAAACGCAAAATATGCTATTCCAGCATTTGTAATGTTTTGAGACAATATGGTCTCTCTTTGCTTTAAGCAATTACTTTGCATACCATGTATTGATATGACAACTTTTTTTGTAGGTTTACTTGGTGTTTCTAGTAAACCTATTAATTCTATTTGATCTTCTGTATAAAAATATACTTTTTCTAACATATTTCTTCCTTTCTAAATGCAAAGCTATTTAGAAATGTTATTTTTTTGCCTTCTTAAAATCCAATTTTCCTTTGCATTAACTGGTATATGTAATTTAACACTTTGTCCTTCTTTACCTGGATTTACAAATTCAATTTCTTCATCTGTTTCTACATCCCATAATTTATCAATGGTAAATTTATATGGTTTAATTTCATTTGGTATAAGTAATTCAAATGTATCTCCAGTTTGTAATCTGTTCTTTATTTCTATTATACTCTTTTCTTTAGAATATTCCTTCACTTTTCCTCCAAATTCATAATTTGGGTTGTATTGTTTTCCTTCATACTCTTGAAAATCTCTATTATTTTTATCATTAAAATAAAATGTTGTCAATCCTCTTGTTTTTACTTTTTCTAGTTCATTTTGATACTTTGTATAATCATAACCTGCTGGATTTGAAATATAGTCATCTATTGCTGTTCTATATGTATTTATTATGGTTGCTAGATAATACTCAGTTTTTAATCTTCCCTCTATTTTTAAACTATCTACTCCCATTTCAATTACTTCTGGTAATTCTTTTATTAAACACATATCTTTTGAGGATAATATGTATGTACCATATTCATCTTGTTCTACTGGCATCATATTACCTGGATTATTTTTTTCTTCTAAGTATACATTATATGCCCATCTACAACTTTGTGCACAGTCTCCTAAATTTGCTCCTCTACCAGCCAAGAAGTCGCTTAAATGGCATCTTCCTGAATATCCATAACATATTGCCCCATGTATAAACATTTCTATTTCTAAATCTTCTGGTTTGTTTTTTATAATCTCCTTTATTTCTTCTTTATTTAATTCTCTTGCTAAAATTATTCTTTTTGCACCATTATTGTACCAGAATTTACTTGTATGGTAACTTACAGTATTTGCCTGTGTGCTTATATGTATTGGTAAATCTGGAGCTATCTCTCTTACCATATCCATAACTCCGCCATCTGATACAATAACACCATCTGCTTTTATTCTTTTTAGCATTTCTATTTGTACTTTTACATCATCATACATATAATCTCTTGCATATATATTTAATGGTACATATACTTTTTTATTTATACTATGTGCATATTCAATTATTTTTTCTAATCCTGTATCATCTATTTCTACTCTTGACCTTAATGATAGTTTAGATGTACCACAATAAATTGCATCTGCTCCATATTCAAATGCAACTTTTGCTTTTTCAAATGAACCTGCTGGTGCAAGTAATTCTGGTTTTTTCATTTTTTTCATTCCTCGTATAATATGTTTATTTAATATAAATTTTATAAACATATTCTTTCTTTTATATTTTAATAATACAATTCTCATATTATGCAAAGTAATTTAGCATATATTATGTTGACTTTATTATCTATTAATTTTGTGATATAATAAATGTAAGTGTTTAGTTCATAAACACATATCTTTAATATAAGGAGACCCTCAAATGATGGACTCAGAAAATGCTGCAAAGGTAAGAAAATACCAAGTAAGGATATCACCTGAAAACTCAATTAAAATTGAAAAGGTTCCTTCTTCTGTGCAAAGACAGATAATGTATTATTCTGCTACTGAGATTCAAGCAATTGAAAAGACTGGTATCTTTGAAATGTGCTTCATTCTCAAGGATTCATCGACGGAAGAAGAACTCATACCCTTGCGCGATCAGACGAGAAGATTTGCGATTTTGTTAGTCGCAAAAAACTAATTCTCGCTTTGGCATTCTCTTCGGAGGATGCCTTATTTTTTTTTGCTTATTGCTAGTCCATCTCCAACTTCTAAAATTTCTGTACTTAAATTTTCATTCTCTTGTAAATTTTTCAAGAATTCCCTAAGCCCTCTTACTGCTGTACGTTGCTTATGTTTGTTATAATCGCTCATTACATAACCTTTGTATAAAACATTGTCAGCTATTATTATACCACCATCATCTAACATTCGTAAAGCCTCGTTTAAAAATATTGGGTATTTTCCTTTTGCTGCATCTATAAATACTACATCATATTTATCATTTAATGTTGGTAATATTTCAACTGCATCTCCTTCAAATATGTGTATTTTGCTTTCTAAATTAAGATTTTTTATATTTTGTTTCGCTTCTATTATTCTTTCTTCATCTCTTTCAATTGTATCTATATAGCCATTTTCTGACAAATACTTTGAAAATCTTATTGCTGAATATCCTACTGCTGTGCCTATTTCTAATATTTTTGTTGGTTTTATTTCTTCTAATATTTTTCCTACTTCTTGCATAGTATCATCCATTATTATGGGTATGTGTTCTTCTAATGCTTTTTGCTTTATTTGTTCTATAATTTCCATTAAAAAATTCATTCCCTTCTTTTTTGCCAAACATATTTTATATTTGTTTCTTACTTTAGAAACCATAAAATTATTTAAGGCAGAAGTTATTATTCCTTCCGCCCTACCTATAAATTTATCTTTATTCTTTTTTAGCCCTTGCTGCTAATCTTTCTCTTGTTTTTGTATCTAATATTTTCTTTCTTAATCTTATATTTTTTGGTGTTACTTCAACCAATTCATCATCTTCTATAAATTCTATTGCTTTTTCTAATGACATTTGTATTGGTGGAACTAATCTTAACGCATCATCTGAACCAGATGCTCTTGTATTTGTTAAGTGTTTTTCTTTACAAACATTTATTGATATATCTTCATTTCTTGAGTTTAATCCTACTATCATTCCTTCATAAACTTCTACACCTGCACCTATAAATAAGTCTCCTCTTTCTTGTGCATTGTATAAACCATAAGTTACAGAAATTCCTGGTTCAAAAGCTACTAAAACACCTCTTGTTCTTGATTGAACTTCACCTTTATATGGCTCATAAGAATCAAATATGCTGTTCATTGTTCCTGTTCCCTTTGTATCTGTTAAAAATTCTGTTCTGTATCCAATTAAACCTCTTGCAGGTATTTTAAATTCTATTTTTGTATGACCTAGTTCTGCTGGTTCCATGTTCACCATTTCTGCTTTTCTTCTTCCAAGTTTTTCAATAACTGTTCCTATTGATTCATCTGGAACATTTACTACTAGTCTTTCTATTGGTTCACATTTTACACCATTTATTTCTTTTATTATTACCTTTGGACGAGATACTAAAAGTTCAAATTTTTCTCTTCTCATTGTTTCTATTAATACAGACAAGTGTAATTCTCCACGTCCACATACTTCAAAACTATCTGGAGTTTCTGTTTCTCTAACTCTTAGACTTACATTTCTTTCTAGCTCTTTAAATAATCTATCTCTAATGTGTCTTGATGTTACAAATTCCCCTTCTTTTCCTGCTAAAGGTCCATTGTTTACTGAGAATGTCATTGATACTGTTGGTTCATCTATATCTACAAATGGTATTTTTTCAGGATTGTTTACATCACATATTGTATCGCCTATGTTTATATCTGCAATACCAGATATTTCAACAATATCTCCGGCTTCTGCTTCTTCTACTTCAATTTTCTTTAATCCTTTATATGTAAATAATTTTACAACTTTTCCTTGAATTGTTTTTTCGTTTTTACATACTGCAATAGTCATTCCTGTTTGAATTTTTCCTCTTTCTATTCTTCCTACTGCCATTCTTCCTAGATAATCGTCATATTCAATGTTTGATACTAACATTTGTGCTGTTCCATTTATATCACACTTAGGTGGCTCTATTGTATTTATTATTGTTTCAAATATGCAATTTACATTATCTGATTCTTCATTCAAATCCATTTTTGCAATACCATTTTTAGCTGAAGCATATATTACTGGGAAGTCAAGTTGTTCATCATTTGCATTTAATTCTATAAATAATTCTAATACTTCATCAACTACTTTTGCTGGATTTGCTCCTGGTCTATCTATTTTATTAATTACAACTATTGGTTTTAAATTTAAAGCTAAAGATTTTTTTAATACCTCTCTAGTTTGTGGCATTGCACCTTCAAAAGCATCTACTAAAAGCAATACTCCATCTACCATTTTTAAAACTCTTTCTACTTCTCCACCAAAGTCTGCGTGTCCTGGAGTATCTACTATGTTTATTTTAACATCATTATACATAACTGATGTATTTTTTGCTAATATTGTTATTCCTCTTTCTTTTTCCAAATCATTTGAATCCATTACTCTCTCAGCAACTTGCTCATTACTTCTAAATGTTCCACTTTGTCTTAATAAACTGTCTACTAATGTTGTTTTTCCATGGTCAACGTGTGCAATTATTGCTACATTTCTAATTTTTTCGTTATTCATTTCTAATATCATTCCTTTTCCAATGTATAAACTTGTACTTTTAATATATAAACTTATTTTCTTTTATTCTTATAATTTCATCATAGCTTCAATTCTATGCTCTTCTTCATTTTACATAACAAAGCACTTCAACATATTTTTAGGCAGGTCTTTTGCCTGCCTAAAGTATCTTAAGTCGTTATTTTAATAAATTACTTAATTTGTTTTGCAACTTCTTCTGCGAAGTTTTCTTCTCTTTTTTGTAAGCCTTCACCTTTTTCAAATCTTACAAATTTTACTACTTCTGCTCCATTTTGATTTAATAAGTCTTTTACTTTTATATCTGGATTTTTTACAAATGGTTGGTCTACTAAGCAAACTTCACCATAGAATTTTCCTATTCTACCTTTTACCATTTTTTCTGCTATTTCAGCTGGCTTTCCTTCATTCATAGCTTGTGCTTTTAATATTTCCATTTCATGATTTACAACATCTGCTGGAACTTCTGATTCGTTTAAGTATTCTGGTCTTGCTGCTGCAATTTGCATACATACATCTTTCGCAACCTCTGATGTTCCTTTTGCAAATTCAACCATAACACCTATTTTTCCATCACCATGTGTATATGTTTCAATTAATCCATTTGTTTCATATCTTGCAAATCTTCTTATTGTCATGTTTTCACCTATTGTTGCAATCTTATCTGTTAAGATGTCTTTTATTGTTTTGCTTTCATCATTAACAGATTTTTGTTCTAGTAATTCTTCTACTGATGCTGGATTTTTTGCTAATATATGAGCTGCTGTATCTGCTACAAATTTTCTAAATTCTTCATTTTTAGCAACGAAGTCTGTTTCTGCATTAACTTCTAATACAACACCTGTCTTCTTGTTATCTGCTACATAGCAATATACTAAACCTTCTGCAGCAATTCTATCTGACTTTTTAGCAGCTTTTGTTATTCCTCTTTCTCTTAATAATTCTGCTGCTTTCTCCATATCTCCATCTGTTTCTGTTAAAACTTTTTTGCAGTCCATCATACCTGCACCTGTTTTTTCTCTTAATTCTTTAACTAAACTTGCTGTAATCATCTATTTTCCTCCTATCTTTGTAAATGAATGTTTATTATTTTTCATTTATCTTAATTTCTATATTTAATTAGGCACGATGTATTCGTGCCTATATATTATTCAGCACTTTCAGCAACTACTTCTTCCATGTCTGTTGGTGCTTCTTCAGAAGCTTGTTCTGCATTTTCAGTATTTGTATTATCTTCTAGTATTTCTCCTTGTTTTCCTTCTATAATTGCATTTGCCATAACATCTGTAATTAATTTTACTGCTCTGATTGCATCATCATTTCCTGGAATTGGATAATCTACATCAACTGGACTACAGTTTGTATCTACTAATCCTACAACTGGTATTCCTAATTTTTTAGCTTCTAAAACAGCTATTCTTTCATTCTTTGGATCTACTACAAATATTGCTCCTGGTAGTTTTGTCATTTCTTTAATTCCACCTAAGTTCTTTTCTAGTTTTTCCATTTCATTTTTTAATGCTGCTACTTCTTTTTTTGGTAGAACATCAAATGTTCCATCTTCTTGCATTGCTTCTAATTTTTTTAGTCTTTCAATTCTTGTTCTAATTGTTTTAAAGTTTGTAAGCATTCCACCTAACCATCTTTGGTCAACATAGAACATACCGCTTTTTTCAGCTGCTTCTTTAACACACTCTTGTGCTTGTTTTTTTGTTCCTATGAACAAAATATCTTGTCCTTCCTCTGCGATTTCCTTAATGAACGCATAAGCTTCATCAATTTTTTTAGATGTTTTTTGTAAATCGATTATATGGATACCATTTCTAGCTTGATAAATGTATTCAGCCATTTTAGGATCCCATCTTTTTGTTTGGTGTCCAAAGTGTACACCTGCTTCAAGTAATTGTTTCATTGCAACTACTGCCATTTTTCATTCCTCCTTGTTATTTTCCTCCGCAAAATCTCTTTGCATTTAAGGACACTTAAAATTTGTTTTAAGCACAACCTTAAACTAAATTTTGCGTGCGTATTTTTCAACTTGTAAATTATACCAAAAAAATAAGGCAAAGTCAATACTTTTCCCTTATTTTTTTATTAAACTTTGTATATGTGTCAATGATGTGAAACAAATTTTTATAAAAAAATTTTAACACTTGAAAACTTGGATGTATACTGCAATATTTTCTATAAAAAAGAATAGGATTTCATTTTCTTATACTCCCATACTTATTGTAAGTTATCGTATAACTTTTATAATAAATTAATCCAATTCCTTCTTCCATACATAATCCTAACTATTTCTATATTATTATTTTTTATTCTATAAAAAATAATATAATTATTTACTATTAATTTTCTAATTTCAATTTTTTTTATTAAGTCATCATCTATAATTGAATTAATCTCTGGATTATGTTTTAAATTATTTATTTCACTTCTTATTTTTAATATTAGTTTTTGTGCCGTTTCTGGTTCTTGCAAATTATATTTAATATATTGCTTTATCCCAATTAAATCTTGTTTAGACTCCTTTGAATATTCTATATTATATTTAGCCACCGACAAACCTTCCTTCTATATTTTATCTAATTCTTCATATACTTCTTCTTCGGAATATTTTTCTCCATTTTCTAAAGAATTGATACCTTTTTCTAATTCCTTATATAACATATATTTATCTGTTAAAAGCTCATATAATTCAATACTCATTACTGCTAAATCTCCTGCACCATTCTTAGTAATATATACTGGGCTTTGGGTTTGATGACAAATTGTAGAAATTTCATTATAATTGTTTCTTAAATCTGAACTTGGTCTAATAATTGGCATAATAA
>CANRAB010000061.1 GCA_947628475.1 uncultured Clostridia bacterium
TTTGGTACTTTGTGTTGTTCCATATTCATACCAGTCATCACTTTCTTTATCTGCTTTCACCCATACCTTTTTTTCTGTATCCCATTTTACTGGTATCATTCCTTCCATTACTTCTGGGGCATTTGGTTTACCATTTATATTTTCCATCTTTTGTGCTAAATTTTTCATCATGTCATTTTCTTCCTTCATACTATTTTTTGTCTTGCCTACTGCCTCTCCTGCCTTCTCAAATATGCCTCCATTTATTGTTACTTGTATTGTTACTGCTACCAATATTAACATTACTATTATTGTTATTATTAGCGCTATTAATGTTATGCCTCTTTCTTGTTTTCTATATCTTTTTTCTTTCATCTTTTTCCTCCTAAATCTAAATTATTTTCTGTTTATCGTACTTTTACAAAATATAAAAAGTTGACATACTAAAAGTTCATGAAGTATCATTCAAATTTTTTAACTTTGACTCTATACTTCCTACTTTTAGCATATCAACTTTTTGCTTTCTATATTTTAAATATAATTTACCTCTTAATATATTTTCTGCATTATTTAAGTACTCAAAATAAAAACTATCTTTTAAATTATAGCTCTCTCTCTCTCTCTCTCTCTCTCTACATTACCAACGGTTTTAGCGTTTTTCATCTTCTTCATTCCTCTCTTTTGTTTTATACATTATTATCTTAACATACCTAAAAATTTTTTTCAAGTGTTTTTTTTATTTATCATACATTATTTTTTATTATATCTTTTATTACTTCTCCCGCTATGATTAATCCTGCAACTGATGGAACAAAAGATATGCTACCTGGTACTTGTTTTTTACATGACCCTTTTCTTTGCATATTTGTAACTTCTTCTTTACATTTTTCTTTTAACATTTCACCTGGTTTTATTGGTTCTTCTTTTGAATAAACTACTTTAAGTTTTTCTATTCCCCTATTTTTTAATTCTTTTCTCATAACTTTTGCTAGTGGACATATACTTGTTTTATAAATATCTGTTACTTCAAATTTAGTAGGATCTAATTTATTTCCTGTTCCCATGCAAGATATTATAGGAATATTTAAAGCATTTGCTCTCATTACTAATTCTATTTTTGCTGTTACAGTATCTATTGCATCTACAATATAACTAACCGTATTATCTAAAATTCCTTTACTATCTGGCATAAAAAATTCTTTATGTATTTCTACATTTGCCTTTGGATTAATTTCTAAGATTCTTGTCTTTGCAACATCTACTTTAAAATTTCCTAATGTTTTACTTGTAGCAATTAATTGTCTATTCAAATTTGATAAACAAACCTTGTCATCATCTACTAATACAAAGTTTCCTATTCCTGCTCTTACTAATCCTTCTACAACAAAAGAACCTACTCCACCAATTCCAAATATTGCAACTTTTGCATTTTGTAGCTTTTCTATTCCTTCTTTTCCTATTAATAATTCTGTTCTCGAAAACTCTTCTAACATTTATTTCTCACCTTTTTACTAATTATGCAAACATTATATAATAAAAAATATTAATTATCAACTATAGAAAATTTCATTAAAAGACTTGATTTTATAAATAAAATGAACTATAATGAATATACTAATATTGATAAAGCAATTTATCAAATAAATTAGGTTAGCACAAACCTTTGATTAATTTCATAAACAGGTGCAATGTAAACATTAGGTTAGATATGAGCCTTTAGGATGCAAATTCTATAAACAAATATCCTATTGAACATTAGGTTAGAAACGAGCCTTTAGTTTAACTATAAACGAGTTTCCAGAAAAATTCAGGGGGTACTTTTAAAAGTATCCCCTATATTTGTAAATGGAGGTATTTATGGAAAGCAATAAGAAAATAAAATTAGGAAAATTAAATTTTTATATCATAGATGATGACTACATTAACTATTTAAGTCAATTTGATAAACATATTGCCTATAATAAAAATCAAAAAAGGCCATACATAGGAGTTATAATTATTGTTAAAGGGCATTATTATTTCGCACCTCTATTTTCTCCAAAACAGAAACATAAAACTTATAAAGATAATTTAACTTTCTTTAAGATTTTAAGTACTAAAACTAAAAATGATTTAGGTATTATTAGATTCTCAGATATGATACCTGTGCCAAAAGAATGTGTTCACTTATTAGATATAAAAAGCAAACGTTATGGCTATAAAAGATTACTCTCAGAACAGTATTCTTACATAAATAAACCTGAAAATAAGCAAAAAATTTTCGATAAATCAGAAAGGCTTTATAATATAGTTATTAAGTCAAGTAAAAGTAAAATGTCTAAATTTTATAAAGATTTAAGTTGTAATTTCAAATTATTAGAAGAAAAAAGTATTGAATATATAAAGTTAAAAATATAAGAACCCCCCATAATCTTCATTTAAAGATTGTGGGAGAGTACTTAGATGAACCCCTTTGTTTAATATTATCCTAAAAGCTTGCTAGTATTTGCCCAAGTGCATAGCCCATATTATAACAAGCAGCCCCCATACCACATATAGTCAATATTATGTTTAAAACTCTCTGCAAATTATTATGTATTTTTTTATTTTTTTCAAATTGTTTTGTAAACAAATATATAAATAAAATTAGTAATGTACCTCCTGTAATTAAGTTAAATATTGCATTTACAATTACATTATTAAATATATTAACATATTCAGTATGATTAACAAAAAATACTAATATTAAAACATATATCCAATTCTTATCTTCATTTAGCTTTTTTTCTTCATCCGTTTGTTTGTTTTTTTCTTCCATTTTTATCACCCCTTTCTTCATTTGTTTACATTAACTTATCTACATATTTGATAAATATTGCACTTTCTATTAAATCCATAATTGAATATACTAAAATTATAATTCCAATTGTTAGAACTAATGCTCCATTTGTTAATATCATATACATACCAGCAATTATCATAATTAAAGCTAGAACTAAAGCCATGCCCCACATTGCTATTTTTGCTTTGTGCAATTTTAATGATAAAGATAATCTTAAAAGTCCACTATATACTATCCAAATTCCTATAATAATTCTAAATACTGATTCTATAAATCCACTATAACATATAGTAACTACTCCAATAATTACAGCTATAATTCCGTAAACTAAATCATTATTATAAAAATCATAGCTTCCTTTTGATACAAAATAATCTATTATTTTAACTATCCCGCTAATAATAAATATTCCACCTATTATGTATGATATTATTGTTGTTGCTGAATTAGTTTTTACTATCATGAAAATACCAATTGCTGCAAATATTATAGACATTAACACATCTGTCCATCCTGATTTTTTTAAAAAATTTTTCATATTTAATTCATTCCTTTCTATTACATTAATCTTGTTTAAATACTCTTAAACTTTTTTACTTTTTTTCTTTACTATAAATTTATCACAAAAAGCAAGCACTGCTGGTAATAATGTTAAAATTAAAATTGTAGAACATAAAGTTCCTTCTGAAATTGTTTTACATATTTTAGCTGCAATGGCTGATGCAAAGTTCGCAATAATTAATGTTACTATAATAAGTATTGAACTTGATGTTAATATTGTATTTATTGACCTATTATATGAGTCTATAATTGACTCTTTTATACCTTCACTTTTTCTATGTTCCAAATAATATGATGTGTAAAGTATTGCATAATCTATTGTTGCTCCCATTAATATACTTTGAACAATAAGTATCGCTATAAAATATACATTTTCTCCTACAATTGATAATATTCCCATTATTAAATAAACTGCTGTCTGTATAGTTAATACCAAAATTATAGGTATAATTACTGACTTGAATGTAATTGCAACTACCACAAATATTGCTACCATTGTTATAATTGTCATTTCATTTAACTCATTATCAAATGTTTTGCTCATCTCGTTTGCCATTGGTGAATCTCCTATTATATAGAAATTTTCTACCTCTTTTCCTAACATATCTTTGGCACTTTGTATAAATTCAAAAGTTTGTGGTGATTCAGCTTTAAATTTTGTATTAAGTACAACTCTTGAATATTTATCACCAATTAGCATTTTTCTTGCATCTTGTATTGTTGTTTTTGCTTCGATAATGTCATTTCTCATATCTTCTTCTATAAAATCTGTAAATCGTTCATCTTGTAAAGTACTGTTGTTTAAAAAGTTTACAAATTCTTCTACTGTCATTTCCCATTCATCATTATACTGTTTGCTACTTCCATAATATGTATAAAGAACTTCTACAGTATTTTTCTCTACATTGTTACTCAAATTACTAATGATTGCAAAAATTTCATCTGAAGTATATGTTACATTGTTTAAACTATTATTCATTATACCATTAACAGTATTTAACTTCAATATCTTTTCTTTATCAAAATTACTTGAATATTCCTTGTTTGTAACTACATCATTAAGTAGAAAACTAACAAATTCTTTTAATGATAAACTAGGAGTTGTATTTACATATTTTGAACTATATAAACCATAAAGCAATTTTACACTTTCTTTATCTATACCCAGTAATGAAGATATTTCGCTACTACTATATTTTTTATTATTTATAACTCCACTCATAACTGATTGAATCAAGTTTAAATCTTTAATAGTATTACTTTGAATGTTATTTGAAAGCATACTATCATCTTTATGTTCAAGCACAAAATTAACAAATTCTTGTGGTGTTAAATTTGTACTATTTTGACTTGAAACATATAAAGTATAGATATTTTTTAGGTTGTTACTATCTATTCCTATAATTTGTGAAAGTTCTTCGTATGTAAAGCTTACATTGTTTATGCTATATTCCATAATTGCAGATAGTAATTTTAACTGTATCATTGTTTCTTCATTTATGCTACTTTTTATTTCTTCCATTTCACTATTATTTAATATTAGTGTTACAAATTCATTTGGTGAAAGTGTCCAGGTATCAGTTTCTTCATTAATATATTTTAAGAGTAAAATTTGATTAACTGCTTGTTCTTCTATTCCAAATAAACTAGCCAATTCTTTACTCGTCATTTGCTTTGAAATTATATCTATATTGCTAAATGTAGATAATAATTTTATACTTTGTATAGTCTGCTCATCAAAACTACTTGCATAATTAGTATCACTTAATACATTGTTTAATACAAAATTTGAAAATTCTGCAATACTTAATTTTATATCTACATCATTTACTAAAATGTAATATTTATATAATTCATTCATTGTATTGCTATCAATTCCAAAAAGATTAGCCATTTCGATACTTGTCATCTTCGTTTGTATTGTTTGCTTATTCGTAAATTTAGATAACGTATTTAATTTACCTATACTTTCGCTATCAATTTGGCTTGCATATTTTTCACTTGTTAAAACATCTTTATTCATAAAGCTTACAAACTCGTTTAAACTTATTTGAACATTATTATTTTTAGAAAGATAATAAATAAAAATATCATCTATTTTGCTCTTATCCATTTCTAAAATACTTGCAATTTCTCCTGATGTTCTTTTTTGATTTATAGAAGATGCTGTAATAAAGTTTTTTAGCCTTGTAATATCTTTCTTTGTTTCAGCATCTATTTTTTCATTTGTTTTCTCATTGTTATATGCTTCTTCTTCAATGAAATTCACAAAATCATTAAATGTCATTTCATTGTTCTTTTCTGGATTATAATAATCGTAATATATTATTTTTAATAAATAATCTTCTACATTAACATCTGAACCCAAATCATTTAATTTTTCATTTAGTTTGTCATAAGTTAATTTTTCATTAATTGTATTTCCATAAGCCAATACTTCATCTACATTCTCTTTATTTTCAAACCACTCTAAACATTTATGGATTTTCTCTTCGTCTTCATTTTTGTATATTATTGCCATTTGATTGTTCTCTGCAAATACTTCGGATATTTCATCTGATTGTGAGTCTGTATAATCAATTCCCAAATTGCCTTTTAGCATAAAACTTGCAACTAACACTATGCAAAATATCGGAACTGAAATAAATCTAATTTTATAACTAAATTTACCTAGCTTTCCTAATTTAATGTGTGGACTTTTTTTCTTTGTTTTCACAATCCATTTATCAAACATTAATATTAAAGCTGGTAATACAAAGAAAATACAAATTAAACTAAATAACACACCTTTTGCAAGTACAAATCCTAAATCTTTTCCAATTCTAAAGCTCATAAATATTAGCGCAAGAAGTCCAACTATTGTTGTAACAGAGCTACTTGATATTGCTTGGAAAGCTTTATATAACGCATTTTTCATTGCCTGCACATTGTCTTTTTCCATCTTCTTTTCTTGGTCATATCTATTCATAAGCATTATTGAATAATCCATTGATAACGCCATTTGTAATATTGCTGCTATTGAATTTGTTATGTGAGATACATTTTCAAATATAATATTTGTTCCTTTATTTAAAACTACTGCCATTAAAATAGATATTAAAAATAGAAATGGCTCTACAAATGATTCACACATTATAAGCAAAATAATTAAAGCACAGAAAACTGCAAGTGCAATAATCCAAATTGGTAACACCGTTTTATTAGTTTCTGATACATCTCCACTTGTATAAATTGTATAATCTTTATATTTTTCTGTTATTTGATTATATACTTCAATTGCCATTTGAGAGTCTGATTTATCATCTACTGTAATTACATATAAAGTATAATTTTCTTTATTATAATCTTCAGTTTCATCATAATCTACACTTTTTACTCCACTTACACTTGCTAAATATTCTTTTACTGTAAGTTTCTCTTCATTTGGTAGATCCTCAAACATTAAATTTAGAGTACTTGTTTCAGTATCTGAAAATTCATCCTCCATAATATCCATACCAATTCTTGTTTCTGAAGTACTTGGTAAATATTCAGCAATATCATAATTTATTTTTACTTTTGATGATAAAACTGCTGAAATTATTGTAAGAATAATAAATAAAATTAAAATAAAATGTCTTTTGTTTATTATGAAATCAGTAATTTTTCTCAATAAAACCCTTCCTTTCTTTTTACGCACTATATTATATTATACTCCTTATTTTATTATTTGGAAAGTATAAATATGGAAAAAGTGTCTAAATTTAGACACTTTTTCAAAAAATGTATTTTTATTTTAGTACAACTATGTTATAATATTTTATATATCATTTTTTTTAAGAAAGGATTAAGTTATGAAAGTACAATGTCTAAATTCTTCTTCTATTAAAACAAGAAATTTAATAAAGAAAACTTTTGCAGAACTAATTAATGAAAAAAAACAATTAGAAAAAATAACTGTTACAGAGTTAGTTCAAAGAGCAGAATTAACAAGAAGTACATTTTATACTCATTATGATAATTTATATGATGTTGCTCATGATTATGAATTACAAACTATTGAGCTGTTATGTAGTGAAGATTTAAAGTTACACACAAAACAAGATATTAAAGATTACTTTGTTAATATTATACAATGTTTAAAAGATAATGAAAAAACATACAAATTGCTACTATCTGCTGATGAATCCCTTTTATTTTTGGAGAAATTAAAAAGAATTGCTAGTAAAAAAATTTATGAAACTTTAAAAGATACTAATATGGATAAATATCTTCAGTTAAACATTTCATTTCTTATGAATGGTATAACATTTGAAATTTTAAAATATTTCAGAAATGAAAGTCCTTATTCTTTGGATGAATTATTATTTAATATAGAAAATTGGTTTGATAAAATATTTGATTAATTTCGAAAAATTTTATATCAACTGGTGGTTGAATAA
>CANRAB010000062.1 GCA_947628475.1 uncultured Clostridia bacterium
AAAATCCTTAAATATTTCTAAAAAATCCTTAAATGAGTAATTATCTTAGTTTATTTAGATAATTGCTTTTTTTATTGATTTATTACTTTTTTAGTTGGAAAATGAATAATTTTGCCATTGTTTAAGTTTTCATCTTCTTTACTAGTAAAAGTAATATTTTCATATTGTTTATCAACTTCATTGGTTGCTTTTCTCTTATGTTCGTTATCTGTATGAAAATATGTAGTAATTATTTGACTCCATCCTGCAAGTTCTTTAATGCTTTCTTGGTCTGTATTCGTTTCTTGTGCTAAAAATGTAAGATATTCGTGTCTTAAAGAATAAGGCCCTATATCGCTTATTTGCAATAATTTTGATAAAGACTTATACATTTTTCTTAAAGACTGTTCATAAAACAGAGTTCCTACTTTTGTATAAAAGATGAAATCTGATGGATTTGGTGTAATACCTTTATCAATATATTGTTGATATTTCATTTTAAATATATTAGATAAAAATCTTCCTAATGGCAATTCTCTCACTGCTTGGGGTGTTTTTCCACCATCTTCAACTACAATTTTTTCGCCAATTCTCTTACCGTTTTCATCGTATATATTATTTTTAACTACTGTATGTCTACTAGCCCAAAAGCTATCATTTTCAAAGTCTATATCTTGCCATTGTAGGCCACCGACTTCTTCTGGCCTTAAACCTCTGGCGTCCATAATTGCAATAGGAGCATAATATAAATTAAAAGGTTTATCTTTTATTCTATTGCTAAAATAATCTTCTACAATTTTTTGTTCAATTTGATTACGAACTTCACGAGTTCCTTTTACTACTTTTGGCATATCTAATAATTCCAAACTTATATGTGGCATTTTATTATCAGCCATAGCATATTTTAATGCTTGTTTTAGTGGTGCAAATACTTCCTTTACTGTTTTACCTTTAAGTGTCTGTAATACACCATTTTTTTCAATTTTTTTTGACTTTACCTTATTTATTGCTTTTTGTATTTTGTCTATTGTTAAATCTTTTAATTTTACAGAACCAATTAAAGGGTATATATGATTTTGAAAATAGGAATAATAACTATCTTTGGTGTTTCCCTTTAAATTAGTTTTTACATCTTTAAGCCAATGTACACACCAGCTTTTTACTGTATAACTTTTAGATTTTATTTGTTTTCCTTGTTTACAAATATCAGCATATTTGTTCTGTAAAGTCTTTCTTGATTCTTCTTCTGTTTTTCCAGTTGAAGATAACTGTTTTCTTGTTCCATTTGGCATATCAAAATATGCTCTACAAGTAACTGTTCCACTTTTGTTATATCTATAAGTGTAACCTTTATTTTTCCCTTTTTTATGAGCCATTTGGCGTAACCTCCTTTATTTTAAATTTGGGAAAATATAAAGTAATTAATCTTTATAATTAGTTTAGCATTACTAATATATATTGTCAATTACTTATATATGTTTCCTAGTAATTCTAATCTAAATCTAATCTAATCTAAATCTAATCTAATCTAAATCTAATCTAATTTTAAACAATATTCATCAAAAGTATGATGTTTTAATTCTTCGTGTTCTCCGTCATATATTGTAAAATCCCTGCATACTTCTTTTGTTGTAAAATTAGGTAAAAATGCAATGTCTATATCTTCATCAAATGTTAAGGGATTAATTCCTATACTTCTTAGAAGTTTTATATGGTTTTCAAAAGTATCATCCGAATATTTATATTCTTCTTTTGCTTTTGTAAAGCCTTTTTTATTAATGTCTACAACTAAGTTGGATAACTTTTCCGCTTCTTTTTCATTTAATCTTCTATCACTGTTAATTGCTAGTAAAGCATAATCCAAACGATAAAAAGGTTCTGCATAGAATATAGGTTCTACATAACGTCTAAAACACTCATCTATAATTTCTTCATTGAAGTAGTTATCTAGTGTTTTATCAATTATAAATGTATTGCGTGTATTATAATATAAACGTTTATTTTTAAGCCTTAATTCTATTCTGAAAACATCTTCATATTGTGCTATTTCTATGTCTATTTGTTGTGTTTTCTTTTTGTTTCTTAATTTTGACTTACGTTCTTCATATTTGTCATACACAATCACTTCTATATAAGCATTTCGTGGTTTAAATTTTATGCCATTGCCTTTTTTTAGTTCTTCTTTAATAACACCATTATAAGAATCTCTACATATTCTTAAAATACATCTAAGAGCTCTACTTTCTTGTAATGGGTTATTCTCAAACACAAAATCGTGTTTAAAGTCTATTCTATTAAGTTTACCTTTTTCTAGAAAATCTATGTTAATTCCTATGCTTTCCAACAATTCTAACGTATTTTGATATATTTCATCATCAGTCTTGTCTTTTATTGCATTATGGCTTATAAATATAAAAACATAGTCATCTCTATACTTACGATGACAATAATTTAAGCTATAATCACCATATTTTCCTGAATATGGATATTTTTTCTTAAAAAATATATCATAACCTTTATAATAGAAATGTAAAGCATTTTTACCTTTAAAACAAATTTTTGTTTTAATTTTAGGTTTTCTTAACGTTTTACATTTCCATTTTTTTCGAACACGATAAACAACACCATTTTTGAAATCATTAAACATTTCTTCTTTATTTGATGTCTTAACTTTAAATTGCATTGTTAAAGTGTCAACATAATCTGCTACCATTGTTTCACCTCCTATTCTAAAATAAATTATAAATTTTTCATTATCACCCCCATAGTATTGATTTATTACAAATTATAGTTTTAGCATTGCCATTGTAGTAAAATAATACAATGTAAGTTAGCAAGGCAAACGCAATAAAACTTTTTTCGGTAATCTATCCTATACCTATACTTATATGTAAATATTTTTTTAAAGGGTGGAAAATTTAAAAATTTTAGAAAAAAAGATGCAAAAATAGAGCATAGATAAATACACTATGCTCTAAACTCTATAATTATAATATCAAACATATTTCTACAAAAAATATTGACATTTTATTTTTTATATGTTATAATATTATTTAGAAAACATATAGAAGTGTGCATCGCATATTTCTAAAATTTTAAGAAGTAGTTGGTGTCTACTTCTTTTTTCAAACCTATAAATATTATATCAAATTTATGCTTGTTTGTCAAGTTAGGTGGAAATCTTACTCTCACAATACATACAAGCATTATTTTGCTTTATATAAGAGTGTACCACCCCAAAAGCACTAAAAAGCCTCTATTTTCGAGGCTTTCTAACAAATTATCTAAAAAATATTATATAAAAATCATTTATAAACATTGATATATCAGCATTTTAATTTGACACAATTTTAGAAACATACTATGGACTAGGAGTTAACTAGCAACGCACAACATTTAATTTTCTTTTCTACTCAAAAGGCAGAATTAGGGGGGCTATATTTCTTTTATTCTTTCTACTGCTACGCCATAATATCTTTCATCCACTTCACATCCAATAAATTTACGACCAGTTTTTAAACAAGCTATTCCGTGTGCTACCACTCCCCATAAAACAATCCAAAACTATGTCATTTTTATTACTGCTATTTTCAACTAACTCTTTCATAAGGTTAATTGGTTTCTGTGTAGGGTGAAATTTGTGTTTTACATTATTTATTTGAAAAAAGTTAGAAGTTCCGCAGTTATTGATTAGTTTTGCTCCACCGCTTCCTAAATAACAATATAAACTCACATTGTCCGCATATAGTAACCATTTACAACTTTATTATCTTTTGCCCAAACGAGAACATTTTGTAGCTTAAAACCAACTTTTTCTGTTTCGGTTATAATTTTACTTAGATTACTCCAATTACTAAATAAATAACAATGACTTTTTTCTTTTAAAATTCTATATACTTCTCCAATATATTCTGTAATATTTATATCATTATATTCAAAAATTTTGCCGATTTTTTATATTATTCTTGTTTTGTTCAGTATTTTCAAAGTAATTAAACATTCCTCCCATATATTTTTTCCCGTTCTTTCTTTTTTCCACCACCTGTATGTGATATGCGATAAGGAATATCAGAGCAAAATAAATCAATGCTCTCATCTTTTATATTTTTCAATAATTCTCTACAATCACAATTAAATAGCATATAATTGCTATTTGAACAATTTGGAGTTATACCTCCTGCTAAAAAAATATCCATCTTAGAAATCTCCTTTTATTGAAATTTTTTCTAAAATCTCAATAAGAGTTGCAATTTCTAAAATGGTGCAACACTTATTTATTGTAAGAATATATAAATTATTTTATGTTTAATCTAATGCGTAAATATTCCCTACATATATATTATACCATACAAAACATACGTTTGTCAAGTTAGGTAGAAATAAATTATAAAATCCTCTTTACGCCTCATTTTTAATGTAAAATAAAAAATGAAAAAAGTTCATAAAAACTATTGACAAAACAGGTATCACGTAGTATAATAAATATAGTAAACAGGTATCACATTTATATAAATTTAATAACTTGTTTTTACTAATATAAAATATTTTGGAGGTGATAAATTATGGCGCGATTGACAGAAGTTATGGATTATAGAAACAACGGTGTGTTTGTAAAAGGTTATCGAATAGCCCTGCGTAAAAAAGGAATTGAAACAACAGGATTTACAAAAGAATCAGATTTAAAGATTACCTATAAACAAGGTAAAATCATTATTGAAGAAAATAAATAACTAAAAAGAACATATAAACTCTTAGAAAACTTGGCGGTTATTCAAAGTTTATATGCTCCACCCCTTTACAAAATAAAGGTTATAAATATAATATCACAAAACCTCTATTTTGTAAAGCAAAACAAAGTATTTTAGCAAATTAAAAACGCTAAAATTTTAAAAATAATTTATAATATATGGAGGTTTTATTATGTTAGAAGAAATCAAACAAAAATGTAAAATTGTTACAAATGAAGAAAAACAAGGCGAAGAACTTTATTTTGAAAACAAACCTGATTTAAAAGTTATAAAAGAATTAAAGAGCAGTGGCTACAAGTGGCACAATACAAAAAAATGTTGGTATAGAAAATTAAATTATACTGAAAATAAAAAACAAGAACACCAAAACTATTTAGGAATAAAAATTGGCGATATATTCCGTTATTCGTGGGGATATGAGCAAACAAATGTGAATTATTTTCAAGTAGTAGAATTAAAAGGAAAAAAAAGTGTGCTTATAAAAGAAATTTCATACGAAATAGCAGAAACAACAGGAATTGACAGTTACAAAGTAAGACCTTGTAAAGATGTATTTTTGAAAGATAGTCAATTTATTAAAGACAATGAAATTGGAGCAGTAAAACAAGTTAAAGGCTTAAAAAATGGTACAATATACATAAACATTGAAGATTTTGGCTTTTGTAGATTATGGGATAATAAAGATGATTTAATGACTTGCTATTATTAAAATTTAAGGGAGAGTATTTCTCCCCTTACTTTCTAAAAATTAAAAAATGAGAAATCTACTCATTATCTATATAATTATAATATAAGAATTGCGGTAATTTCTCAAAAAATAAAAAAAACAAATAATTGAAAATACTATTTAAAAAAGTATACTTTTATAAACAATTAAAAATACATAAAAAACTTGTTTAAAAAAGTGGTTAAAATACTTTATAAATATTTAAAAAATCAACACCACTTTTTTAAACACAAATAATTGTGAAATGGAGATGATTTATAAAATGGCAAAAACAATAGCATATATTCGTGTAAGCACGAAAGGACAAAACTTGGACAGACAAATAGAAGAAATGAAAAAACTAGGAATTGATGAAAAAAATATATATTCAGATAAGCAGAGTGGCAAAGATTTTGACAGAATAGGTTATTTATATGCAAAAAAATGCTTAGAGCGTGGAGATACGCTTGTTATTGAAGAACTAGACAGATTAGGAAGAAATGACGACCTTAGGAAAGAGTGGCAATATTTTATGGAAAATGAGATAAATGTAAGGGTTTTAAAACTTCCGTCACTAAATCTTAATTATGATGACGAAAGCATTAAGCCTATTGCTAAAATGATTAGAAATATCGTTTTTGAAATTTTTTGTTGGGAGGCTCAAAACAAAAGAGAAACAATACTTAGAACACAAGCTGAGGGCATAAAATGTGCCTTAAAGCAAGGGAAACCTTATGGTAGACCTAAAATAGAAATTCCTGCAAATTTTGAAGAAATTTTTAGGCAATGGAAAAATGGTGAAATAACTGCTACAAAAGGAATTCAATTAACAGGCTTAAAGCGAAATAAATTTTATGATTTTGCAAAATTATATGAAAAGAAAGTGAGAAATTAAAATGGAAAATTTAAAAATTAAGAAAAATAAAATTGGACGCCTAAAATATATCCCTAATTTAAAACAATTAAAAGAATTATATAAAAAAATTGAAAGTAAAGAAATTACAAACGAAGAACGGTTGGCAAATAGCAGGTTGTGGCAAAACAAAATGGTTTGAATTAAAGAAAAAAATGGAGGTTAATTATGATAAAAATTAAAGAAAGTGAATTTAAACAATATCTTAAATATTTTAATAATAACTCAGTAAAACTAAAAATCAAAGGTATAATTAATATAAAAATGAATATTAAGAAATTTAATATTGTATTTGATTACGAAAATGGGCTTTTATATTTTTCGGATATACAACGTAATAATAATTTTAATATTAGTACTTCTTCATTGTTTAATATTGAAATAAGAGAAGATTATAAAATGTTAATATTAGATTTTGATGAAGATGTACATATCCAAATATATACTATATAAAGAAGAGTAAATTTTTACTCTTCTTCTAAATTATTTAATCCAAATTCTAAAATTTGATTCACAACACTATTAAAACTTATATCGTTACTTTCTGCTATTTCTGTTATTTTATCAAAGGTTTCACCATTTATTCTAATTGTTCTAGTTATTGTTTCTTTTCCTTTTTGATTATTTGTAATTTTCAGTTTTTGCATATTATCCGCCTCCTATAATTATTGTACACAAAAAAGAAATTAAAATAAGTACACAAAAAGGTGTACAAAAATTAAAAAATATGATATTATATATTTTGAAAAAAATGTTGTATTTAAGGAGGTGAAATTAAATGAAAAACGAAAAAGGAAATGGGATTATTGCTATTATAATTATTATCTTGGTTGTGCTTTTTATTGCCTGTATGTGTTCTAGTGGTGGTAGTGGTTCAAGCAGTTCAAGAAGTTCAAGTAGTAGTAAATATAAGACACAATATCAAAAAGATGTAGACCATATAGCAAATGTATATGATATGGAGCCATCAGATGTTGATACAAAAATAAAAGCAGTAGAAAAAGCATTAAAAAATATGTAAAATTTATAATTGTAAAATAAAGAGTAAAAGGAGGTGTCAAAATGGCACTAATTAAATGTAAAGAGTGTGGGAAGGAAATGTCAGACCAAGCAGAAAGTTGTCCTAATTGTGGATATAAATTAAAAAATAAAACTATAAAAACTAAAAAAACTGGAGC
>CANRAB010000063.1 GCA_947628475.1 uncultured Clostridia bacterium
TATCATAATTTAATGTTTTGCATTCAAAATATGAATTATTTACTTCTGTGACTCTTCTTTTTGAAGATCTTTTATTTCGAATTTTTGTTTGATTATAATATTTATTTTTCTTTTTGTCAATATATATTTTTAAAATTTTTTTATTTTTACAAAAAACTGAAAAAACATACTTGTTAGTATGCTTTTTAAATATTAATTATTTTAACTCTTCCCATTTGTCCTTACTATTATTATATTCCTCTAGTTTTTGTTTTCTTAGATTATTTCCTATAAGTATTTTTTCTATTATTGTGCTTATTAATGTACCTAATATGAATAAAATAGAAACAATGCATAATGCTGTTTTATCTCCTCCACCATTATTACATACATCTATAAATGAAAATATTAAAAGCACTCCAAAGCCATCAAGTGTCCACTTTATAATTGAAAATACACCATATTCTTCTTCATTGTTCGTTCTTTTTCGAAATCTTAAAATTCCGATTACTATCATAATAATTAAAAATAATAGTCCTACCAAAATTAACATTATATACTCCTCCTATTTTGTAAGTAAAATTGAAGTGCAGTTCTTACCTCATTATTTAATGTTGCTTGTCCTAATTCTTTTTCAAATTTATCTGCAAGACCAAATCCCATTGCATATACATAATATGATTCATAAAGTTGATAGAATTTTATCTCTTGCTCATTAAGGAATGAATAGTCTGACATGTATGAATATAGTCCATATAATTTCTGTAGTTCTTCCATATATTCACCTCTTACAAACTTCACATTAATATAATAAATAAAAATAGGTAAGTTTATTAAATATTCTATTACTACTGTAAGTGCCATTGGATCCTTAATAGAAAAAATTCCAAATAATAGTTGAGGCAATCCAAAAATAAGTATAATTACGCATAACATAGAACCAATTTTTGCCCAAGACATATTATGTATCTCATTTAAATAATCAGTAGTATTAAAAGTATATTTTTTATTTATGTAATTTTTTATTTCTTTTTCAATATCTTTTAAAATATAGTTTTTAGTTGAATCTTCCTTTGCCTCTTTTAATATATCTTCTAAGCAATATTCATTTGTATCTTCTGGACTTTTAAATATAAACTTAATAATACTCTTTTCATAAGATAATAAATTATTTATTTCTTCTTTATTATGTTCTTCTAATCTCAAAAAATTTTTTTGTTCTTTCCATTCTATTTTTATTATATTCTTTTCAGCAAGTTCATAAATTGCAGTTATAATTGTATTTACATTTACTTTCTCTGTATGCATTAAAATTCCTGAAGCTACTGCACTTATTTTCTTAAAATCAATATCTCTATAATATTCATATTCTTTTATATCTTTGAAAGAATTATCATATTTCTTTTTCATATACACTATGCTAATTGCAGCCCATACTATGTATATTACATTTAAGAACGGGAATATATACCACTGTTCACTAATCATTATAATAAAATATAAAGCTGTTAAGATAGTAAATGCTATATATATTTTTCTAGTTTCATCTTTTTTCATAAAAAAACCTTTCTATACCAAAATTCTATTTTTTTAAGTTTTACTAAAATATACTTTTATTTTTCTTAAAATTTTCTTTATTATTAATTCTTCAATAATCTCCAAGTATTAATTATCATTTGATTTTCACTCTTTAATATATTATATCATTTATAATATATTTTGTCTTTATAATTTTCAAAATAAAATACATATTTCCTATTTTTTGGCAAATACTATCGTTAAATACTTTTTATACATCTTTTAATGAAAGGAATGAATTTTTTATGGAAAATCAAAACTTAAATATTTTAGACGAAATTAATAAAGGAGCTACTATGGGAATGGATGCAATTAATTTTGTTTCCGAAAAGGTAAACGCTAGTGATTTAAAGCATGTATTAGATGTTGAATATAACAAGTATAAAGATATATCACGTAGAGTTAATAATCTATATCCTAATTATAGCAACAAAGAGCCTCATGAAACTAACGCTATGAATAAAATGATGACTTGGTATGGCATACAAATTAGAACAATAAAAGATGATACTGATTCAAAATTATCTGAATTATTAATGCAAGGAACTAATATGGGGATTATTGAAGGAAGACGTTTGATAAATCAAAATCCTAATGCAGCAAATGATGTAAAATCTATTTTAAATGATTTTGTTAACATGCAAGAGGATAGTGTTGAAACATTAAAGAAATATCTATAAAATTATAAGATAGCCACCATTAATATCAAATAGGGTAGTTTTGCAAATGCAATACTACCCTATTTTTGGTCAAGTTATTCTTCAAAATATTCCTGTATGTGGGCTATCATGTCTGGCTCTAAGAACCCCAGCAGTTGATCTACTTCCCTTAGAAGACACCAATTGTCCCATGTTGCCTGTCTAACATTGTCTTCAAATATCATTGAAGTGATTGATGCAACATCATCATTGTGTATTTCAATTAGCTCAATCATCGCTCGTCCATAAGAACATACTTCGTCAAATGAGAAAAATCCTGTTTCCTTATTGTAAGAGGACCAATAGCCTCTTTCTTTTACATTCGGGAAACAATAGCAAATGGGTGACAAGTACGCATCATTGATTAGTTGAAAAAATACCAATGACTTTTCATTACGGTAGAAACCTTTTACAAATCTCACACCGTACCTGTTAGGATACGTAGGCCTCACATATCCTATAACAACGTCGCTGCCATCTTCTTTTACTAGATAGCCTTCACTATCTTTCTGCCGCTCACTCCACTTTCCGTTTTGTTCAAATTTCACTAAAATTTTGAAAACTCTTTTCATCTGATAAAATCCTCCATTATTAAGATTTATATTGGTGCCTGACCTCCACCAATCATACATATAGCTGATTGCTATTAAATGTACGTAAATATTATATCAATATATTATGTAACTGTCAAGGCAAATAGACCATTACATAATAATATGTTTTTTATACCAAATATGTAACAAGTTGACATAAACTTCATTTTGTTGTATAATATTTATGTAATAAAATTTAATTTGGAGGTAAAAATGAATAACAAAAAATCAATCACTTTAATAATAGCTATTATACTAGTTATTATCGTTGCTGTAATAGTAGCTTTCTTATTATCTGGCTCTGATAACAAACAAAACACAAATAATAATGCCGAAAATAATTCAACTTTCAATAATAATTCGTCTGATACTCAGGTTGATCTTTACGAAAAATATCCTGATTTAGTATGGATGTTTGATAATGATAATCTAGAAACCCTTGAATTTAACAATAGAAAAATTGTTATTGAAGATGGAAAAGCCTACATAGAAGAAAACGATTCAAGAACAGTTATTAATACAATTGATGGAGAAGCAAAATATGTAATCGGTTGGGGATTAGATACAATTGAAGCTGTTTACATATTAACAGAAGATGGTAGTATGTGGAAAAGTGAAGCAGAAAAAGGAAGATTTAATACTAACTTTGAGAAACTTAATTTAGATGCTTCAGTAGTAGATATGACCAACGGAGATATCTATTTAGAAACTACTATTCCACCATATTTTCTACTATCAACTGGTGAATTAGTAAATGAACAGGGAAATAATTATATTAAATAATTATGCTACTTTCATTCACTATTAAACTAAAAATTTCATAAAGATGAACCCAAATTGTTAGACAACAAGTTTAACAATTTGGGTTCACTTAAGCTTAGCTAGATTAATTTTTATTACATTCTTTTAGCTCCCACTGACACAATTTTTTTATTGGACATTCTTCGCACTTTGGTTTTCTTGCCTCACATATATTTCTTCCATGCCACACAAACAAGTGATTTACATCTTTATAATATTCTTTTGGTATCACTTTTAAAATATCTTGCTCTATTTTTTCTGGCGTAGTATTTTTAGATAAACCTACCCTATTTGCAATTCTTTTAGCATGTGTATCGATTGCAATACCTTGAGGATTTCCAAAAGCTTCTAACATAACAACATTTGCACTTTTTCTTCCTACACCAGGTAAATTTATTAGTTCTTCCATTGTTTCTGGTACCTTTCCACTATATTTTTCTACAATTACTTCTGCCATTGCTTTTATATTTTTTGCTTTGTTTTTGTAAAAACCACAAGGATGTATTATTCTTTCTAATTCTTCAAGCTTCATATTACAAATTGCTTCTGGAGTTCCATATTTCTCAAACAAACTTGGTGTAGTTTTATTTACTCTCTCATCTGTACATTGTGCTGAAAGCATTACTGCTACTACCATTTGAAAAGGTGTTTCAAAATCTAAACTACATGTTGCCTCTGGATAATATTCTTTTAAAATTTTTACTACATTTATTGCTTCTTCTTTTTTCACAACCATTCCTCTCTTCTTTTTTAGTTACTATACTTGTCCTAAACTTAAATTACTCATATAAATTTAAGTTTTATAAATATTGTTATTATCTAAATAATTGAATCATATAAATAACATAAGTTACAAATAATACTCCTGCTTTATATCTTGTAATAGTATCCTTCTTTCCAACAAAACATGATACCCATATAAATAATATAGTAGCTGATAACAGCATTAAATCACTATAAAATTCACTTGAAAATGTTAGCGGTGTAATTAATGCTCCTGTTCCTAAAATTAAAAATGCGTTTAATATGCAGGAACCTATAAGGTTTCCAACAGCAAGCCCACCTTCTTCTTTAATAACCGCTATAACAGATGTTATCATTTCTGGTAGAGCAGTTCCTATAGCTACAATTGTTAATCCAATAACACTCTCACTAATTCCAAAAAGTATTGCAAGTTCACTTGCTTTATCAACAACTAAGTCTCCCCCAAATTTTAACAAAACTGCTCCTACGGCTATATACACTATTGACAGTAAAATATTAATTTTAGGCTTCTCATGATTTTTTTTATTTTCTCTACCTGATTTCCATATATCTTTTATTTCTATTAAAATTGGATATAGAAAATATATACCATATAAAATAATTAATAACTCTCCATCTCTTTTACTAATAACTCCTGGCTCGCTTCCAAATGCTCCTACTCCCATAATAAGTATTGCCAGTGTTGAAATATATGCAACTGGTAAATGTACTATTTTTACATCTCCTTCTAATTCTATAGGTCTTAATATTGCGGTTACACTTAGTATTAAAAGCAAATTACATAAATTACTTCCTAAGGCATTACCTATAATTAAATCTGTTGCACCTTTATTAGCAGAGCTAATTGTTATCATGAGTTCTGGCATAGAAGTTCCAAGAGCTACAATTGTTAGTCCTATTAACATCTCTGGTATATGGAAACGTTTTGCAATATTACTTGAACCTCTAACCAATAAATCTGCTCCAAAAATTAGTAATAAAAATCCTACTATTATTAGAAAAATTGTTACTAACATTATTCCTCCTTGGTAAGAATTTAATTTCTTTATTAGTATAACACAAAATACAAAATAATACAAAAAATTTATCCACAATATGTTGTGCATATTGTGGACATTTTTTATTGTTTTTTTATTATTTACCTATAAACATTTGAACATATATTTTTCCATATTTTGGACTACTTACTACAGCTAATCCTGTATAGTTATAATTATTACTTAAAATATTTGCTTTATGCCCTTCTGAATTCATCCAAGCTTTTACTGCCCCACTATTGCTTGAGTTTCCAGCAATATTTTCTCCTGCTGCTTTATACGTTATTCCAAAACTTTTCATCATATCAAAAGGTGAACCATAAGTTGGAGAAGTATGTGAAAAGTAATTTTTATCTACCATATCTTGTGCTTTTGCTCTTGCGACTTTTTGTAATTCACTATCAACCTTTAATGCTGCAAGTCCCGCTGATGTTCTTTGTGCATTTATTAAGTCAAATGTTTCTTGCTCATCTTGCGTTAATCCATTACTATTTGTTTCAGTAGTATTTGTACCGGTATTAGTGCTTACGCCTGATTCGTTAGTAGAAGTACCGCCTGTTGGATATATTAATCTTACATAACTTTTGCTTACCATTCCTATATAATCTTTATCTGTTTGTACTACATACCAATCACCAATTTGTGCAAATATTCTTATATATTCATTTTTATATACCATTGTTACAATTTTATAATTTGTACCTGGTCCTTGTCTTACATTTAATGCTGATGCTGTAACTATTCCTGTTGATGTAGCTACTGTTTGGTAGTATGTCATTGCTGTTGATATATTAGATATTGAAATTATCATTATTAATAATATTAAAGAAATTATAAGTTTTTTAATTTTCAAAATAAATCATCTCCTATTTTTATTATGATATATTTTGAAAATTTTATACCAAAAGGATAATACTTCGCTTAATTTTAATTAGTTATTATTTTTAAAAAAATCAACTCGAAATTTTCATTCGAGCTGATTTAGGATTAAATTGATGCCCAGATTAACAATCCAAACATCACAGCAAGTACTACACCGTTTTTTATCATAGACAGTATAAACTCGCCCGGGTTGTTCTTTCGTTTTGCAAACGCATACCCTAATGATATTAAGTTCATTAATATTATCAGGGATATTGCTATCCAACCGAAAGATGGTTTAAATAGTGATAGAATAATTGAAACCAATATCACTATTTTGAAAATCGCAACCATATTTCCTCCAAAATGTATAGCCTGAGCGGCAATTATATATTAATTATACCATATCCTATAACTTTTCTCAAATTTAGTGACGGCTAAACAACCTATCATAGGCTTCTTCTCCCATATCTCTACCACCAGATTGTCTTGAGTTATTTTCTTTAGATTTTTCTTCTATCTCCTCATTTACTTTTTCTTTTGCTTCATCTTCTGTTAATTGTAAATCACCTACTACATAATCATAAATATTATTTGCTTCATCCAATGTATAGCCATCTCTTACATATTCAGTAATTTTTCTTTGTTTACTAAATTCATCTAGTGATAAACCGTCTTGACTATATCCACTTTTCTTTAATTCTTCTTGTCTTTCTGCTATTTTTCCTGTTGTTGGAGTTTTATTATTTTCATCTATTAACTTATTCATTTGTCTTGTATTTTGTTCTCTACCGTAAGTATCTATATTTTTACCTTCCCATTCTCCATTTTTTCCTTGATGTATTGTTTCTATTCTTAAATATCCATATCCATCTTTATATATTGCAATTCTTATATCTTGTGTATTTCTGTTACTATCTTCTAATCCTTCTGCTGTCATTACTCTATATGGGGTATTTTCTTTTACATCTTGTCCGTCATTTCCAAGACTTGTAACTCTTGTTCTATCTTTTATTTCATTAAAACCCGATAACTCTTGTATTGCACCATCTTTGTCTATATATTCAGCATGCATTCTATCATTTTCATCTAAATAAAAATATGCTGTTTTTGGTATATTAGGATAATTTTTATAAAATTGACTATCTCTTCTTATTTTACATACATTTTTTTCGTTTATATG
>CANRAB010000064.1 GCA_947628475.1 uncultured Clostridia bacterium
ATATTGCAATGTCTGAAAAATAACTTTAAGATATTTACAGAAATGAAAAAATATGGTAAAATATAATTATTCTACTTGAAAAAGTGGAAAATTCAAATTTATTTAGGTTGGAGACAAAAGATATGTCCATGACAAAGTTCGAACGGGAAAGTTTTAAAAAGAAGATAGACTGGTACCGGAAAAAACGTGAAATGGTTATATGGCCCCTTGACGAGGACGAAAAAAAGATGATTCTGTTTCACGGTGGAGAAGTTACACCATGGGTGTATAAATTTAAGGTAGGAGATATCGAAGGAAAACATCTCCGCTGCAAAACGCTCATCCGAGAAGCACGAAACCATAAGAAAAGTGACATAATTTATTTGCATCTTAATGCAAAGGAATTAGAAACAGTTAGTGCGGCGGGAATAAGTTTTGAAGTGGCAAAGTATAAAATTATACTTTGACCACAGAACAAGGCAGCCGATGGCTGCCTTTATTTTTTTAATATAATTTAACAATACAATGTAACTTATCATCAGTAGCATTTTTTATAGTAACAAAATGGCTATTATCAACATTTGCATAATATAGCTTAAGATTATCATTGAACTTAGCTTCATGTTTATACATAATCTCAACATTCCTAAAATCAGAGTTAAAGAAAATATCATTAGGAATAGCTTCATAAGCAAAAGCTAAATAACTTAAATTATTTACATGATGGTTTGTATCAATATCTCTTTTACCAACATGAATTTGACAACTTAAAGTACTATTTGTTGGTTCTTTTAATTTTTCTGTCATAGACTCATCAAAAACGTTTTTGTGAACCTCTGCATATCTGCTAGTAATTTCATCATTGATTTTAACAACAGAACCTTTATTAAGATCGTATAAAACCCACTTTGAAGTAGCAATGGCAACTAAATTATTATTTTCATCTAAAATCTCAAAATCCCTATAAAAAGAAAGAAGAGAATGTTTAGTAGGCCAAGTACTAACTATCAGTTTAGAATTCCATGTAGGTCTTTCAAAAACCTGTAATTTCCAATTTAAAATAATCCATGCAAAACCAGTAGCAGTAGACTCATTAACACTAAAACCAACAGCATTAGAATGTAAACATGCAACCTCTTGAAGGATGCGTAAAATTCCTCTATTAGTAAGTCTATTATTTTCACCAACATCTGGTACAGTAACTGTAAAAATTTGAGAATAAATATCCATAAAAATCATTCCTTATAGCAAATAATAATATCAAAAAAAATTTTAAAAGTCAAATGTTGACATATATTATAAATAAATATAGAATATATATGTTATGGGGGAAAGCTATGAGCAATGTGTTAGAAAAGGTGAAATCACCTGAAGATTTAAGAAAGTTAAGTTTAGAAGAAAAGAAAATATTAGCAAAAGAGATTAGAGAATTAATAATAGATGTAACCTCTAAAAATGGAGGACATGTGGCATCTAATTTGGGTGTAGTTGAATTAACGATTGCGTTACATTCAGTATTTAACACACCTAAAGATAAAATAATATGGGATGTAGGACATCAATGTTATGTTCATAAAATATTAACAGGAAGAAAAGAAAAATTTGCAACAATAAGGACTTTTAAAGGAATATCAGGATTTCCAAAAATATGTGAATCAGAGTATGATAGCTTTAACACAGGTCATAGCAGTACATCAATTTCGGTTGCCACAGGCATGGCAAGAGCAAGGGACGTACAAAAACAAGATTATGAAGTAATTGCAGTCATAGGAGATGGTTCTCTTACAGGTGGAATGGCAATAGAAGCGCTAAATGATAGTGGAAGTAGTAAAACGAATTTAAAAGTTATACTAAATGATAACGAAATGAGTATATCAAAAAATGTTGGTGGTATACCATTGTACTTGAGTAAACTAAGAACAAAAACAGGTTACACAAGGTCAAATAGAAAAATAAAAGAAATAACAAATAAAATCCCAGTCATAGGAAAGCCAATAGTAAATTTTGCGCACTATACAAAACAATTAATAAAAAGTGCAATACTACCTAATATGTACTTTGAGGATATTGGATTTACCTATTTAGGGCCAGTAGATGGTCATGATATAAAAAAATTAGAAGATATGCTGGAAAGAAGTAAGCGAATAAAAGGACCAGTATTAATTCACGTGGTTACTAAAAAAGGAAAAGGTTATGAACCAGCAGAAAAAAATCCAGACAGATTTCATGGAATATCGGCATATAATAAAGAAACAGGAGAACCAGTTAAAACAAAAACTAAGGATTATTCAAAAGTATTTGGTGATAAATTAGTAGAGCTTGCAAAAAAAGATGAAAAAATAGTAGCTATAACAGCAGCAATGAAAGATGGCACAGGGCTAACAGACTTTGCAAAGCAATTTCCAAAAAGAATCTTTGATGTAGGAATAGCAGAAGAACATGCCATGGGACTAATAGCAGGAATGGCAAAAGCAGGTCTAAAACCAGTATTTGCGGTTTACTCATCATTTTTGCAAAGATCATATGACCAAATAGTGCATGATATAGCGTTATCTAGCATACCAGTAACAGTTTGCATAGATAGGGCAGGAATAGTTGGAAATGATGGAGAAACACATCAAGGATTATTTGACCTATCATTCTTATCGCCAATACCAAATATTGTAATAATGGCACCAAAAAATTTTGAAGAGCTAGAAAAAATGCTAGAATTTGCTGTAAATGCAGAAAAACCAGCATTTATAAGATATCCTAGGGGAGGAGAAAACTACAAATTTGAAAAAGTTGAAAACATAAGTTTAGGAAAAGCGGAAATATTGCAAGAAGGAACAGATTTAAGTATTATAGCAATAGGAAAAATGGTAGGAACTGCAAAAAAGGTAGCAGAAATGTTACCAGATAAAAAAATTGAAATAATTAATGCAAGATTTTTAAAGCCATTAGATGAGAAAACCATATTAAAATCAATAGCAAAAACGAAAAAGGTAATAACAATAGAAGATAATTTAATAAATGGTGGCTTAGGAACAGCTATAATAGAGCTAGCAAACAGAAGTAAATTACAAAATATAAGTATAGATACATATGGATATAATGATACATTTGTAGAGCATGGTAATGTTGACCAATTAGAAGATAAATACGGTTTATCACCAGAAAAGATAGCAAAAAATATAGAAGATTTATAAAAGAGAAAAGTAAAATCTGTAAATAGGTTTTACTTTTTAATTTTTTTAATAGACTTGTATGTAGAAAATTTTTGTTATCAATAATCTTTATTTAATTTTACTAAGAATTTTAAAGTAGAAATAATTATAAAACTATTGACAAAAACAAACATATGTTCTAAAATATGTACAAATAAAAAGGATGTGAATTTATGGAAGAAAATAATGCTATTATTCAAAATGAGTTATCAAATGAAGATATAAAAAATTTAATATATACAATAAGAGGAAAACAAGTTATGCTGGACAGTGATGTAGCAATGTTATATTATTACGAAACTAAAAACATAAATAAAGCTGTAAAAAGAAATATTGATAGATTTCCAGAAGAATTTTGTTTTCAACTAACAGAGGATGAATTTCAAACTTTGAGGTTCCAATTTGGAACCTCAAAACAAAAATTAGAAATAAATGATGAACAAAGAGGAGGCAGAAGATATTTACCTTATGTTTTTACAGAACAAGGAATAGCTATGTTAGCAGGTGTTTTAAAAAACGATATAGCTGTAAAGGTGAGTATTAATATAATAAAATCATTTATAGAAATGAGAAAATTTATATCTTTAAATGGACAAGCATTTGAAAGACTAACAAATATAGAATATAAATTATTAGAACATGAAAAGAAATTTGACAATATTTTCAATCTACTCCAACTAGAAGATAATATTAAACATAAGATAGAAGATACTGAAATTATAGAAAAAATTATTAATTTGTAAATATATGAAGTAATCACTAAAAATCATTGACATGAGATGGTGGGTATGGAATAGACTTGTATGTAGAAAAAAATTCCAAAAATATCTTTACTTTTGGCAAAATGTGATATATAATATACCCGTAATTTTATATAAAGGAAGGAAGGAATAATTTATGAGCAAAAAGTATGTATACCTTTTTAAAGAAGGAAATGCAAATATGCGTGAATTATTAGGTGGAAAAGGTGCAAACTTAGCAGAAATGACAAACTTAGGTTTACCAATACCACAAGGATTTACAGTTACAACAGAAGCATGTACAGAGTACTACAATGACGGTAAAACAATAAATGAAGAAATTAAAGAGCAAATATTTGCCGCATTAAAGAAATTAGAAGAAATGCAAGGGAAAAAATTTGGGGACAATGGAGACCCACTATTAGTATCAGTAAGAAGTGGAGCTAGAGCATCAATGCCTGGTATGATGGATACAATATTAAACCTAGGTTTAAACGATGTTGCAGTTGAAGGATTTGCAGCAAAAACAGGAAATCCAAGATTTGCGTATGATTCATATAGAAGATTTATTCAAATGTATTCAGATGTTGTTATGGAAGTTCCAAAATCTTTCTTTGAAAAAATAATAGATGAATTAAAAGCAGAAAAGAAAGTTCATTATGATACAGAATTAACAACAGAAGATTTAAAAGAATTAGTAAAAAGATTCAAAAAAGTATATAAAGATAATATGAATGGACAAGAATTCCCACAAGATCCAACAGAACAATTAATGGGAGCAGTTAAAGCCGTATTTAGAAGTTGGGATAACCCAAGAGCAATAGTTTACAGAAGAATGAATGATATACCAGGAGACTGGGGAACAGCTGTAAACGTACAAGCAATGGTATTTGGAAACATGGGAAATACATCTGGAACAGGTGTTGCATTCACACGTAACCCATCAACAGGTGAAAAAGGAATATATGGTGAATATTTAATCAATGCACAAGGTGAAGATGTTGTTGCAGGTGTTAGAACACCACAACCAATCACAAAACTTGCAGAAGATTTACCAGAATGTTACAAACAATTCATGGAAATAGCAACAAAACTAGAAAATCACTACAAAGATATGCAAGATATGGAATTTACAATTCAAGAAGGAAAATTATACTTCTTACAAACAAGAAATGGAAAAAGAACAGCTCCAGCAGCTATTCAAATTGCATGTGATTTAGTAGATGAAGGAATGATAGATAAAAAAGAAGCAGTATTAAGAATAGAAGCAAAATCATTAGATCAATTACTACACCCAACATTCGATAAAGATAGTCTAAAAGCAGGAGAAGTAATAGGAGAAGCTCTTCCAGCATCACCAGGAGCAGCTGCAGGTAAAGTAGTATTCTCAGCAGAAGATGCAAAAGCATTAGGAAAAGGTGGAAAAGGTGAAAGAGTAGTATTAGTACGTCTAGAAACAACACCAGAAGATATCGAAGGTATGGTAGCAGCACAAGGTATATTAACAGTACGTGGTGGTATGACATCACACGCAGCCGTTGTTGCACGTGGTATGGGAACATGCTGTGTATCAGGATGTGGAGATATCAAAATAGATGAAGAAGCTAAGAAATTTGAACTTGGTGGATATACATTCCATGAAGGAGATTACATTTCATTAGATGGAACAACTGGAAAAATCTACAAAGGAGATATAAAAACAGTTGAAGCTTCTGTAAGTGGAAACTTTGGAAGAATAATGGAATGGGCTGATGAATTTAGACAATTAAAAGTTAGAACAAACGCAGATAACCCAAGAGATACAAAGAATGCTGTTCGTTTAGGAGCAGAAGGTATAGGACTTTGCCGTACAGAGCATATGTTCTTCGAAGAAGACAGAATACCAAAAATAAGAAAAATGATACTTTCAGAAACAGTAGAAGCTCGTGAAGAAGCACTTAACGAATTAATACCATTCCAAAAAGGTGACTTCAAAGCAATGTACAAAGAATTAAAAGGATTACCAATGACAGTACGTTACTTAGATCCACCACTACATGAATTTTTACCAACAGAGGAAGAAGACATAGTAGCTCTTGCAAAAGACATGGGAGTTTCAGTAGAACATCTAAAAGCAAAATGTGCAGAATTACATGAATTCAACCCAATGATGGGACATAGAGGATGCCGTTTAGCAGTTACATATCCAGAAATAGCAAAAATGCAAACAAGAGCATTAATGGAAGCAGCAATAGAAGTTAAAGCAGAAGATGGATATGATATAGTTCCAGAAATAATGATCCCATTAGTAGGAGAAAAGAAAGAATTAAAATTCGTAAAAGATATAGTTATAGAAACAGCAGAACAAGTTAAGAAAGAAAAAGGTTCAAATATGGAATACCATATTGGTACAATGATAGAAATACCAAGAGCAGCAATACTTGCAGATGAAATAGCTGAAGAAGCAGAATTCTTCTCATTTGGAACAAACGACTTAACACAAATGACATTTGGATTCTCAAGAGATGATGCAGGTAAATTCTTAGATGCTTACTATAAATCAAAGATTTACGAATCAGACCCATTTGCAAAACTAGATCAAAATGGTGTAGGAAAACTTGTAAAAATGGCTGTTGAAAAAGGAAAAGCAACAAGACCTAATATTAAATTAGGAATATGTGGAGAACACGGTGGAGAACCATCAAGCGTTGAATTCTGCCATAATGTAGGATTAACATACGTATCATGTTCACCATTTAGAGTTCCGATTGCAAGACTTGCAGCAGCTCAAGCAGCAATAAAAAATCCTAGAAAATAAAAAAATAGCAATGACAGGAAAAACCTGTCATTGCATTTTCTAAATAACATTTTGGGTACACCATAGTGAAAAATGATTTATAAAAACATAGATTCAAATTTTTAAATTTTTTTTAAAAAACTATTGACAAATGAAAATAAATAGTTTATAATTACAAACTGTGAACAGCGAATGCAGGTGTAGTTCAATGGTAGAACCCCAGCCTTCCAAGCTGGATACGTGGGTTCGATTCCCACTACCTGCTCCAAATTAATACAACTTACGAACTTTAAAAGGGTTCGTAAGTTTTTTTATTTAATAACATAAGTCCATAAGAAACTGAAAAATTGAAAATGCAATCTACAATTCTAAATTTATATCAGGAAAATAACTGGTCGCAAATTGCGACCAGTTCGAGAAATGAAAATAGTAAGCATAGAGGGAAAAAATATGTTCCATATGTTTTTACAGAACAGGGAATAGCTATGTTATCTGGCTTACTAAAAAATGATATAGCTGTTCAAGTAAGTATAAATATTATGAATGCATTTGTT
>CANRAB010000065.1 GCA_947628475.1 uncultured Clostridia bacterium
GGGTCGCCATTTTTATTTTATATTTGGCTCGATAGCTCAGTTGGTAGAGCAGGGGACTGAAAATCCCCGTGTCAGTGGTTCGATTCCACTTCGAGCCACCAAAGAAAAACCGTTGTATCAGTAAGTACAACGGTTTTTTATTTACTTAAAAAGTATTAAATATATTAAACATTTTAAACATTTTTAATATTTTGGTGTGTCAAAAAGTGTGTCAAAATTATGCTAAAAATTGATTCACTTTTTCTAAAGATTTTTGATTATCTTGTGAATCTAAATGAGTATATATATTTAATAATACTTTTATATCTTTATGTCCCATCCAGGCTTGAGCTTGTTTTATATCTATTCCTGCTTTGTGCAGTATGCACGCATACGTATGTCTTAATTGGTGTAGTGTAAATTTTATTTCTTCAAAGTCGTCTTCTACTTTTTCTTTTGACACACTACCTTCTTGTGTGTCAGATTTTAGGCTAGCATTAATTTTTTTTAACACATATGCTAATTTTCTTTTTAAACAAGTTTCACTCATCATTTTATTTAATGTATTAGCAAAAATATATTCATTTGACTTGTGAATAGATTTCAATTCTTCTAATCTGCAATATATTAAATCAAAAATAGGTACTTTTCTAGTTTCTTCATTTTTAGTTTTTTTAACAACGGGTTGGTTCTTTTGAAATGTTACAGCCTTGTTAATTAAAATATATTTTTCTTCTAAATTTATATCTTTATATTGAAGCGGAACCAATTCTTCTCGTCTTAATCCGTGTGTATAAAAGAAACAGTATCATAAATGCGTTAGAATCGTCTATAGAGAGTTTTTTTATTTCATCAATAACTTTATCATTTAACGGTTCTTTCTCGGCAGCTTTGTGCCTTTTTACTTTAATGCCTACTGCAACATTTTTATATATATAATCATTTTCTACAGCTTTATTAAGAATTTGCTTTATTGTAAGAAGTGCAATATCTTTTTTCCTTGTAATTCCCTTTTTATCTAATTGATTTAACATATTTATAATGTCTGATTGTTTAAGATATTTTAAAGGAATATTGCCAATATACGGATTAATATGTAGTCGAATCGAATCAGAATACATTTTCTTTGTCGCATATTCTTTATCTGATTTATATGTTTCTAACCATTTTGTTGCCCAAGATGAAACAGTCATTCCTTCGTCATCTATAAAAATACCTTTGTGATCTTGACTTTTCTTTTCTATATATTGTTTTTCTAAATCTTTTGAATTGTCTGAATATAATGTAACTAATTTTCCATTTACGCTTACACGTTTCATTAATCTTCCATCCGCTCTTTTAGTATATGTAAAAGCCATAATACCTCCTAAATAATTATTCTTAAATACTTTCTTTAAACATTTTGTCATCTGTATATAACATTCCATTATCTTTGTAATAATTATAAGCAAATTCAACCATATTTGGCTCTACTTGCAATTTTTCTGCTATATCCCATAAATTATATATTCCGTTCATAAAAACAGTTTAAAATCGATTTTAGAGGCACACAAGTAAGTGATTTAAATATTTTTCCATGTTTTTCTATTTATAATACTACCAATGGTAGATTGACTAACATTATATTTGATAGATAATTCATTTTGATTCATTAATTTTTGGCTATACGATTCTCTTATTGTAATTATATCTTCTTTACTTAGTTTTGCCCTTCCATTATTTTCTCCTGAATGCTTATAAGCATATTTTTGAGCTATTTTAATATTATTTTGTGCAGCTTTCTTATGTTTTTCTGTATTGATTAAATTGCTTTTTAATGCATGTTTTGTATTATAACTATGCGTACACCATTCCAAATTGGATACATAATTATTCTGTTTATTTCCATCTATATGATTTACACAAGGCAAATTTTTTGAATTAGGTAAAAATGTTTCAGCTACTAACCTATGTATTCTTTTATTTTTGAGTTGATTATTTTTGCATAGACATACTGTCTTATAGCCAAGATTGTCGATTTTTTTTAGGCTAAGTAGTTTATCTTGAGGTTTGTTTATAATATTGTTTATAAATGTAATCCTTTTTATTCTTCCAAGGGTACTAACTTGGTATAACCCCTCATAACCCTTAATATCTTTCCATATTTCTTTCATTAGTTAGCACCTCCAAATAGTTTTTCTGCATATTCTAATGTTATTATTCCTTTTTGTATGGCTCTATAAAATCTGTTTCCTCTTACATATAATTTTTTACTTATGTTTCTTCTTCCTTCTAAATATTCTTTTAAAAATTCTGTATAATTTTCCATAATAAAATACCTACCTTTCAATTTTTCTTTTTTCGAATACTTGAAAAAAGTAGATATATATGTTACAATATATTTAGATTTACTTTTACAAGTATTTCGATATTGAGTATTCTGTAACGTTTTCCAGACAAGCAGAATACTCTATTTTTTTAATTCTTCATCAATTTTTTCATCAAGCCATTCTTTTTTAGTTTTATTTAGTGAGTTTAATTTTGTTTCAAAATGTTCCATTTTATTGGTATTTATTTCAACATAAAAGGACTTTGTTTTTTTTCTGCGCTCTTTGAAATAATTGGCTCTGCTTTTTTCAGATATAATACTCACCTCCTTTGTATCTTGATACAATTATAGCACGTATCTTGATACAATTCAAGAGTTTTTTGCAAAATTTTTAAAAAAATATATTGTTCAATTAAGTTTCAGTGACCTAGTTCTTCAGCTAACAGACATTTTTCTTCTGTATAGCTTCCAATTTTGCTATAATCCATAAAAATATATGAATTATAATAATTTATAATTCTAGCTTTTGTTTTATTCATTTTATAATTTAAAATATCGATTTTTTCTTTACTTGCAATATTTTGCAATTCGATTAATTCCAATTTTATCCTCCAATTTTTATAATAAAAAATAAACTTATCTTAAAAAAATAAGTTTATCAAATAATTAGTCAATATCGCTTAAATCGCAAATCATTTGCAACAAATATTTTGCATTACTTTCACTTTCATATTTATCTAATTTTCTGTTATTATAACATTTAAAACCATTTGATTCATAAAATTCTTTTAATTTTGGAATATCTTCACATTCAAGAAAAACAAATCTACCTCCAATCAATTTTTGAACTTCTTTTACTTGTTGACAGGCTAATCTTAATAATACATCACCTGAAATATAATTATTGTAATTGTTGTGATAATTTTTTCCAAGTTGACCAATTAATGGAAGATAAGTAAGATACATATTACTACTTTTGTTTGTTTCAGCAAAACGTTCAAACCTTTTTTTAGTTTTTCCACCAAAAAAATCTTGTTTTACTTTAGTCATTTTATTAGCTATTGTAAAATATCCAACAATCACATTTGAATTGTTAATATTAGTAGTAACGATGTAAGTTTTAGAAATTCCCTGCTTTGAAAGAAAAATAGCATTTTCTTTAATAAAAGTTTCTACTTCAATATTTTTTTTACATTCAAAATCATTCAATATTTCTTGTAATTTTTTTTCACCTAATGCTTCATATAAACTATCTAAATTAGTAACAATATATTCCATTTATTTTAAAAACATTCTCCTTAACGTTTCCTTATCGTCAACCTTTTTACTATTTATTTTAATTTGTTTTTTAGGTGCTTTTTCTGAATCTTCCATAGCTTTTAAAAAACTTTGTGCTGTTTTTTTGTCCTTAATGGTAATGTCAGCAAAAAAACTACTTGTTGCCATATTATCAGCTCCTTTCATATTTTATAATAAAATTATAGCATATTGTTTACATAAAAACAATATATAACAATACACTATTATTATAATAATTATTTTTAAATTTATTAAAAAATCGATAAGTGTAAAAAAATATAAATTAAATATTGATATAATATAGTATATTACAAAAAAATATATTTGATAAACTTATTTAATTTTCAATGTGCTAGAATATAATAATAGTGTCTATAATAATAGTGTCAATGTTGTCAGGTTAAATATTTTATGTTAAAATATTTAACAAGCAAGGAGTAATAAGTTCATCGTCATGAGCCTAAAAGATTTTTCTTAAAATCACTCCTTGCACATTTTTATTTATCAAATTTTAAAAAACCTACAATTTCAAAATTATAATCTGGTTTTTTCTTTCCATCAGAATTAGAATCATAAGTTGAAATTTCTCCTTTACCATTATTAATAAGTGCTATAGAGTAGTTGGTTACGTCATTGGCATCGTCAACTATTTTAACTAAAACTACATAATTATTTCTTTTATCTTTACAAGAAATGGATGCTTCTCCAGAATATGTGGTATAATTATCTATATAAGAATAATCAGTAGTTTCTGTTTCTAAATTAAAGCTACCTATTGAAAAATCAGATAATTTTACAGTATTTTTATTTGATAGTAGTAAAGCTATTATTAATATTACAAATGATATAATAACTGAAATTACAATTGAAATAATTGTGTCTTTTTTCAAGATTTTCACCCCCTTATTTTTAAATTCTATAACTATAATTTAGTATTTTACTTTTGGCCTTTCAATTTTTTTATATAATCAATTTGTTTTTGTAATTCTTTAACATCTTCATCGTCAAGTCCTTCTATATTAAGCCCTCCAGCATTAGCAAAAGGGATTTTTTTTATTTCTTCGGGATTTCTTATGTCAGATTTTCCGAGCAAATAGTCTGTGCTTACATTAAAGTATTCTGCTAATTTTAAAATAGTTTCTGGAGACATATCTCTTTTTTCAGTTTCATAGTTTGAAATGGTCTGTATTGTTACATTTAAATATTTTGAAATTTTTTCTAAACTTTCTCCTCTTTCAGTTCTTAAAAATCTTAATCTATTCATCCAAATCTTCCTTTACATAATATAATAATATTATAATACAAATTGTTTAATCTGTAAACATATTGTAAACTTTCTTACTTAGAACGTCAATACTTTTAAACAAATTGTAAAAATATTTTTGAAAAACTATTGACATTCAACGAAATGTTTAATATAATATGTTCAACAAATCGTTGAGGAGGTAAAAATGCAAAAAACACTACAAGACTTAAGAAAAGATAAAAAACTAACGCAAGAACAAACATCAAAGATATTAATAATAACAAAAGAATACTTGTCAATGCTAGAAAATGGAGATAGAAATCCAAGCGATTCTTTAAAAGAAAAAATGGCAAAACTTTATAATTGTAGTATTGCAGATATTTTTTTGGCAGTTAATTCAACAAAACGTTTAAAAAAAGAAAAAATAAGAAAGAGGTGAGCAATATGAAAATAGAGTGTACAGTTGAAGAATTAAAGAAGCTAGTGGAAAATAAAACATCAGTTGCTGGAACGACTGATGACAATACGGATATTGAGGTAAAAACAATTGGCTTAGTTTTTAAGAATAAAAAGTGAATAACTAATTTGGAAATATGATGTTCATTTGTTTGAAAATTTCTGGGTATAATTCAGCATATTTAGAAATTGCATCAAATTCAAAATGACCATCTTCACAAGGTTTTGAAAAATCGTAATACATTTTGACATAAAACATTGTTAAATCATGAGCACGTTGTTCATTAGACATATTATCACCTCGCTTTCAGGCAGAATTATAGCATAGGTGGTACATAAAAAACAAATAAAAGTAAAGGAAGTGAAGCAATATGGCAACAAATTTATGTAGTAGAACAAGAACAAAATATTCAACAGTAAAGGAATTAGCAGAAGAGTTAGGATGTTGTGTTCAACAAATATATAAGATATTAAAAAGAACAGAAATGCAAGATGCGGTAAAGAAAATTGGAACAGCAGGAGTAAGAGTAGATAAAGAAAAATTTTATACAACATTAGAACAAATTTATAGATAGAAGGAGATACTTATGAAGAAACAATTAAAGTACAAAATTAGAAGAACAATATTTATATATATACCAGCAACAATGATATTTGCAGCATATTTCATAATGGCATTTTTTGCAGCTTATTAAGTTATTAGTTTTTGCTAATTATAGTTAGCAGTATGCATATAAAAAAAGGAAAGGGGTGTGAAGAAAATGTTAGAAAAATTTCAAAAACTATTAAGTGATTTAAAAAGAAAACAAGAGATTGAACCAATTACAGCAGATAGTAAAACTTTAGAAGGTTATTTTGGCATGGAAGACTGGAATAAATGGCTTAAATTTAATGCTTTTACAAAAGAACAATTAGATAGAATAAATGACTTTGAAAAGAATTTAAAAAAGGTATTTGAAATGCTATATGTTCCCGATTGCACATAGTCAAATACCCTTAAAAAAATAACTATACTAATAATAGCACAAAGCATGTAAAAATGCAATATGTACATTGAAAATTGAATAAGTTTATCAGACAAATACAGTAAATTTTTTTAAAATTTTGTAAAATTTATTGACTAATATTCTTCTCTATAATAGAATATATCAAAGAAGGACGTAAGAATATGAAAGAAGATAAGTCAAAAGAGTTGTTAAGTCAAATAGATATAGCAACAGATAAAGCTAGAAATAAATTTGCAAATATAATAAGTTGGTGTTGTTCTAATTTGTTTTCATTGCTATTTCCTGTTGGTGCAGTATTTTTTATAGAGATTTTTGAGAAAAAGGGGAAATTTGATTTTAAAGACAACTATTCAGAAATGTTAATGGTTGCAATATCAATGTGTACGAATTTAGTCATACAATTGAATAGTAAATCATATAAAATAAGTGAAAGCATAAAAACATTAATACGTATTATAACTGTTGGAATATTAGTAATGTCTTCTTTAGCATATGGAATATCTAAAACTATACCAGAAAATGAGATAAATATTATACCAGTCTATAAAATATCATTAGTGCTATTGATTGGTTCATTTGTAATAGGTATGATATGTGAAATAAGGAAAAAGGAGGATAATTAATTATGATGGGATTTATAATTGGAGTTTTTGTCCTAGGCATATGTAGTATAATTTATGTTACATTTCCTTTTTCTAGTTATGTAAAATTATTTGAAATTTTAAAGCATATGTACATTACGAAAAAAATAAAGAAAAAGTATAAGAATAAAATTAATAAAAGTACTGATAAACCTTGAATAATCAAGGTTTTTTCTATTATAAAAAATATTT
>CANRAB010000066.1 GCA_947628475.1 uncultured Clostridia bacterium
GATGCAGAACATGCTTTGGATCCAGTATATGCAAAACATTTAGGTGTAGATATAGATAATTTAATAGTATCTCAACCAGATACAGGTGAGCAAGCTTTAGAAATAGCAGAAGCGTTAACAAGAAGCGGAGCAATAGACATAATAGTAGTGGATTCTGTAGCAGCTCTAGTTCCAAAAGCAGAAATTGATGGAGATATGGGAGATGCACATGTAGGGTTGCAAGCTAGACTTATGTCTCAAGCTTTAAGAAAATTAGCAGGTGTACTTAATAAATCTAAAACAGCCATAATATTTATTAATCAGTTAAGAGAAAAAGTAGGAATAATGTTTGGAAATCCTGAAACAACACCAGGAGGAAGAGCTTTGAAGTTTTATGCATCAGTTAGGTTAGATATAAGAAAGGTAGAAAATATAAAAATAGATGGAGAAGTTACAGGAGCAAGAGCAAGAGTAAAAGTAATAAAAAATAAAGTAGCTCCACCATTTAGAGAGGCTGAATTTGATATAGTATATGGTAAAGGTATTTCAAAAGAAGGAAACATATTAGATTTAGCAGTAAACTTAAATTTAGTAGAAAAATCTGGTGCATGGTTTAGTTATAAAGGAGAGAAGATAGGACAGGGTAGAGAAAATGCAAAGCAATATGTAAAAGAACATAAGGAAGTAGCAAAAGAATTAGAAACAAAAATTAGGGAAAACTTTATGCAAGCTTTTGAAAAGAGCTTAGCAGATGATGATATAGAGAAAGAAAATGATGAAGTAGAAGAAGATGAAGAATTAAACGAAGAGTAAGTCTATATTTATAAAAAAGAGGAAGAAAATGGAAGAAATATATGAATTGGAAAAATTCGATAAATTGAAGACTCAAGTATTAAAGTATGTTTTGTATAAAAAAAGAAGTGAAGCGGAAATAAGACAAAAATTTTCAAAAGATGAAGGAGAAATGTTAGATAAAGTTATAGAATGTTTAAAAGAAAATAATTATATAAATGATGATGTGTATATAAATAAGACAGTTAATGAATTTCAAAAACTAAAGAATATGTCAATTAAAGAAATAGAATATAGTTTACTATCAAAAGGTTTAGAAAAAGACAAAATAGATAACTACATATATAATAATAGAGAAGAGTTGATAGAATTTGAATTAAACTCTGCGAAAAACATAGTAGTAAAAAAAGAAAATATAATGGAAAAAGAAGAAATAATACAGTATTTAAGAAAAAAGGGGTATACTAGTGAGATTATAAAAATAATTGAAGAGGAAAGTTAGAAAAGTTATAGGTAGAAAGGAAAGGTACTTATTGTGAAAGACATATTAACGCTAGAAACAAAAAAATACAATATAAAGTTAGAAAACTTTGAAGGACCATTAGATTTGTTATGCCATTTAGTAGATAAAAATAAAATGGACATAGACAAGGTAAATATAACACAGATAACAGACCAGTATATAGAGTATTTAAACGCTATGGAGCAATTAAATTTAGAAATAGCAAGTGAATTTATAGTAATGCTATCAACATTAGTATATTTAAAATCTAAACATCTCCTTCCAAGAGAAGTAGAGAATGAAGAAGAAATCACAGAAGAAGAACTTATAAGAAGAATTATAGAATATAAAAAATATAAAGAGATAGTAAAAACTTTAAAAGAAAGTTATAATAATAATTCAAAAAGAATTTTTAAGTTACCAGAGAAAATAGAGTTACCAAGCAGAAAATTAGAAAAAAAATACGAAAAGGAAGATATAGTAAAAAGTTATAGGTTACTAATAGAAAGAAATGAAGTAAAGAAAAATAAGAATGCAGTAAATATAGAAAAAATTGCAATACTAGAAACTGTAACTGTAGCAAGTAAAGTAAAAGACATTTTTAGAGAGTTAGTAAGAAAGCATAAATTTGTATTTAGTAAGTTATGTGCTAACAAGAAATATACAAAATTAGAAACGGTAACAGCTTTTTCAGGAATGTTAGAATTAGGGAGAAGAAACAAAATTATAACAGAACAACAGGAAAACTTTGGAGATATTATTGTTCAAAAAAAATAATATTTTATAATTTAGAAGTCTATGTAAGAATGAACTTATTTGCCATAAATGACATAAAATCTAGGATAACTTATTGCTTTTTGGAAAAGTTTATGTTACAATAATAAAGTCAAATAAATGGAGGTAAATTTATGAAAGCAGTTTTAATAATTATATATGCAATAGTTGCAGTATTTTTAACAATATTGACTTTAATTCAATCAAAGGATGATGAAGGTGCATCAGCAGCAATAAGTGGGGCAGCAGGTTCATTCTATGAAAAAAATAAAGGTAGAACCAAAGAAGGTCAAATGAAAAAAATTACAATTATTCTTGGAGTAGCTTTTGTAGTATTAGCAATAGTATTAGGTATAGTATATTAATAAATGACCTTAAACTAAAAGAAGCTATGTGAAAAATAAATGATTTTATTGTTAGTTAATAAAGACCATTAATTAACATTATAGTAATCGGAAGTATTAGAGATAAAACGGCAAGTACAATGGTGGCTATACCACCAAATGTATTGCTGTTTTCTTTTATTTCAAAAATACCGTAACTTAATGTTCTTATAAAAATCCAAACAGATAATAAACAGACAATAAAAGCCATTAAAATAATCCTCCGTTTTCTAATAATATGAGTAAGTTATCAATTAATATCTAGTAAAAACAATCTAAATTTTCGTAAATAAATAACTACCTTGAATTTGAGAATTTACATTAACTTTAAAAAAGGCATTTTGGTAATTATTAAGCCAATCAGAATCTAACCATTCTTGCCAAGTAGAGTATTTAGGAAGAACATACTTTCCAAAGTTAGAAATATCAGCTTTAAATTCCTTAGAGGTTTTGTATAAATAAGTAGTTAAAATATCTTTTAAATAGGTATTTACGTATGAATTTAGTATTTCTATATTTTCTTCCTTGGTTAAATCTATGGAAGAATCCATTGTTAATAAATTTCCAGTAATGTCAACACTACATTCAATAAAAGGATAACCATTTACAAAAGAAACCTCATTTTTAGTATCTTTGTTTAGAGCTACATAAATGGAAAGTACATTGTTAAAATCAAATGGATTTGGAATAGTTAAAGTAGCGTTTTCTAAATTATTATTAACCAGTAAAAAACATAGAGTTTCAACATTATCTAATTCTCCTACTAATTTATCGCCGTACAAATACGGCTGTTCCAATGTGTTCAACATTATTTTTACTTTCTATAGGAGTTTGACCAGCCTTGTAATTCCCATCCAATGAATTATTTTTGTCAGAAGAAGTTTGAGTATGAGTTTGTTCATTATTAATACCACATAATATTGCAGCAGATTGTGAATGCGTACTTAAAAGGTTAGAATAAAAATCTGCTAAAATTAAGTCAGCAACATAACCTGAGTATTCGGTGGAATTTAGTATTAATTCATAATAATTAGCTGGGTTTGACTCAAAAATGGGCGAAGAATATTCCAAAAAGTCAGATGCTTTGCATCTACTAATAATTACATTACAATCAGGTCTAGTTTCTATATTATTAACTAAAGAATAAATAACATTTGAAACACCTTCATAAGCTAATTCTTCAGAGATGATGATTGCTTTACAGTGAGATAAATTGATTTTCTTACTAATATAACTATTAATTAAACTAATTCCAGAATCAATGCTAGAACAATCTACAGATAAAACGGTAGACGATTCACTGCTAGAAGAATCTCCGGAACCACCGCCACCTGATGTACTATCACTTCCGCTTAATATAGCTATTTGTAATGATAGTTTTAATGTATCGTGTTCACCTTTATCTATACCGACAGCGATTACGTAAGCTTTTGTCTCAATACCATCAGAATCATAACATCCAGTAAGTAAACATAAACAAGATAAAGAAATAAGAATTAATAAAAATTTATTAAGCCTCATTATAAAATTCCCTTCCTTTAAAAGCTACAAGGGAGAACCTTGAGCATTATTTAAACATTAATTATTTTTGTTTGTTAAAGTAGCTTTCTTTTTTTTCATATATGCCAAAAGTAGAATTAAAAAACTTACTATAAAAACTAAAATGCAGTTGTAATATCTATAAATATTTCGTACAACAAATTTTAAACTAGCCATATTTTTGAATGAAAGAGCAGTAGAAAAGAGTATAGCTGATATTGGAAATACTAATTCTGATGAAGACTTTACATTAATACATTTTTTTATAATATGTGAAATGATAAATATGTTTAAACTTAAGAATGATAGTATTGCTAGTATCCAAACAAAAATAAATAACGCATCAACTCTTTGCAAAAATTTACCTAAACTTATTAATCTTGTGAGAAGGTATAAAGATAATGTTTCATCAGTTTGTGTAATAAATGCAAATGACATAAGTAGTGTTGCTGTACTACATAATAGATATAGTCCACATATAATAACTGCTATAATTGAAATTTTCTTGTAATAAGTTTCTGATTTTAAGAAAGGTTTTAAAAAGTATAAATATGCAACTACATTAAATGCAAAGATGTTAGGAATATTGTTAAAAAATGTTTCTTTTATTCCATAGCCAAAAACAGGAAATAATCTTTGCCATACAAAATCTTTAGAAGCAACAATAAATAATGCAAGTATGGAAAAAACTGTTATGGGAACTAATATTAAATTAGTGCTAGAGATAGCTTTTAATCCTGCTTTGCTAGATATAGTAACAGGAATAATAAATAATAAAAGTAAGAATATTAAAGGAGAATTATCATAATAGATATTTTGCAAATTATCTGCAAAATATCTCAAACATGCTGCGGGAAAGACCATAAATAAAATAAAATAACAAATAGCAATTATATACTTTAAGATTTTACCACCCAAAAATTCTGAAACATCTAAAATGTCTAAATTTACAAATGGTTTAAAAAGTTTGCAAACAATGATGGTAAAGACTAAGCAAATAAGTGTAAGATATATAATATTAAGCCATGCACCAGTTCCTGTAAAATCTACAATAATAGTGGGTATGTTAATTATAATGTTATTACTTATAATTATTATATAAAGAGCAATGACTTCAGCCTTACCAATTTTTTCAACAGTATTCATTATATTAATCTTTCCTTTCATTATTATTTTTATGTTTCCATTCTAGCCACTTCATACTTATAGGAGGCTGTTCCTTTGGCCTTTTTGTATTTAGAAAATCACTTCTAGTTTCTCTTTTCCAAATAGGAGGGATAAAATAAGAGATAGAAGTATTTAAGTTAGTTAAAGGAGCATAAGGCGCTAAATATGAAGCTCCAAAAGATCTTAGATTGCATAATAAAGTAATTTGGACGAAAATGCCAACAGCAATACCAAATAAGCCTGCTAAATATCCTAAGAAAATATATATAAATTTATAAATTCTAAAGGTAAAATTAAGTGAGAAGTCTGGTATTGCAAATGAACATATACCTGTTAAAGCTACAATTATAATAAGAACAGGACTTACTATATTTGCACTTACAGCTGCTTCTCCTAAAACTAATGCACCAATAATACCAATAGTAGGACCAATAGGTGTAGGAATTCTAAGACCAGCCTCACGTATTAATTCAAAAGAGACCTCCATGAGTAAAATTTCAAATATTACTGGAAATGGGACAGAATTTCTGGAAGCGGCTATAGTAAACAATAAAGCAGTAGGTACGAGTTCAGTATGATAGTTCATAATAGCAACATAAATTCCTGGTAGAAAAAGAGAGATAAATGTTGCGATAATTCTTATTAATTTTAACAAGTTTGAATATTGATGTTTTAAGTTTAAATCCTCTGGAGAAGATAGAAAATCTATAAAAACACCTGGAACAATTAAGCAATAGGGAGAACCATTTACAATTATTACAACTCTGCCTTCAAGTAAATGGTTAACCGCTTTATCTGGACGTTCTGTAGAAATTAGTTGCGGAAATGCAATTTTACTATTGTCTTGTATAAGTTGCTCAACATTACCGGATGAAACAACATAATCAACATCTATGTTATTAAGTCTATATTTTACTTCTTCGACTAAACTAGAGTTAGCAATATTTTTCATGTAGCAAATAGCAACACTAGTCTTGCTAACTGTACCAACAGAAGAATTTTCAATAATCAATTCAGAACTATTAATTAATCTTCTAAGGATAGAAGTATTTGTTCTAAGTTTTTCTACAAAAGCTTCTTGGGAACCTCTTACAACAATTTCATTTTTAGGAGTGTCAATGCTTCTACTTTCAAAACCTTTAACATCTATAACAAAAGCACAGTTTAAAGTATCAACAAAAAGAGCACAATCACCACTATTAACGGACTTAGAAATTTCGGAAAATTTAGTATATTTTTTTACTGTATTTTGGGGCATAAGTTTATTAAAAATATAGTCCTCAATATTTACCTTTTTAATTTTTTTAAATTCAACACCATTTTTGGTATATTGAGTTTTGCTTTTATTAGAGTTGGTTTCCATTAGTGGACGTAATAAAAAGTTATTAACGAGCTGAGAGGAGATCATACCATCAATGCCAAGTAATAGAGCGTGGTAAGTTTTACCAAATATAGTAATAACAAACGGTCGAAAAATAATATCACTATTAATTAAACTATTATATTGTACTTTTAAATAATCATAATTTTTGTTTAAATTAGGAGATACATCACTATCTGGTAAAAAATTAGGTGGTATTTCTTTATCTGTATTAGCTGCATTATTTTCTGCTAATACAAAATCATAATTTTCTGTAGGTTGATATAAAAATAAATTTTTTATTTTTTCTTTAAAACTATTCATGGATATAAGTATTTCCTAAAATTAGAAAATTATGTATAAAGTGAAGGTAATTATGCTATAATTTAAAACTTAAATGTGATAAGTGAGTAAAAATGAAAGCTCAAATAAAAAAATAAAAAATACTTGAAAAAGAGGGATGTATATGATAATATAAAAATATAGAAAGAACAAAAGAAAGGAATGAAGAAGATGAGAAACGCTGAAACCGTTGATAATGTAGAGAGAGAGAGAGAGAGAG
>CANRAB010000067.1 GCA_947628475.1 uncultured Clostridia bacterium
TCTTTTGCCCAAAATATTACTAATTATATACATTTCTATATAATTTTAAGTCTTCATATTGCTTGGTACTTTTTTATGATACTACTTTTTCTTCCCTTTGTCAACACTTTTCTTAAAATTTTTATTTATTTTTTTATTGGCAAAATTTTACTTACAACTATCGCCAGCTTTTTACAATGTTATTTTATAAAGTGATTTATTTTTACATTTTAATAAAAAACTTTATCTATTTAATCTTCTCCTTATTTCTTTTAACTCAACCACTCCATTGCTTTGCTCTCTTATTATTGTTTCTGCTACTATTCTTAATCTTGGATCAATTCGATACTGTAATAAATTTTGACACATTTCTATTGCTCCTTCATGATGTGGTATCATTTCATTTACAAAATCCCAATTAATATTTACACTTTTGGGACTATTAGTCATTTTTTCTATCATTTTCTTTGTTATTGTCAAATATTTTTCAGTATAGTCTTCTACATCTTTTCTAAAATTTTCATATCCGTAAGTTGTTCTAAAAATTTCTTTCATTTGTTCTATTCCTTTAGTTTGCATTCTTATTATTTTATTTGCAATCATTTGTAATGGTTGGTATTTTGTGTATTTTAACAAATTTTCACACATATATATTGCTGCTTGATGATGCGGTATCATACATTCTATAAAGTATTTTGTTATATTATTTTTTGGTCTAACATTTAACATTTTATTAGACATTTCGTTTAATATTTGCTCAAATCTATACAAGTAGGTTTTTGCCCTTACTATCTGGTAATTCATACTAAAATCACTCCTATCTTTATATATACTAACATCCACCAACTTTGATAAAAATTATTGTTTAGCAGTTATAGTATTAATTTTTCTCTCCTTATATTTTATAAAAAGTTATTCATTTTTGTTACTATTTTGAATATATATTTTTCTTTTGGAAATGATATGTATATATGGTAATAAAGTGTAATTCTTACTTTATTAGTTACGCCAAAAAAAGATTGGAGGTTATTATGACTAACAAAGAACTTTTATATCTTGAGGATGCTTTAGGACATGAAACTTTTATGAAAACTTGCAGTATGAACGCATCTAAACAAATTAAAGATGTTAAGCTAGCAACTTATATGGAGGAACTTGCAAAAAAGCATACAGATTTATTAAACAAATTTCTTAATGTTTTATAAGAAATATTCTCTGTCATATTAAGCAATGGCAATTATTACTTTTAGAAAGGATTGATTAAAAATGGAAGATAAAGATTTAATGGAAAAAGAATTATTAATAATTAAAGGTGTTTGTGATTTATACCTTCATGGTACTATTGAATCGACTACCGCTGAAGTTCACACTGCTTTTAAAGATGCCTTAAATGAGTCTTTAGATATTCAAAATAAAATTTACAATTTAATGGCCGAAAAAGGTTGGTATAAAACGCAAAATGTTGAACAAGCAAAAATTGATACTGTAAAGCAAAAGTTTGCATCTAAATAATAGTAAATAACATGAATAAGCAGGTTACTTAAAATTTCAAGTACCTGCTAATATATTTATTACATCCATCCTTTATCCAACATTTTCTTTAATATAATTATAAACATTGCATGAGACCATCCTAAGCCTATAACCCATGCTGAATCTAATGTTTCATTATTTATTTGCTCTGCAAGGAAACCTAGTGTTGTACTTGTTTTTATTACAAAATCTAAACATTCTTTAGCTTTTTGTTTTTCTCCAGCTTCTATATAGTAATTTGCCATCCATAATGTTGCTATTACCCAAGGTTTACCTCCCATGTAATGGTCTTGTTCAAATCTTGTATATCCTCCTGTATATGTTCTTAATGTCATATTTATTCTTTCAATTGTATTTAATATCTTCTTTTCTTTAACTGTGAATAATTCAAAAGGTATTATTGCACCTAAAATACTTATGTCCATATTTTTATCTTCTAAATTTCTAACATAACTTTTCTTATTTTCATCATAGAAATTTCTTAGTATATATTCTCTTATCTTTGTGTTGATTTCTCTTAAATTATCTTTTTCTTTGTTTACATTTTCTTGTTTTACTCTATTTTTTGTAAATTCTTCTTTTAACTCTTCATATATTTTTATCATTGCTGTATTTGCGGCAAATATACTAGCTACGGAATATAAACTTATTCCTTCGTGCATTTCCCATATATCGTAGCTTGTGTGCATTTTTTGTTTTTCACTTAATATATCATCTATGTATTTTTTTAAGTAAGTTATTGCTTTTTCACACATCTTTAAATTGTCTCTTAAAAATTTTTTATCTTTTATTTGTAAATAATGATTATACAAACCAAATACTACAGATGCAGTTTCATCTATTTGATATCCCCAACATGGAGCTAATCTTCCATCTGTAAAGAAACGTTGTTCCCACATTCCATCTCTACTTTGAGTATTTTTACAAAAATGTTTGTAGAATTTATCTACTTCTTTTTTCATATTTAATATATCCATTGCATAAGTAATAAATACTGCATCTCTTGGCCAACAATAATCATATCCTCCACACTGACTTAAATTTTCATCTATTTCTACCGCTGCTGAAATTCCTCCTGTCTCATAATTTGTAAGTAATGAATATAGTAATATTGTTCTTTCATATATTTCTTTTATTTTATTATTTTTTGGAGTTTCTGCTAAATTTAAGTTTAATGTATCATGTGATTTTAAGTATTTTTTCCAATATTTCTTTACTTCTTCATATTCTACTTTAAAGTCTATCTTTCTTATTCTATCTACAGTTTTTTCTAACGCATCTAATCCATTTTTATTATCATCAATATAAATATATAACTCAAAAGTTTTTGTTTCATGTGGTTTAAGTACACCTAAATCATAACTTATGCTAGAATCTGCAGACATTCCAACATAATCTTTATCTCCAATTTGTCCTCCATTAATATTTGCTGCTGTATTATTTATTTGCGAAACCATTACCTCTTCTTTTGAAAATGTACACATTGTATATTCATGGTTATACTGCATTAATGTACTATTTTTACATAATCCACTTACTCTATTATTTGGTGAAGAAACCAACCCAGAATGAGCAATTAAGTTTAAGTTTAAGTCTATATTATTTTCGTTGAAAAATTTATATTTTTTTACAATAATATTCTCTTTCATTACTACATAATCTGTTTGTATTATCTTTAAATTAAAATACGTATTTAGTATTTCTGTATTTAATATATTTGTTCCTTCTTCATAATATTGTTCATAAATATTATTTATATCTTGATGTAAATATACTATCCCTGAATCATTTATTTTTAATCCTATGTGGAAAAAATCCACAATTTGTTTATAATCTCTATTAGGATAAAACACCCTTAATAATTCTCCCTGTTTTGTGAAACTAGCTACTACACTTTGATTTCCAATTATTGCATCATTAAAATACTTGTCCATTGTTTCTTTCCTTTCTAAAACGTAAATTGCTTATAAAAGAGCAAATTTTAACTAGGTAAAATTAGTCTAAATTTTACATTACTTAAACTTTATGATATAACTTTTACAATCTGTTGTTCTAGCTCTTTAATCTTATTGTTTATTTCTACTATTTCTTCATCTTGCTTATCTTCATCGAATATATCTTCCTTTATAATATCTGACATTTCGTCTAACTCTTCTTTTAAAGTTGATAATCTATCTATTACTTCTAACCTTAAGAATCTATACTTAGTATCATCTGTTACTTTTGATACAACTCTAATAGTTTCATCTAAGTCATAATTTTCTCCATAATCTGGTATCGTAACAGGAATATTAGTTGTTTCAACTAGCTTTTCTTTTAATACTTTTTGTCCTTCTGGTTCACCATGTACTAAAAATATATGTTTTGGCTTTGTTATAAATGAATATACAAAATTTAATAACCACTCTTGATCGGCATGTCCTGAATATCCTTCTATATACTCTATTCTAGCATTTACAGCGATTTCCTCACCAAAAATCTTAACCTTTTTTTCACCTGATACAATCTTTGCACCTAAAGTTCCCGGCGCCTGATATCCCACAAACAATATGGTATTATTAGGGTTCCATAAATTGTGTTTTAAATGGTGTTTTATACGTCCCACCTCACACATACCACTTGCAGATATTATAATATGTGGATGTGGATCGTCATTTAAAGCTCTAGACTCCTCTGGTGTTCTTGTAAATTGTAACCCTGGAAATTCTAGTGGATGGTCTCCCCTCTTTATTTCTTCTCGTACCTCTTCTTCAAATAAATCCATATTCTGATTAAACACTTCCGTTGCAGATATTGCCAAAGGACTATCTACATACACTGGAGCCTTCATTAAAGTTTCATATTTTTTTATAAAATCTTCATCTGTTCTCTCTTCCTTTAATTTATTTAGTTCATACAATATCTCCTGTGTTCTTCCTACTGCAAATGATGGAATTATTACATTTCCACCTTTATCTAATGTTTCTGCAACTATATTTAAGAACATCTCTGCTTTATCATCATTCCTATTATGAAGTCTTGCTCCATAAGTTGATTCCATTACTAAATAGTCTGTATTATCTATCATTGTTGGAGAATCTAACAATGGTATATCATTGTTTCCTAAATCTCCAGTAAATACTATTTTCTTAGTCTCTCCATTTTCTTTAACCCATACTTCTATAATGCTTGAACCTAACATGTGTCCTGCATCATTAAATCTTACACTTATATTTTCGTCTAATTCAACTATTTCATCATACCTAACTGGTTTAAAGATTTCCAAACAATCTATTGCATCTTGTGCAGTATATAACGGTGGTAGCTCTTTTTTACCTACTCTTGCTCTCTTTTTATTTTGCCATACATTCTCCATTTCTTGAATGTGTCCACTATCTGGAAGCATTATTGAACACAAATCACATGTTGCTTTTGTTGCATAAATTGGTCCTCTATAACCATCAACATATAACTTAGGTATTCTTCCTGAATGGTCTATATGTGCATGTGTAAGTAACATATAATCTATCTCATTTACGTTAAATGGAAAATCTGTATAGTTTTCTCTCTCTTCCTTTGCTTTTCCTTGATATAATCCACAATCTATTATAATCTTTTTTCCTGCCCCTTCTAATAAAAAGTTAGAACCTGTAACAGTTTTTGTTGCTCCTAAAAATGTAATATTCATATATAAATATCATTCCTTCCTCGCCTTCACAAGTGTATAAGGCATAAACTATTTTTTAGTTTAGCGTTTTCTATATCTAATTTTATATCGCTAATTAAACAAAAACTTTTATTTTTTTATTTAATTTAACATTTAGCTCATTTACATTTTCATAATTAAATGTTTTATATAAATTTTCTTCATCATACATCTTAAGCTCTAGTTGATTATCTTTATACATAAATTTAAAATATATTTTTTCTAATTCTATTATGTCTGTTTGAAATATATTTTTTACAATCTCATAATTTTGTTTTATATCTGGACTAAATATTGTTATATATCTTTGTTTACAAGCTTTTGTTATTATTTCTTTTTGTATATTGTCCGTATTTACCAAATCTTTTATTTGTTTATCTTTTTTCACATATATTGAAGTATAATACCTAATTTGATAAATTAATTTTTTTATTTCTTCTCTTTCCATAGCATAGTCTATTTTTATTTTTATTGCTCTATTTACTAAATCTAATAATTCTTTTACTTTTGTATTATATATCTTTTCATTTATATTTTGCAAGTTTATTTCTTTAATTAACTGTAATTTATTTTCAACTTCATTTTTTGTTTTTATAAATATTAATGGTTCCATTTTTTTGTTACATATATTTAGTTTTTCTTTTAATTCATCTCTTTCTTTCTCAAGTATTTCAACAAAATCACTTAAACTAAATATTCTATGATTCATATCTAATTTTTCATTTCTTGTTATAAATTCTTCTTTTAAATTTCTATCATTGCTAATTGTTTCATCTATCTTTTTAATTTCTTCAACTATTTTTTTCTTTTTAATGCCTAATTCTTCTAAATATTCTTTTTTATTATTTAGTTTATCAAATTCGTTTTGCAAACTTTCTTGAAGATTTATTAATTTTTCTTTTTCTTCTCTGTTATTTTCAATTACATTTATTATTGCTATTTGATTTATTACTTTAAATAAATTCTCTGAAAGCTCCTCTTTATACCTTTTCTGCAATTCATTTTGTAAGTTTACAATATAATCTTGTCCTTCTGATTCTTGCCATTTTATTAAAAATTCATTTCCTACTAATATCTTCAATGTTTGATATACTAAATTTGCTTTTAAATTTTCTATTTCATTAACTTCTATATTCCATGTCCATCCATCAAAATCTCTAATAATTTCATTTGCTGATATACTATACCCCTGATTTAATGTTTTTTCTAATGAATCTTTTATAATTTCATATTCTGGTAAGACCTTAAATTTAACAGATTTTATTTGATATATTTCATATAACATTTTTCTAATATTTAAGTATGTTATAATCTTTTTTTCTTTTATATTACTACTACTTGTCTGTTCTTTAATAACTTCTATTGTATCACAGTCTTGTTCTATTATTTTTAGTATTTCTTCTAAAATTTCACTTTTTGTTTTTGTATCTTGTGTTACTAAATTATAATCATCATAAGAATTTTCTACTTTATATAACATACTTAATAATAGATTTTTTGTGTTCTCAGAAAAAGTCTTTTTAGATAAAATTTTTTCTAATTGATTATTATAATCTTTTATATTAAATTTTGAAATAAATTTCTCTTTTTCCAATTCTTATCTCCTTAGTTTTTTCTTAATCTATTCTATATTATACTCATTTTTTTGTCAATATATATTTTTAAATA
>CANRAB010000068.1 GCA_947628475.1 uncultured Clostridia bacterium
CACCTGCATCCATTAAAGCTAATGTACTTCCACAAATACTAGCTTGTGATGTTGAACCATTTGAACTTAATACTTCTGATACAACTCTTATGGTATAAGGAAATTCCTCTTGACTTGGTATTACTGGAGCCAATGCTCTTTCTGCTAATGCTCCATGCCCTATTTCTCTTCTTCCTGGTCCTCTTACTGGTTTTGCTTCTCCTACACTATATCCTGGGAAGTTATATTGATGAATATATCTTTTAGTTTCTTCTTCATCTAAACCATCTAATAATTGTTCATCTGTGGTCATTCCTAATGTTGCAATAGTCATAACTTGTGTTTGTCCTCTTGTGAATATCGCACTACCATGAACCCTTGGCAAAAATCCTACTTCACAAGAAAGTGGTCTAATTTCATCAATTTGTCTTCCATCAGGTCTTTTATGTTCATTTAAAATCATTGCTCTTACAGACTTCTTTTCCAATTTATATAAACTATCTGCTATACCTGTTTTTATTTCTTCTGCTCTTTCTTCTCCATATTTTTCTACAAAATAAGTGTTAACATCTTCTGCTAATACTTCCATGTTTTTATCACGTGTTTCTTTATCTAAAGCTTGTACATCTTTATACATTCTATCATAGAAATTTGTTTCTATTTCTTCATAGATGTCATGGTCAACTTCAAAAGATTTATATTCAAATTTTGGCTTTCCTATTTCTTCTTTAATTTTTGAAATAAATTCACAAACTTTTTTTATTTCAACATGTCCTTGTTTTATTGCTTCTAGCATTTTATCATCTGGTAACTCTTTTGCTCCTGCTTCTATCATTGCAATCTTGTCCATAGTTCCAGCTACTAATAAATCTAATTCTGATTTTTTTCTTTGTTCTAGTGTTGGATTTATAATAAACTCTCCATCTACATATCCTACTTTTACTGCTGCTGTTGGTCCTCCAAATGGAATGTCTGATATTGCAAGTGCTGCTGATGTTCCTATCATTGCACAAACCTCTGGTGAATTATCTATTTCTACTGATAATACTGTTGCTGTAACTACAACATCATTTCTAAAATCCTTTGGGAAAAGTGGTCTTATTGGTCTATCTATTGCTCTTGATACTAATATTGCTTTATCTGCTGCTTTTCCTTCTCTTCTTGTGAAGCCTCCTGGTATTTTTCCTGCTGCATACATTTTTTCTTCATAATCTACTGATAATGGGAAAAAGTCTATTCCTTCTCTTGGTTCTTTAGATGCAACAACATTTACCATTACAACTGTTTCACCATATCTTACTAATACATTAGCATTTGCAAGTTCTGCTAGTTTTCCTGTTTCTATTGTAAGTGTTCTTCCTGCTAGTTCCATTGAGTATGTTTTAAACATATAATTTCCTCCTTTTAATTCCATTTAAGATAATCTTATTATGCAGGTAACCTCTAAAATATATTCTCTTGTACTTAAATAGTTTTTTACGTTTCATCTTAGAATACATTTTGCAAGCTACTTTACATAAGTTTGATTATCTTATAACAACTCAACAAGGTGGATTAAATATCCACCTTTGATTGTTTTTATTTTCTTAAATTTAATTTTTCAACTACTTCTCTATATTTTGGTAAATCGTTTTTAGATAAATAGTTTAATAAGTTTCTTCTTTTACCTACCATTTGTAAAAGTCCACGTCTTGAATGATTATCTTTTTTGTGTACTTTTAAATGTTCTGTTAATTCATTAATTCTTTGTGTTAAAAGAGCTATTTGTACTTCTGATGAACCTGTATCCTTCTCATCTCTTCCAAATTCTTTAATGATTTCTTGTTTTCTTTCCTTTGTCATAGTTGTATATCCTCCTTTTTATTTTATTTGCCTTAAACTGAACTTAAAGCGGGATTTTTTCTTTTAAGCTAAGTATAAGGTATTTTTTACCATTACTATTGTACTACAAAACACTAGAAAATGCAAGTAGTTTTATTATATTTTATCTTCTGCAATTTTTATTGTTAAAATGCCAACTTTTTTTAAAATGCCTAATACTCTATTTTTTACTCGTTACTAATATTTATGTAAAACTTTTTACATTCCATAATATTCTTTTACTTTAAAATAGTTTAAACCTTTGAAATTCAATTTTCCAGCAATAGTTGGTTTAAGTTGTCTTACTCTATCTATGTCGAAAGAAATTAAATTTCCTTCTATGGTACAATCTCTTATGTAAACAAAAAATAGTGGATTTATCTTGTAGCCTGATACTTTGCCACTTCCTCCACGCTCATATCTAAGAGCTAGCTTTTCTTTATTAACCGTAACTTTATCTTTATTATACGTGGCTTCAATTTCATCTAAAAATCTCTTTAACGCTTGTGGATTCCATACTTTATAATTATTTCTTCCTGATGGTCTTATTTCTCCTTCAATTTTAGCCCACAACGAAACTTGATTAACTGGCATCATAACTAAATACCCTTTAGAATCTTCCGTACAAATAATATCAGCATATTTTTTAGTATAATTATTAGTTACAGCAATATTAACACTTTCAGGAGAAAAATCATGAATATTGTTTCCCATAACTTCAAAAAAGTTTAAATCTTTATGTTCTTCTATCATGTCTTTGAATTGCGGATACTTACCTAAAAAATCTTCTGTTATTTTAATTTTACCATCTTCCTCATACTTTGGTAAATCTGGCTCACTAGTTTTTGCTCCCGGCTCTTTAAACTCTATTGTAAAAATACTTAAATCTTTTACTGAAACTAATGCACAATCTATACCATAACGTCCTCCTGCTTGAATTAACATTCTGCTTCTATCTTCATTACAATATACGTACCTTGGAACTAATGAATAAGATTGTAATAACTTTAAAACATCTGCTTGAATAATATTTTCCCCTTCAAGGCAATTAAAGAAGTAATTTAAACATAACATATTAGCTAACGTTTGTGCATATACACATTCACTAAAAACTGCCGACTGTATGTTTTTTCCTGATTCATAACTTTTTAATATTTGATGTGATAAAGCTGGACAATCACTTTTTATTTTATCCATATCAAAATCTTGCTTTCTTTCTTTTGTCATTGACCATAACATTTTTCTCTCTTTTTTGTTATATATAACTTTTGTTGCATTAAAGCTATAAAATTCACCCATTATCTTTGTTTGTAACTCTGTTAATTGGATCATACACTTACCTCCAATGCCATATTTGAATGTACCAAATCAAATACTTTATAATCAACTTCTATATTAAGTATTTTTATTATTCTCTTATTTATTTCATCTCTATATTCCCTTGGAAATTTTATGTTTTCCTGCATTCCTACGTTATTCTTTATAACCCTAAACTCCGCTTCTTTTTCCATCATCTTGTTAGCAATATTTTTAAAAAATTTCTTATCGTTTTTATCCAATAACTTATATATCATAGGCATATTTAGCAATAAATTTTTAGGATATGTTATTCCACCATCATATAACCTCCAGTACCAATATGTAAAAGACGAATTTATAAAACAATATACAAAATTAAATACATCTTTATCATTAAAAGATAAAAGTATTTGTCCATTTCTTTTCATTTTACTGCTAGATGCTGTTGTATAATACCTGCATGTATTTGGCATTGAAAGAGTATAGTTTCCTTCTTCTTTTATATAGTCTTTCAATTTTTCTCCACTACTCTTCTTTTTCCATGTTTCATATAATTTTTGCAATGGCTTAAAGCATTTATAAAACATAGGTTCTTCATCAGAAACTATTTGTATTTTTGATGAAAGCATCTGCTCTAATACTTTACATTTTAATAATTTTTTTCGTTCCGTTCTTTTAAATCTTATTAATGGTGTTAATCTGAAACCTTTTGTTTTCTGATTTGAACGAATCACTGTTATTGCTGCCCTAACTGAATTACTAGTATTTGTATTAAATATTCCATGTTTTCTTCCACAAAAAATATTGCCAGGAACATTATCAAACGAATATATCTCGCCACTTTTATTACATAGTTTTTTTCTAAGTGTATAAAATTTTGTACCAGAAATAAAACTAAAAGGAGTTATTATAACTGTTGATATACTTTGTATGATAAGTTTTTCCATAAATGCTGAGTAAAATTCTTTTGTATCAAGCAAGACATCCGTTTTTTCCCATTTATCACTCATTTTAGATATTGCAGCATAAGGTGGGTTTGATATTACTTTGGAATTTTCTGGTAAAACAATATTTTTATCAAGAAAATCACAATGTATGTCATGAATATAATTCTCATATTCTATACCATATTTAATCATTATTGACGTTTTACAAATTCTTAAAGCCACTTTATCAAAATCGTATAAATATAATCTGCCCTCTGATATAATTTTCTTTGCTTCATTTTCTCCAATAATATTTAGAAATGTTAATATAAGTTTGCCTGTTCCACATGCAACATCACAGATATTATGTCCTTCTAATTTATTTAACCACTCACTCATAATTGTTGCTATGTCGTCTGGTGTATAATATTGACCACTATCTTTTTTTAATTGTTTATCAATTATTGCTAAACCTATTTCATACATCTCTCCAAAATTATTTATATTTAAAAATTCATTATTTTCACCATATAAAATAACATAATCACATATTGCTTTCCATGTTTTTTCTAGCCCTTTTTTTTCAATATCCTTTATATATTTTTCTAATGTATAATTTTCAAGTTTTCCTTTTGTTTCTTTACTTAATGATTTTATATTACTTTTTTTTGAAGTTGTATTTACTGTATCATTAAATAAAGCCATTTGTGAATTTCTAGTTTTTCCCATACTTACCTCCATGATTAATTATACAACTTCTTTGTAACATGTTTATAATTGTTTGTATTGTACCATATTATTACTTTTAATTCAATTATTTAACATTATTTTTTATATAGAGTAAAAAACAAGTATTTTTAAGTAAATGTATATTTTACATGATTGCTAATAAATTCTTTCAACTTGTACTTCATATTACAATATAAAAACCTCACTCTAATTTTCTAAATTAAGTGAGGTCTTTAGCATAATAATATTGTTATTTTATTAATCCTTTATCTATGCAATCTAGTATTCTCTTATATATTTGCTTAAAATCAACTTGATTTAAAATTTCCTCATTTATCACTAAATATGTGAAGGACTTCTGCTCCATTGGTGTATTTCCACTACTATATGTTTCTATTAGTTTATTTACCATATAATTAAAATTATTGATTTTAATTATGTCTTCATATTTTTTTAATGTATTTGCATGATTTGTTATTTTTTTTTCTAAATCATCAAATAAAAATTTGTATATTTCTTCTTTTTCTTTTTTTGATGAATAACTATAATGCCCCTCAACTTTTTCTTCAATAGTGTTATTTTTATAATAATTAATATGACTATATATTTCTAAAAAACTATATATAAGTTTTTCCCAAGATTTCAGTTTTTCATTTCCACATGTCATTGCTTTATTTATAATGGCATTCTGAATACTAGTTTTAGTAGTTTGGCTCAAATCCATAGTATAATCTTCTTTTTTGTATAACTCTTCAAAATACTCTTTTTCTTCTATACTCACACCTGCATCATCACATGTAATAATAGCATCTACTGCGACAAATAAAATATGTATTTCTATTTTATTTTGCAACTTATAAATTTCATCATATAACCAACATTCATTTTTGATTTTATCACCGTCATTCAACTGTACCTTTGCATTATAAAATACAAATTTTACTTGTCCCCAAATTTTTTTATCTAATTCCATAACATAATCTTTCCCTATAAAATGTGCCCTAACGATATGTGTATCATGTCTATGTCTTAGTAAATTTTTTGTAGAATCCGATAATTGATTTTCTATTGTTCTATAATAGCCATTATATTCTTTCATTATTTTATCAGCCTTTTCTGAATCTATAAACCAACCTCTTACAAAATATTTCATAACATTTTCCTTTCTTGCTTCAATTATATTTTATATAGAGTAAAAAAACAAGTATTTTTAAGTAAATGTATATTTTACTACTGTTTTATTTTTTAATGTAGAAAGTAGTATTCCAACAGTTGGATTTTCATCATTACTTTTTATTTCTCTATCATAGTAATTTACATACATTTGCATTTGTCCAATATCTTTTACTAAATCTTTACTTATTTTTATTTCACGTCCCTTTTCTGCCAATTCTAATACTTTTTCTTTATTAACCGATAATGATAATCTCTCATATAACAAAGAACCTATTTGTCTTTGAAGTTCACGAACACTTCATCTTGAATTTATAGTTTCTTTCATATAAAATTTTCTCATTCTTTCTAAATTTCTTTTAGAAAACCCTTTTCCAAATTCATTTGTTAATTTTTGAGATAACTTTTCAAGTACAGTTTCCCCTTATGAAGCTCTTTCATCACCTTGTTGTATTTCCATATATGGTCAATACTTTAGTTCTTTATTTTCCAGTACCCACTTTTATTATTTCCTGTTCTTTTTAGAATTTGTTTTTTCTGTAAATTATTCATATTCGTAGTTATAGTTCTTTTGGATAAACCTATAATTTCAGCCAATTTTGATTGAGAAATTGTTGGTTCATTTTTTACTAATTCTAATATTTTGATTTCTACAT
>CANRAB010000069.1 GCA_947628475.1 uncultured Clostridia bacterium
CAACATTATTAGAAAAAATTATACCTGGTGAATACTTTATTTCATATATATAATCATCATCTGCAGCTGAATATCTCCTTATATCTTCTGAACCAACCATTATCTTTTGCATTAAAGAAATAAACACATCCCCTAATTTTGCAAGTAAGTAAAAGAACGCATTTGACAATCTAGTTATAACTTCATTATCCGCTGCATGTACATAATTTGGCATAATAAAATTACTTACCATTATTATTGTTATTAGTACTATTAATATTTTCTTTATTATTGTATTATTTACTAAATTTTTCATTTAAAAGTTTGTCCCCTTTCCATAAAGGTCTACATTCTATTTTATTATACCATATTTTTCTAGCTTTTTAAAGTTTTTTATGTAAATTTATTGATTTCTTTCTGCTAATTTGTTTAAATTTGTCTCCATAAATTCAAATTCTTTTCTTGTTGGTGTTATTTGTAATATTGCAGTATCTGCACCAACTTTAAATAACCCTTCTCCAATAGTACATGTTATCAAAAAGTTTGCTTCTCCTTCGCTTAGTTTAAATACTTCTTTTAAATATTGTATTTCTGATTTATCCTGTGCTAAAAATAGTTTTGTATCTGAAGATGTTAATACTGCTTGTGCCTCTGGTTTTTCATAAAAGTCTTGAAACCTTTGTGATACTATTGCTAGTGAAACATTCCTTTTTCTTGCACGTCTTGCCATCTTATTTAAAAAGTCTACTGCTTCTGGGAATGGCAATAACATCCATGCTTCATCAACTAAAACTCTTTTCTTTGTTGCTTTACTTCTATCTTCACTATTTTTCTTTACAAATTTTTCCCATATCCAAGAAAGTAATATTTGTTGAGCAAGTGGTCTTGCAAATCTTTCCTCTAATTGAGAAATATCCAAATTTATAAATGGTACACCCTCTAACAAATCAAATGTTGATTGTCCATCGAAATATGCCATTTGTCCATTTAATTCTCTTACGTACTGTTTCATAACTTTTTTTAAATAACTATAATGGAAAGTATAGTTTTCATCTGTATTTTCTTCTGCTTTTCTTAATAATGTCTTATACCAAGATCCTATTGTTGGCATTTCTTTCTTTTCTCTTGATAAATGTCCTATTCTTACTGTTCCGTTGTTATAATTTGTATATAAACTATTTGGATCTGCTGTAATACCACATCTTGCATATTCATCTGCAACTGCTTCTGCTATTATTTGTTTTGTAAGTTCGTTTACTTCTTCACTTCTTGTACTTCCTCTTGCCATTGTAATTAAAGCTTGAGTTACGTCCTCTATTTTATTTTCTACATTTAGTACAGTTCTTTCTCTTCCTGTTATCTCATCTTTTATTTTTTCTTCCTCTATATCAAATAAATTAATTATTGTTTCTGATGTTGGACTAACAACAACATTTATTCCTCCTAAACTCTCAGCAACTATCTTATATTCTCCTTCTGCATCTAAAGCTAGGCTTTCAATTCCCATTAAAACTGCAGAACGTGAAATTAATGTTTTCATTGTAACAGATTTACCTGCACCAGATTTAGCAAATACTACCATATTGTAGTTAGCCAAACTTGGGTGGAAATTATCAAATAATACTGGAACTCCAGTTTGTTTATTCATTCCAAGTGGTATACCTGTTAAATGTCCTACTTCTGATGTTGTAAATGGAAATACTGTTGCCATAGAGTTACGATCAAATGTATGTGTCTTTCTAATAGAATCTTTCATAAGTGGTACATTTGATTGGAATGCTTCATCTTGCATTGCCCATGCAGATTTTATGCCTACTAAAGTTTTAGATAGCTCAGTTGCAAGTAATTTTGAATATGCCTCTAAGTTTTGTAAATTATATGAAAATAATGTTGCTACAATTGAAGCTTCATATAATTTATTAAAACCTGATGCGATTTCATCTCTTAATCCTTCTGCCTCTAATCTTTTTTGAGCCAATATACTCTCACGATTTATATTTCCTCTATCTGCTGCAACAATCCTCTCGGTTTCTAATTGATTTATTACTCTATTTAATTCGTTTTGAGATCTTGCCTCTGGTACTGGATTGATGTATATTGATGTGTTTATATCTCCAAATAAATACATATCTCTAAAAAGTTCTGGAAATGTACACATACGTGGAAGACTAGATACAAAGAAACTTCTAGCATATCTCGTGGTATTTGAAATTATCTCTAAATGGTCTATATTAGATGCGTCTATTCCTGATGGAGCTATCAATTCTTTTATAGTTTTCTTTCTTAATATATCATACTCTAGTTCATTATTTTTTAAACTATTTTGCATTTGTAACTCTTCTTGTTCTCTTCTTTGTTTCTTGCTCATCGTTTTCTTCCTCCTCTTCTGTATTATTTATTTTATTTATTGCCTTTTCCGTAACATCTTTACCAACAAATTTTTCGTTTTCCTTTAATAATGTTTCTGCCATTTGTCTAACTAATTCATTAAATTTTTCTTCTTTCTTTTTTATTTTTCTTTCTTTTTCTAACCTTACCTCATCAATTGTTTCTCTAGCTAGATTTATTGCATCTTTTTCTATTTTCTCATCAATAGCTTTCATTCTTTTATCTAAAACATCTGGTGCTGTTGAATATAATTCATTATAGCCTGCCCTTATTGCTCGTTCCACACTATATGTTTCTGATTCATCTCTATTATATGCTATATATAACAACTCTACTAATTCATTTGAATTTAAGATTCTGCATTTCATTTCACATGAGAACAATACTCTAATTAAACTCTGTGCTCTTGTGTATAACTCTGAGAAAATCATACTTTTCTTTTCTTCTTCATTTAATAGGTCAGTTCCAATTTCAGCTGCATAATATGGAATAATTATATAATAGTGTTTCCTTAAAACATTTTTATTTTGACTAGTTTTTTGTATATCATCAACAACATCTTGTCCATATTCGTATAAATTTTTTATTCTTATTAATTCTCTTCTTACTATCTCTACTTGTTTTTCATTATATGTTTCAGATTTTAATATTCTATTATATTCTTGTTGTTTATTATCTAGTTCCTTCTTTGTCATTGCTAACTTATTTTTGTAGTTTTGGATACTTTCTGATATATTTACTGTTCTTGTTTGTGTATATAATTGTATTGGATATCTCAATGTATTTAAGAATTGAACAAATCCTGCTTCTACAGCTGTTTTTTCGACTTGAGACATTAAATCATAGTTTATTCCTTCACATTCTATTACCATTAAATATCTTTGTCCATTATCTTGTACTATCATATTATCTTCAATTTTATCGAATTGCATAAACTTATCTATTGACTTTACTGTATATTGCTTTGCCGTTTTTGTTGTAGTACCAGTTTGTCCCATATCTTCTTCTTCCTCTTTTTTCGCTTTACGGTTCATATTCCAATATATAAAAACTAAAAATATTATAAAAAATATTAAAAAAACTAGTAATACAGTTAACCCACCCATTAATTCATCCATTATCTTTCTCTCCTTTATAGTAATGATGTTATTAATTTTTTTATATTATAAACATACATTACTTGATAAAAATTGTTTTCTCTTTAAGTTATATTTTTCATTTTTAATAAGTTTATTTTTCTGCTCTTTCCCTCTCATTGCCTAAGTATGTATAAATAAGATTGCCTTTTTTTCTGAATTTTAACCATCTTAAAAAAGCTTTATCTATTGATTCTCCACCCAATTTTCTGGCTAGTTCAAAACCATTCGTTTCTGGAATTTTAATAGTTGCAATAATAAATCCTACTGCTGCAAAGAAAATAGCTAAACCTATTCCAAGCCATGTAAGTCCTAATAAACTCCCAAATATAAAATAAAATACAAGTCCAAATGCCCCTCCAATAGATGTATATATTAAAGATTTTGTTGTAAAAATCATTAATATTCTTCCGTTCACCTTTTACATTTCTTGGTATCTCATGTGTTGCCAAAATCATTCCCCCTTTATAACATTCCTATTTATATAATAACATATATTGTATTAAATTGTAACAAATTAGGCTAATGTAATATAAATTTAATATTTTTGTAATATTTTTGTAATATTTTGTATTAAAATGTATATTTTTAATATATATTTTAAATTGCATAAAAAAAACTGATCCAAAGATCAGTTTTTTATGTATATTGTTACTTCTATGTTGTAAATACATCAAATAATAATTTTGCTATTGATGTAGCACCCATTACAACCACTATACCTACTACTAATGGTATTAAAGATTTTTTATATTCTGCCTTTTCTTCTAAGCTTCCCATCATATATTTAACACCTAAAATTGCTATAATGATTGTACCACCAATAATTGCAACCCAACGAAGTATTCCTAATACTTTTCCTAATATTGTCATTACATCACCTGTGTTTGATGGATCTTTTATTTTTCCATTTAATTCATCAATTTTGCTACTTGCTGAGCTTGCGAAAACTGGAGTAGCTACCATTACTAACATAACAGCAATCATTAGTATAGAAATAATTTTTATAGTTTTTGTCATGTTTATTTCTCCTTTCTTTAATAATTATTTTTATTTTTAACTTTCTTAATTTATTTAAGAAAAAGTTAATAACTTATTAGAATACATATCGGTCAATAGTTTCTCTACATGCAGGGTTTCTGCATACTACTGAACCACTTCCCTCTCTTAGACTTTCCATTTGACCAGGAAGTAATTCCTGTCCACAATATGGACAATATCCTACTTCTGAAGATGGTGAGGATGATGAAGTTGAGGATGATACACTTGGTGTTGGTGAAACTGTTTCTCCTATTGTTATTGCTATTTTCCATATAGTTAATGATGCAAATACAACAAATACACCTATAACATAAGGTATTAATGTTTCCTTTATTTTTGCTTTTTCATCTACACTTCCTATAATAAATTGTATACCTATTACTGTTCCTATTGCAACTGCTAATACAACTCCTATTGCAAATACAATATTAAACAAGTAATCTGATGTTTTTTTCAATTCATTATTATCAATTGGATTTTCAGTTGCTGCACTTAAAAAGCCATCTCCTTCTGATATCGCTTCATCTATTGCATATACATTATTAGATGTGTATATAAATATTGCTGTTAATATTAAAATTATAATTATAACTTTTTTCAGCATTATTATCACCTCTTATATTTCTATTTCTGCAACATTTGCTATTATTTTTACTATTATTGATATTGCCATTAGCATAAAACAACCTATTAAATATGGTATCATGCTTTTCTTAAATTCTGCTTTTTCTTCTATACCGTTAAGCATATATTTTAATCCCATTACTGCTAGAACTATTACTGAAATTACTATACCTAATGTGCTTATCCATCCAATTACTACTCCTGCTTTTTCAAAAAAAGCTGATGAACTTGAAGAACTTTTTCTTGGATCATATCCTTGAAAATCAAAAGTGTCAGCATAAACTATATTTGTGCAAATAAAAATGATTAACACGAATATTGGTAAAATTTTAAATATTTTTTTCTTCATTCTTATTGCACCTCCATTACAACCTCAATTATCAACTTTATTATAGCATTTTTTTTCTATTCTTGCAACTTTTTTATGTTAATTTTGTTAGAATTTTCTATATTATTTAATATTATTTTAATAGTTTTGTCGTATTTTGTCAATATTTATCTAAAATTTAATGCCAAAATGAGATAATTTTATATTATTTTAGCACAAGTTACTTTATATATATACATATAATTATTTACTATTACATATAAGTTGCTTTGCTTATTTGGTTCTACTTCATACAAAATTATGTTTTTACTATTTTGCTCTGCTACATCTACTAAATCTTCTATATGGGCAATATTCATGATTTGCATATCTTTTATATTTGGTTCATTTGTTACTGTAACAACTAAGTTTCTATAATATTTTATAATATTTCTAATATTTTCTTTATACCTTTCTTCTGGAATTTTATTGTTGTTTTGCCTTATATGCACTATTATTACTATACCCCCTCCTATAATAAATAAGGTTCCAATTATATAATATATCAATTCATTAATTGTAATATTATTTTCTTCTGTAACGATTCCATTGCTTACATTTTTTTGATAGTTTTCCTTTACTGTTGTTATCGTATTTGTTATAGGTATATCTAATTCTATATAATCCTCTACTTTTTCATTATCTACATTAAAATATGATAAATCGATGTAATAATTCACATTTAAGCGTACTTTTAGAACTGCATCAATTGCAATTCCATATTCTTCTTCATATGAATGAACAAGATTCATATAATATTCATAATCTATGTTAGTTTGTTCACTAATATTAAATTCATTATTATTTAATTTATTATTATTTTCATAAAGAATATAATCTCTAGTCCAAATTTCTTTTTCCTGATTATCACCACTTTTCACTGTTCCAACTAATTTTGCTACAACATTATAATTGTATTCTATATCCGCCTTTTTATCTGCTTTAAAGTCATATCTAAAATTTATTGCAAATGTTTTTATAGATTTAGAAGCATAATATCTATCTTGTGAAAGTATTTTGTTTTCATAGAAAGTATTTGGCTTTAATATTGTTTCATAATAACTTGCTTTTTTTGC
>CANRAB010000070.1 GCA_947628475.1 uncultured Clostridia bacterium
ATAGAGAAAGAGAGAATGAGAAGATGGAGTTATTAGATTCACATGCACATTATAATGATGAAAAATTTGAAAACGATAGAGATAAAGTAATACGGAGAAATATATAATTCAGGAGTAACAACAATAATAAATGCTGGATATAGTTTAGAGAGTTCAAAGAAAGCAGTAGAAATAGCAGAAAAATATAATTTCATATATGGAACAGTTGGAGTATCACCAAACGATATAGAAAATTTACCTAAAGATTATATTATAAAAATACAAAAAATGGCAAATAATAATAAGGTAGTAGCAATCGGAGAAATCGGGTTAGATTATTACTGGAATAAAGATAATAAAGAAGAACAAAGAAAAGTATTTATAGAACAAATAGAGTTAGCAAATACATTAAATTTACCTATAGTTATACACACAAGAGAGGCAGTTCAAGATACAGTTGATATATTAAAAAATAAAGTAGAGTGTAAGAAAAAAGGAGTTTTTCATTGCTGTCCTTTAAATATTGAGTTGGTAAAAGAAGCGTTAAAATTGGGATTTTATATATCATTTGCGGGACCTGTAACTTTTAAAAATTCTAAGAACGCTAATGAAGTAATAAAAAGTGTTCCTATGGAAAGAATGCTAATAGAAACAGATTCGCCATACCTAAGTCCAGAACCTTTGAGGGGAACAAGAAACGACTCACGTAATGTAAAATATATAGCTCAAAAAATAGCAGAAGTAAAAGAAATGCCAGTTGAAGAAATCGCAAAAATAACATACGAAAATGCCAAGAGAATATTTATTTTAAATAGTGAAAATCATATTATCTAATTTTCTAATTCTAGTTATAGAGAGGAATGGTAAGTTAAGTGGATAATACCGTAAAAAGAGAATATAAAGAATTTTTAGAGAATCACTATAAAGGTCATTATGCACAATCACTAGAATGGGCAAATATAAAGAATGATTGGAAAAACGAGATAATAATATTGAGAGATGAAAAAGGGAAGATAAAGGCAACATTGAGTTTATTAATAAGAAAACTTCCTTATATAAATAGTACATTAATGTATGCACCAAGAGGACCAGTATGCGATATAGATGATGAAGAAATTTTTGAAGAGTTGATGAAAAGGGTAGATAAATTAGCAAAGAAGTATAACTCTTTTATGGTAAAAATGGATCCAGATATTTTAGCAAGTAATAATAACTTTAAGAGAATAGCAAAAAAATATGGTTTTATAATTCAAGAAAAAATAAAAGATATAAATACATTGTTGCAACCTAAATTTGTATTTAGACTAGATTTAAAAAACAAAACAGAAGAAGAAATATTTAAAAGTTTTCATTCAAAAACAAGGTATAATATAAAGTTAGCGGCAAGAAAAGGTGTAACATTAAGAGAAGGAACAAGAAAAGACTTACAAAAATTTCAAGAAATACTAGAAGTAACTGGAACTAGAGATGGTTTTTACATTAGAAAAAAAGAATACTTTGAAAAAATATATGATAGTTTCGAGCAAGAAAATATAAAATTAGTGTTTGCTGAATATGAGGGAAAACCCATAGCGTGTGTTCTAAATATATTTTATGGAAAAAAAGAATGGTATTTATATGGAGGAAGTTTAAATGAACACAGAAACTTAATGCCAACATATTTGCTACAATGGGAGATGATAAAACAAGCAATAAAAAAAGAATGTGAGTTTTATGATTTCAGAGGAGTATGTGCAACTGATAGTTTTCATTATAATGAAGGTTTGTATAGGTTTAAAAAAGGTTTTAATGCTGAATTTGTAGAGTTTATAGATATGTATAAAGTATATAATAAATTCATATACTTTTTATTTGAAAAATGTGCTTATAAATTAAGAAATTTTAAATTAAAGATAATGAATAAAAAATAATAAAAAAACTGCCAATAATGTATTTAAACCAGAAAAGGTTTACTTCATAAATGGCAGTTTTTTTAAAAAAATTTTATTTTCCAAAATCTACTTTAACATTTTTTCTAGCTTCTACGTTATCAACTTGGAATAATTCTTCTGCTGTAAAGTGGAACATAGATGCAATAATATTAGAAGGGAATACTTCCAATTTTGTATTATATCTTGTTACACTATCATTATAGAATTGTCTAGAAAAAGAAATTTTATTTTCAGTATTTTGTAGTTCTTCTTGCATCTGAGAAAAATTTTGATTAGCTTTTAAATCTGGATAATTTTCAGAAACAGCCATAATTGTTTTTAAAGCTCCAGAAAGTTCATTATCTAAGTTAGATTTTTCCTTTACAGAACCAGCCTGTGCCCAAGAAGTTCTAAGTTCAGTAACTTTTGTTAAAATATCACTTTCATGTTGCATATATCCTTTTACAGTTTCAACTAAGTTAGGAATTAAATCGAATCTTCTTTGTAATTGAACATCAATTTGGCTCCAAGAATTTTTAACTTTTTGCCTTAAGCTTACTAAATTATTATATAAACTTATAACAAATATAACAAGAACAACTATAATAGCTATAATAATCCACATAAGACATTACCTCCTATTAATATATAATTAATTACATTTAAAATTATAACACATATTTAAAATAAAATGCAAGATATATAGTTACAATTCAAAAGTTTATAAGTTTTTTATTGCAACGGGATATATTTTTATGAAAAACTTGAAAAGCATATTTGTTTATGATATAGTATAAACGGTGATGAAATATGAGTAGAGGTAAAAGATATGATGATGAGCCAAAATTAAATATGAAAAAAGTAGTTGGAACAATTATAGTATTATTAGTAATAATAATTATATTTATAACAATTAATAAAATATTAAGTAAAGAAGCAAAAAAAGTTCGGTACAACAAAAGAAACATATTTTTCAGCTTATGTAGATGGAAAGTGGGGAGTTATAGATAGCACAGGTAAAACAGTAATAGATACAAAATATGATGAGATGATAGCAATTCCAAATTCACAAAAAGCAATTTTTGTATGTGTATATGATGTAAATGAACAAACAGGAGAATATAAAACAAAAGTTATAAATGAAAAAGAGGAAGAATTATTTAAAAACTACGATAAAGTAGAAGTAATAGAAAACTTTGATTCTAAACAAAATATATGGTATGAAGAAAACTTGTTAAGAGTTGTAAAAAACGGTAAATGTGGTTTAATAGACTGTGATGGAAATGAAATTTTAAAATGTGAATATGATGATATAACAGCTTTAAAAAGTGTAAAGGGAAATTTAAAAGTAAAGAAAGATAATAAAGTAGGTGTGGTAAATAATCTTGGACAAATTATAGTACCATTAGAGTATAAAGATGTTTTAGTATTAAAAGAAGGATATAAAGATGAGTACAAGATAATAGATGAGAGCAATAAAGCAGGAATAATAAGTACAAGTGGAACGGTAATTGTTACTCCAGCATATCAAGATATAAAAAATATCACTAGTACAGATATTTTTGTAGCAATGATAGATAACAAATGGAATTTAATAAATAAAAAAGGAGAAGTAATAAATAATGAATATGATGATTATACATACTCTAAAGGAGATTATGTAATAGTAAAATCAGGTAATAAATATGGGGTTATAACAACATCAGGAGAGGTAAAAATTCAGCCAACTTATGAAGAACTAAATTATGCTTTTTCAGTATATTATATTGCAAAGTTAAATGGGAAATATGGAATTATAAAGACAGATAACACTGTAACAATTCCACTTGAATATTTAAGTATGACATATTGGGAAGACAAAGATATTATAATAGCAGATAGAACTGCAACAGAAACTGTTATATTTGACAGCAACTTAACTCAGCAGTTAGCAGGAATATTTGTATATGAAGAAGATTATATAAGAGTTAGAGTTGATGGAGAAGATAAATACTATACATATAAATTTGAAGAGAAAAAATCAAAAGATATTTTAACAAAAAATACATTATTTGTAAGTAAAAAAGATGGAAAATATGGTTTTGTAGATAGTCAAGGAAATGTAGTGGTAGATTATATTTACGATGATGCTCTTGAACAAAATGCGTATGGATATGCAGCAGTAAAAACAAATGGACTTTGGGGAGCAATAGATAAAGGTGGAAAATTGGTTTTACAACCACAAGTAAACTTAGATAATAATTTATATATAGATTTCATAAGAGAGTGGCATTTAGCAGATGAAGGAATATATTATACAAAGTAATTAAAGGGATAAAAATGAGAGTATTGTGTGGAACAGATATAATTGAGATAGAAAGAATAAAAAAATCCATAGAAAGAAGCAAAGATACATTTATAAAACAAATTTATACACCAAAGGAAATTGAGTATTGCGAAAATGGTAAAAATGCAAAGTATGCACATTATGCTGGGCGATTTGCAGCAAAAGAAGCAATATATAAAGCAGTATACCCGTTGCTTAAAGAAAGATTTGAGATAGGCTGGCAAAATGCACAGGTAATAAATGATGAAAATGGAAATCCAAGAGTAGAGTTTATAGGAGTAGAGTTTAAACAAATAAAAAATATTGATATAAGTATTTCCCATTGCAGGGAGTATGCAGTAGCGACAGTATCAATATTAATAGATGAATAGAAAGTTAAAGTTTAGGAAATAATACCAAAAGAAAGAAGGAATGCAAGTTGAATTCATATTGGGTAGATACTACTAAAAGACCAGAGTTTCCTAAACTAAACAAAAACATAGATACAGATATATGTATAATAGGAGCAGGCATAACAGGGATTATGACTGCTTATATGTTATTAAATAAAGGTTTTAGTATAACGCTTATAGATAAAGGCGAAATTTGTAGTGGAGTAACGGAAAATACAACTGCTAAAATTACGAGTCAACATGGGTTAATATATAATTATTTGGAAGTAACGTTTGGAACAGAGTTTGCAAGAAAATACTTAGAATCAAATGAAAAAGCAATCGAGACAATAGAAAATATAGTAAAAAGAGAAAATATAGAATGTGATTTTGTAAGAACGGACAACTATATTTATACTTGTAAAGAAGAGTATGTGCAGAGAATAAAAGATGAAGTAAAAACAGTAAATAATCTTGGTTTAAATGCAGAGCTTATAGAAAAAACAAAATTGCCGTTTCCAATAAAACTTGGCATAAAATTTCCAAGTCAAGCAAAATTTCATCCTTTAAAATATTTGTACAAAATAGTAGAGATATTAAAATCAAGTGGAGTTCAAATATATACAAATTCTAAAGTTGTAGAAGTAGAGGAGAAAGGCTCAAACTATAAAATAGAAACTGAAGAAAATGAAATAGATGCAAAATATGTGGTAATGGCAACACATTATCCAATAAAAAATTTTCCAGGTTTACACTTCCTAAAGATGTACCAAGATAGATCATATGTAATAGCTGTAAATCCGCAAAATAAAATAGCAGATGGAATGTATATATCAGCAGAAACGCCAGTAGCTTCATTTAGAAAGATAAATAATGAATTATTAATAATAGGTGGTTCAGACCATAAAACAGGAGAAAATGGTGAAAATATAGAGGTTGCATACAAAAGTTTAGAAACTTATGCAAAAGAAATATATCCAGCAATGCAGGTAAAATATAGATGGGCAACACAAGACTGTGTATCACTAGATAAAGTACCATATATAGGAAATTTTTCAAACTTTATGCCTAATATGTATATTGCAACAGGATATAAAAAATGGGGAATGACCACTTCTCATGTTGCAGCAGAAATAATAAGAGATAAAATTTGTGGAAAAGAGAATGAATATGAGGAGATATATAGGGCAACAAGAATGGAACCTTTAAAAAATTATAAAGAATTTGGAAATATGTTAAAACAATCGACTTATTCTTTAGCAATAAATAAAATTAAACCATCAGAATATAAACTTGAAGACCTAGAAAAAGATAGTGGTGGAGTAATTGAATATAAAGGAAAAAAGGTTGGAGTGTATAAAGATAAAGATGGTAAAATATTTGCTGTAGAACCATATTGCAAGCATTTAGGATGTGAACTTACATGGAATAATTTAGAAAAAAGTTGGGATTGTCCATGTCATGGCTCAAGGTATGATTATAAAGGAAATTTAATAACAGAGCCATCAGTAAAAAACTTAGACAAAGTAGATATATAAAATTTAAAAAAATACTTGAAAAATAACTGAAAAACGATTATAATATAACAGTACTGTAATTCTATAGTACTGTTTAAGCGCCTGTAGTTTAGCTGGATAGAATGCAAGGCTACGAACCTTGAGATCGGGGGTTCGAATCCCTCCAGGCGCGCCAAACTCTCAAGCGAATTTGAGAGTTTTTTTATTCTTTTATAAAGAAATTTATGAGAACATAATAATACAAAATAGTAAGTTGTCGAGTAGATAGGAGATGAAAAAATGGCTACATCAAAAGATTATAAAGATTTTATATTAGAGCAATTAAGTTTATTAGATAATATAACTTGTAAAGCAATGATGAGAGAGTATTTATTATATTATAATGGTGTGTTATTTGGTGGAATTTATGATAATAGATTACTTGTTAAAATAGTTGATACAAATAAAAAGTATAATATGAATG
>CANRAB010000071.1 GCA_947628475.1 uncultured Clostridia bacterium
TTTAAAACCTTTGAATATAGATTTTGTACTAACTCACTATCTATGTCTAATTCTTTCTCTATATTTTCTTCTTCATTATTGTCTTCATCGTTGATGTTTTGAATATTGCTTTCATCATTATTTGCTTTTGCAATATTTTTCTCTCCATCATCTTTATTCATCATCATTATACCTAGCCATACTAATACTACTAAAATTGCCAATAGTATTAATATCAATATTACTGATACTAATGATACGCCTCTTTCCTTTTTCATGCGTTCTCCTCTTTTCTTTTTATCCTAAAAATTTATTTATTCTTTTATTTTACTTATTACAATATTATTTTTACATTAATCCAATGTCAAAATTTCATAATAACCTCCAGCTTCACTACTAAATGGATTAACAACATTTAATTTTCCTAAATCATCTATAAAATATTGTACTTTATAACTATCTAGTTTTTTATCACTATAATGCCAATCTGTTATTCCTATTGCAGCAGAGTTTTTATCCTTATTCTTTAAATACAAATTATAATTCTCATTTACATCTGTTGAAAAATTTATTCCACCATTTTCTTCACATGCTTCTTCAATTTGTTTCTTTACTGCATTGTTTAATTTATCTTCGCTATCATAATTAGTTTCTTTCAATAAATCTTTATTTGAAAGAACTTTTTTAGTATTCAAGTCTATATTATATGTATAATAAATATATCCATAATTAGTAAAAGGTCCCTCTTTTATAACAACTGATAATATATTGTCATAAAGATATACGGAATAATCTACTGGACCATATACAGCTTCTGGAACTTCAAACTCTCTTTCCCATTCTTTGTTAGCACTATTTTCAGTATCTCTCATAAGTTCAACATAATCTACAAATAATCCAAAATAATAGTCAGATAAAGTTTTTATTTCATTATTAACTTTTTTTACATCTTCTGAATTTATATTTATATATGGAAATTTAAAAGTATTATTAAAATTCATAGTTCCTATGCTCAAACTATTTTTTTCATACTTTACTGTTTTTTCCTTTTGATTATCTAAATAGTCAGTATATGTATATGTAAAACTATCAATCCCTGTACTATAATTATAGTCTGCATCATCTACTAGTTCATCTACATCCATTTTTGCTAGGTCATTTTGTTCATTTTTTTCTTCATCATCATCTTTGTTTAATTCCTCATAATCATCGTTATATATGTTTTCTCTTTTTTCTTCTCCTATATTTTCTTCTTTTTCCTTATTTTGCATATATATTATTCCTGCCATTATTAATATTACTAATATTAGTATTATAAATAACAATAATACTGTTGTTAAACTTATTTTCTTTTCTTTCATTTTGTTCCTCCTATGTTTATTTTATTTCTTTTAAGGTTTTGTATTTTTTGTAACTCCAAACACCTCCACCTATAACACCAAGGATAGCTATAATCGCTATACCAATTTTTCCGGTATTTGGAAGTTTTTCAGTCGAAACAGTTGGGTCGTTCTCTTCCGTTGGAGAATCCTCTAACCAATAAAAACCTTCATCTCCGAATGAAAGATATCGTCCACTTTCCTGTTTCCCAACTCTTGCCTAGTCCAAGAGTTACCGCCTCAGCAGATATATACTTGCCATCTTCATCATCAGTGCGAACATATAAATAGTAATAATCCCCATAATTTAACAATGCACCGATATCAATGATTGGCGAACCGTAAGTATCATTTTCTAAATTAATAGCATAAGTAGGCGAAGTAATATTATGTATTTGATCATAAAGACCAGAGTCAGTTTTAGCAAAATTTAACAGTTCAGAAAAAGCAGAAGGATCATCACCTTGTATTTTTTGTAATATGGATTTATCTGTTATTTTTCCAACTTTAACTTGTAACTTTCTGTCACAGTTGCCGTGTGAAAATCTAGTAACTATTTGAGTATAATTATTACTCAAAAATGTTGCAAAAAAAGCCATGTAATCCTTAGGTTCAGCGTATCTGTCAAGTTTAACACCATAAATTACTATATTAGAATCGCTACCGCGTACTTTCTAAAACTGAAACATATAAGTCTTGGTTTAACTCAACAAAACCAGCGACATCATCTGATACAAAGCAGTTTCTATCTCCATCAAAACTTAGTAAAATGCTATCGCTCCATGAATTAGGTATATCAGGTTTCGCACTATCTGCAGTAATAAGAAGCCTATATCTTCGTCCTTCACGAGGGCTAACACCTGAAATCAAAACTTCAGCACCATTTATATTTGTATCAATTTTTTTAAGTTCAAATGTTGCGTGTGAAAAGTCTGTCCATATTACTTCTGGTTCAGGTTCTTGTACTTCTTTTACTGTTACTGTACAAGTTGCTGTTTTCCCTTCTACTGTTGCTGTTATGGTTACTGTTCCTTTTGACACACCTGTTACTAAACCTGTTTGGTTTACTGTTGCAATTGTTTCTACACTACTTGTCCATTCCACAGTTTTTTCTGAATTTGTTGTTGCAGTTAATTGTACTGTTTCCCCTACTTCTATTTCTGCTAATGACTTATCTAGTGTTATTGTAATTTCTGCTGGTGAAGTATCTCCACCTTCTTCGCCTGTATCATCTTCGCCTTCTTCTTGACCTTCTCCTGCTTCATTATCTCCTTCTTGCGAGGTTCCATCTTGGTCTCCAGCTCCTTCGTTTAAATTTGCATCATCTGCTATTACTATTGCTGGTAGAGTCATTATAATTGTTAATACTATTAACAATATACCTATTCTTTTCACATTTCCTTTCATATTTTTCCTCCTTTTTGATTTTTTTATAAAAGTTAACATTTTAAAATAGCACATAAAATTACTTATGCTGCTTTAACATATTAACTTTTAATTCTCTATAAATTATATATAATTTATTTTGTATAATCATTATATATAAATTTACATTTTTGTTATTAGAATAGCTCTCTCTCTCTCTCTCTACAGTACCAACGGTTTCCTGGTTCATACTTATTTCTCCTTTTTGTTTCTCACACAATTTAAGTTTATTTTAACATTTTTATACTTTATTGTAAATATTTATCCTAATTTGTAATATAAATTTAATATTTCTGTAATGTTTTTGTAATATTTTTCAATTCATCGTTGTTTTACATAATTATTCCCCAGTATAACTGGGGGTTTTCTCTAAAGTTAGTAAAAACAAGTTATTTCATAAATTAGAAATAACTTGTTATACCTTTATATATATTGAAATAAATATTCTTTAGATTATTCATTTAATAATTTTAGTATTAATGCCATTCTTATATATTTTCCATTTTCAACTTGCTTAAAATAGCATGCTCTTTTATCATTGTCTACATTTTCTGAAATTTCATTTACTCTTGGTAATGGATGTAATATACTTAAATCCTGTTTTGCATTTTTTAGTTTTTGCATATCTAAAATATATACATCTTTTAGCTTTTCATATTCTTTTTCATCTGCAAATCTTTCTTTTTGCACCCTTGTCATATATAGGATATCAAGTTTTCCTATATTTTCTTCTAGACTTTCTACCTCTTCATATTTAATATTTTTTTTATTTAAAATATCTAATACTTCTTGTGGCATTTTTAATTCTTTTGGAGATATGAATATATAATTAATACTTTCATATCTTGACAGTGCAGCAACTAATGAATGAACTGTTCTTCCATATTTTAAGTCTCCACACATTCCTATAGTAAAATTAGATAATCTATTTTTTTCTGATTTTATAGTCATCAAATCTGTTAATGTTTGTGTTGGATGTCTATTTGAACCATCTCCTGCATTAATAATGGGAACTTTAGTTGCTTTTGCTGCTATTGTTGCAGCACCTTCTTGAGGATGCCTCATTGCAATAATATCAACATAGCTACTTACAGTTTTTATTGTATCTGCAATACTTTCTCCCTTTGAAGTAGAACTTGAGGCAGCAGATGAAAATCCAAGTACACTTCCTCCCAAACTTAGCATTGCAGATTCAAAACTTAGTCTTGTCCTTGTGCTAGGTTCAAAAAATAGCGTAGCTAGTTGTTTTCCCTTGCATTTTCCAAAATACTTTTCTTTATTTTGTTTAATATCTTTACCAACTTCAATTAATTCATCAATTTCATCAACAGATAAATCTGTAATATCAATTAAATTTCTCATAAATTTTTCCTTTCTCTTATATATATGTGTATATTAACGTAAAGACGTAGCTTATTTTTATACTTTTACTTAATCCAACTCTCATCACTAGGATTATTTCTAAAAGCAATTAATCTTTCAACATCATCTTTTTTTATGTATCCTTCTTCTGCAGCAACCTCCACTAATGTATCAAAGTTTGATAAACTTATATTTTTTACATTTGCTTCACTTAATCTATCTAAGCCTTTTTTCATTCCATAAGTAAATATACTCGCAATTCCTAAAACTTCTGCTCCCGCTTCTCTTAACGCATCTACTACTTCTATTACACTACCACCTGTTGAAATTAAATCTTCAACTACAACTACCTTTTGGCCTTTTTCTAACTTTCCTTCTATTTGATTATTTCTTCCATGATCTTTTGCTCCAGACCTTACATATCCCATTGGCATATTTAAAATATGTCCTGTTATAGCTGCATGTGCAATCCCTGCTGTGCTTGTTCCCATTAATACTTCCGCTTCTTTGTAATATTCTTTTATAACTTTTGCTAACCCATTTTCAACATCATCTCTTACTTCTGGTGCTGTTAGAGTTAATCTATTATCACAATAAATTGGGCTTTTTATTCCACTTGCCCATGTAAAAGGTTCCTCTGGTCTTAAAAATACTGCTTTTATTTTTAATAAATCCTTTGCTATTTTAACTTCTAAATCTTTCATAAAAATCTCTCCTATCTTTATTAACATTTTCTAATCACAAAATTCTTTTACACATCTTCTATAAGCTTCTACTGGATTTTCTGCTTGTGTAATCGGTCTTCCAACAACTATATAATCAGAGCCTATTTCTTTTGCTTTTGCTGGTGTTGTAACTCTTACTTGATCCCCAACATCACCATCTGCAAATCTAACTCCTGGTGTTACAGTTATAAATTCTTTACCACATTTTTCTTTTACTTTGTTTGCTTCTAATGGAGAACATACTACTCCATCTAGTCCTGCTACTTTTGCATTATACGCATATTGCATAACAACTTCATCTAATGGTTTATTTATCAATAACTCATTTTGCATTACCTCTTCACTTGTTGATGTAAGTTGAGTTACTGCTATAAGTAGTGGTCTTGTTCCATCTTCGCGAGTTAGTCCTTGAATTGCAGCCTCCATCATTTTTATTGTTCCACTTGCATGAAGGTTACACATATCAACATCTAAATTTGAAAGAACCTTCATAGCTTTCATAACTGTATTTGGTATATCATGTAATTTTAAATCTAAGAATATCTTATGACCTCTTTTCTTTATCTCTCTTACTATTTCTGGACCTTCTGCATAATATAGTTCCATTCCTATTTTTAAAAATGGCTTTTCATCTTTGAATAAGTCTAAAAAATCAAATACCTCCTTTTTGCTTTTAAAATCACATGCGATTATAACATCTTTTCCCATGACATTCATTCCTTTCTTTTTTATTTTTAAATTTATATTTATTCATTAATAGTAGAAATGCAAAGTGTAATCTCCTCAAGTATGTCTAATAGAACCTTTACTGTTTCTAATGCAGAAAACATAGCAACATTATTTTCTACTGCACATCTTCTTATTTGGAAACCATCTGTTTCTTCTGTATGTGAACCTAGTTCTTGTGTATTTATAACATAGTTTACATAGCCTCTTCGTATAGAATCTAATATTTCTTCACTACCTTCACTTATCTTTGCTTTTACTCTTGTTCTAATTCCATTTTGTTTTAGGAAGTCAGCAGTTCCTTTTGTTGCCTCTATATTAAATCCTAAATTATAAAATCTTCTTACTAATGGTAAAGCTTCTTCTTTATCCTTATCTGCTATACTTACAAATAAAGTTCCATAATTTGCAAGGTTCATGCCTGAAGCTTGCAAAGCTTTATATAATGCTCTTGTTAATTTTGTATCATATCCGATTGCTTCACCTGTTGACTTCATTTCTGGTGAAAGGTACGCATCCAATCCATTAAGTTTTGAAAATGAGAAGGTTGGAACTTTTACATACCATCTTTCTTTTTCTTTTGGATAGATTGTAGTTATACCTTGCTGTTTTAATGATTTTCCAAGCATAACTAATGTTCCTATATCTGCTATTTCATATCCTGTTGATTTTGATAAAAATGGTACTGTTCTTGATGACCTTGGATTTACTTCTATTACATATACATCTTCATTTTTATCTACAATGAATTGTATATTATATAGTCCTCTTATGCCTATACCTAATCCTAGTTTTTTTGTATAATCTATTATTGTGTCTTTTACTTTTTGACTTACACTAAATGTTGGATATACGCTTATACTATCACCTGAGTGTATTCCTGTTTTTTCTACAAGTTCCATTATTCCTGGTATAAATACATCTGTTCCATCACATAC
>CANRAB010000072.1 GCA_947628475.1 uncultured Clostridia bacterium
AATTTCTAACTTTTATTCTAAGAATCCTTTATAATGTCTCATAACTAATCTTGATTCTAATTGTTGTACTGTTTCTAGTGCAACTCCTACTACAATTAATATAGATGTTCCACCAAATGTTATATTTAATCTTGTAAAGCTTAATAACATTGGTAATATTGCAATTAAACTTAAAAATAATCCTCCAAATAATGTTAATTTTTTCATTATTGAAGATATATACTCAGTTGTTGGTTTTCCTGCTCTTATACCTGGTATAAATCCACCATTTTTCTTTATATTATTAGATACTTCTGCTGGATTAAATGTTGCATAAGTATAAAAATAAGTAAAGCCAACTATTAATACTAAATATACCAAAGCGTTTGCAATCGTGTATCCTATACCAAATTGTGCAGATGATGTTGACATTGAGAATTTATACACACCTGCCCAAAAACCAGTAGCAGATGCAATATTACTATTAAACATAGGAATAATCATTGCAGGGAATGTTAATAGTGATGATGCGAAGATAACTGGCATTACGCCTGCCATTGCAAGTTTTAATGGAATATGTGTACTTTGTCCTCCATACATCTTTCTACCAACTACTTTTTTAGCATATTGTACTGGTATTCTTCTCTCTGCTTCTTGTACAAATACAACACCTGCAACTAAAACTAGTGCTCCTGCTATAATTGCTATTGCTGTAATTAATCCTGTTGTACTAAATCCAACTCCTGCTGTATATATTAATCTATATAAAGTTGTAACAACTGATGGTAATGAAGATATAATACCTATAAAGATTATTAATGATATTCCATTACCAATACCTTTATTAGTAATTTGATCTCCAAGCCACATTAATAACGCTGTTCCTGTTACTAATGATGTTACAACTAATAATCCTGTGCCAAATCCTGGATTTACAAATACACCTAAACCTTTATATGCTCTACTATATGTTAAGTAAAGTCCTATGGCTTCTATTAAAGCTAAAACAACGGTAAGTATTTTTGTGTATCTGTTTACTTTTTGTTTTCCTTCTTCTCCACCTTCTTTAGTTAATTTTTCTAAAGATGGTATAATCATTCCTAATAATTGTATTACAATGGAAGCTGTTATGTAAGGTGTAATTGACATTGCAAATATAGAAAATCTTGAGAATGCTCCTCCTGATATAATATCAATTAAACCTGATATACTATTGGTAGAACTTGAAGCTATATTATTTAGTGCAATGGCATCAACGCCAGGCACCGTAATATAACATCCAAATCTAAATACTACTATTAATAATAATGTGTATAAAATTCTTTTTCTTATATCTGGTGTTTTTAAGGCATTTTTAATTGTTTTAAACAACTTAAATCACCTCTGCTTTTCCACCAGCTGCTTCTATAGCTTTTGCAGCTGAATTAGTAAATCTACTTGCTTTAACTGTTAATTTCTTTTCTAATTTTCCAGTTCCTAAAATAACTATTCCGTCTAAAGATTTGCTAATAATTCCATCTTTTATTAAACTTTCAGCTGTAACTTCCTTAGTTGTAGCTTTATTTAACATTGTTAGTGTTACTTCTGTATAATTCTTAGCTTGAATATTTTTGAATCCTCTTTTAGGTAATCTTCTATATAATGGTGTTTGACCACCTTCAAATCCACGTCTAACTCCTCCACCGGTTCTTGCTTTTTGTCCTTTATGTCCTCTACCAGATGTTTTTCCAAGACCTGAACCAATGCCACGTCCAACTCTTTTTGTAGATTCTTTCTTTGTTGCTGCCTTTATGTTTCCTAATTCCATGAATTTCCCTCCATTTCTATTTTCTAAAGTTTTATTTTGAAACTAAACTATCTCTTCTACTTTTTTTCCTCTTTTTTTCGCTATATTTTCAGCTGTTGCCATATTTTCTAAGGCATTTATTGTTGCGTAACCTACATTTCTAGGGTTATTTGTTCCAATAACTTTTGTTTTAATATTTTTGTATCCTGCAAGTTCTAGTATAGGTCTTACACTACCTCCAGCAATAAGTCCAGATCCTTCTACTGCTGGTTTTATTAATACACTTGCTGAACCAAAAGTACCTAAAAATTCATGTGGTACTGTTGTATCAACGATAGGAACTTCTATTAAATTCTTTTTAGCATCTTCAATAGCTTTTTTTATTGCATCTGGAACCTCTGCTGCTTTTCCATTACCTATTCCTACGTGTCCATTTTCATCTCCAACAACTACTACTGCGCTAAATCTGAAATTTCTACCACCTTTAACAACTTTTGCAACTCTATTAATAGCTACAACTTTCTCTTTGAATTCCATTGTTTTTTCTTCCATTAAAAATAATTCTCCTTTCCTCTTTAAAAGTTTAGTATTAATACAACACAAAACTTTTAAATTCTAAATTAAAACTCTAAACCTGCTTCTCTTGCTGCTTCTGCTAATTCTTTTACAACACCATGATAAATATATCCGCCTCTATCATAAACAACAGTTTTTATGTTCTTTTCTAAAGCTCTTTTTGCAACTAATGTTCCTACTTCTTTAGCTGCTTCTTTATTAGAATGTTTTGTTTTTACTTCTTTATCTAATGTTGATGCACTAACTAAAGTATTTCCTTTAGTATCATCTATAATTTGTGCATATATATTTGTATTACTTCTAAAGATACATAATCTTGGACATTCTGATGTACCACTTATTTTAGTACGTACTCTTTTATGTCTTCTTTCTCTCTCTAATTTTCTATCAGTCTTAGAAACCATTTTTTATGTTCCTCCTTTACTTTAAATTTTATTTCTTACCAGTTTTACCCATCTTACGTCTAATATGTTCTTCAACATACTTAATACCTTTACCTCTATAAACCTCTGGTGGTCTTTTTGTTCTTATAACTGCTGCCATTTGACCAACTAACTCTTTATCTACACCTTTAACTATAATTTGGTTTGGAGTAGGAACTTCATATTTAATTCCTGCTGGTTCTACCATCTCTACTGGATGTGAATAACCTAATGTAAGAACTAATTTATTGCCTTGTTTTGCTGCTCTATAACCTACACCATTTATTTCTAGTTCTCTAGTGTACTCATTTACAACACCAGTTATCATATTGTTTATTAATGTTCTTGTTAAACCATGTAAGCTTCTATTTTGTGGTTCATCATTTGGGCGAATTACCTTTATAACATTATTTTCTACTGTTACATTCATATTTGGGTGTAACTCTTTTTCTAATGATCCTTTAGGTCCTTTTACAGTTATTTTATTACCTTCAACCTTAACTTCCACACCTTCTGGTACTGTAATTGGTTTATTTCCTATTCTTGACATAACTACTTTTCTCCTTTCTATCTATTACCATACATAAGCTAATACTTCTCCACCAACACCTAGTTCTCTTGCTTTTTTATCTGTCATAATTCCTTTTGATGTTGATATTAAAGCGATTCCTAAACCATTTAATACCTTTGGAAGTTCTTCCTTTGATGCATATATTCTTAATCCTGGTTTGCTTATTCTCTTTAATCCTGAGATTACTTTTTTACCTTTTTCTGTATATTTTAAGCTTACTCTTATTATTCCTTGATTTTCATCTTGTATTTCTTCATAAGCTTTTATATATCCTTCATTAAATAAAATTTCTGCTATACTTTTCTTAACATTTGATGCTGGAATATCAACTGTTTTAAAATTTGCCTGACTTGCATTTCTTATTCTTGTTAACATATCTGCAATTGGGTCAGTTGTAACCATTTATATCTCCTCCTTCTTTTAAATTTTTTCTATTTTTACCAACTAGATTTTTTAATTCCTGGTATCTCACCCTTATGTGCTAATTCTCTAAAGCATATACGGCAGATTCCATATTTTCTAATATATCCATGTGGTCTTCCACATAATTTACATCTGTTATATTCTCTTGTTTTATATTTTTGTTCTTTTTGTTGTTTAACAATCATAGATTTTTTAGCCATCTGTTCTAAACTCCTCCTTTTTATACATTTCATAAACAAAAGTAAAATTTTATACATTCTTAAAACAAATTCATCTATAAATTAGGCTCTAAATGGCATTCCTAGTAAAGTAAGTAATTCTCTTGCTTCTTCATCAGAATTTGCTGTAGTAACAAATATAATGTCCATTCCTCTTGTTTTATCTATTTTTTCATATTCAATTTCAGGGAATATTAATTGTTCTTTAATACCTAAAGAATAATTACCTTTTCCATCAAAAGAGTTCTTTGATAACCCTCTAAAATCTCTTACTCTTGGTAGAGATACATTGAATAGTTTATATGCAAAATCATACATTTTATCTTTTCTTAATGTAACTTTGCAACCAACATTTGCTCCTTCTCTTAATTTGAATGCTGCAATTGATTTTTTTGCTTTTGTTATAACTGGTCTTTGACCTGTTATAGCTGTTAAATCTGCCATTGCATTATCTAGTGATTTAGGATTCTCCTTTGTATCTCCTAAACCTATATTTATAACTATTTTTTCTAACTTTGGAACTTGCATAATTGATTTATACCCAAATTTTTTCATTAATGCAGGTACAACCTCTTTCTCATATTGTTCTCTTAATACTTCCATGATTAACTTTTTCCCTCCTTTTTCTATTTAATTACTGTTCCACATTTTTTACAAACACGAACTTTTTCATCTTTTTCCATTTTATAACCTATTCTTGCAGGTTTATTGCATTTTGGGCATACTACATTAACTTTACTTGCAGGTATTCCGCACTCTACTGCTATAATTCCGCCTTCATCACCTTGTTTTTTAGGTTTAACATGTTTTTTTCTTATATTTACACCTTTAACAATTACTTTTTCTTGTTTTGGTATTACTTCTAAAACTTCTCCAGATTTACCTTTATCATTTCCAGATAAAACTTGAACTGTATCACCTTTTTTTATTTTCAAAATCATTCACCTCTTAATTTCAATATAACTTGTATTTCATTGACCTATAGAACTTCTGGGGCTAATGAAAGAATTTTCATATAATCATTGTCTCTCAATTCTCTTGCTATAGGCCCAAATATACGTGTTCCTCTTGGAGTTTTATCATCACGTATAATAACTGCTGCATTTTCATCAAATCTTATATAAGAACCATCTGCTCTTTTTATAGGTTTTGTTGTTCTAACTATAACTGCCTTTACAACATCACCTTTTTTTACAACACCATTTGGTATAGCGCTTTTAACTGAAGCTACTATAACATCACCTACACCTGCAAATTTTCTATGTGAACCACCTAAACATCTAATACACATTAATTCTTTTGCACCTGTGTTATCTGCTACTTTTAATCTTGATTGTTGCTGAATCATTCTAGGTTTCCTCCTTTACTTTTATTTTATAATTGCTTTTTCTACAACTTCAACTAATCTCCATCTTTTATCTTTTGATAGAGGTCTAGTCTCCATTACTTTTACTTTATCTCCAACTTGGCAAACATTGTTTTCATCATGTGCTTTTAATTTATATGTTCTTTTTACAACTTTACCATATATAGGATGTTTTACACTTGTTTCAACTGATACAACTATTGTTTTATCCATTTTATTAGATGTTACTGTACCAATCATAACTTTACGAAGATTTCTTTCTTCCATTACTATTCTCCTTTCATTTAAAGAGTTGGATTTTAATTTTCCTTAACTTTAAATTTATATTTTAATCAGCCATTTTTCTTTCTTTTAATACTGTATTTATTCTAGCTATATCTTTTTTTGTTTCTTTTATTTTCATAGGATTATCTAATCCATTTGTTGCTAAATTAAATCTTAGTTTAAATAACTCTGTTTTTAATTCACCTAATTCTTTTTCTAAGTCTGGTGAAGACATTTCTCTTATCTTATCTATCTTCATCAACATCACCACCTTGATTATTTTCTCTTGCTACAAATTTTGTTCTTACTGGTAGTTTGTGTGCAGCTAATCTTAAAGCTTCTCTTGCTACATCTTCTGTTACGTCTGCTAACTCAAACAATATTCTACCTGGTTTTACTGGAGCTACCCAATACTCAACTGCACCTTTACCTTTACCCATACGAGTTTCAGCAGGTTTTTTACTTATAGGTTTATTTGGAAATATTTTTATCCAAACTTTTCCACCTCTTTTTATATAACGAGTCATGGCAATACGTGCTGCTTCTATTTGATTTGCTGTAATTAATCCTGCATCTAATGTTTGTAACCCATACTCTCCTTCATTTACAACATTTCCTCTTGTTGCTTTTCCTCTATTTCTACCTTTTTGCATTTTTCTATATTTTGTTCTTTTTGGCAT
>CANRAB010000073.1 GCA_947628475.1 uncultured Clostridia bacterium
AACTCTTGGAATTAGTTGACAAAATTGGCTTTTTGCAGTAAAATATAAAGAGTTTGGAGGAGAAAAAATTTATGTCTAATTATAATATAAAAGCACTAGAAAACGTAGAGTCCAAGACAAAAATATACTTAGTAATAATTGCAATATTACTTGCAGTAATTTGTATAAATAACGTATTATTCATAATACCATCAATTATAGTATATATAGGTATAATAGTTTATACAATATGGGTATATAACAAAAGAAAAGGAGAGCTTTCAAGCTATATAAATGAATTAACTCTTTCTGTTGATTCTGCTGCAAAAAATACATTAATAAATTCACCATTTCCATTATTAATATTGGAAACAAATGGAAATGTAATATATAGGAGTTCAACATTTAACAAAGAATTTGCAAATGTTGGAATAAATGCTTATATAGATGATTTAGCAAAAGAAATAAAACTAGAAATTCAAAACGGAAATATAAAAGTAGATAAAGAAATTACCATAGGAGAAAATATTTATCATGTAATAGGCGACTATGTAAAAATTAGAAAAAAAGAAAGAAAAAAAGAATCAAAGTATATGATAATCTTATACTTCATAAACCACACAGAACAAATAGAATTAATGCAAAAATATAATAATGCAATAACATGTATGGGAATTGTAATGATAGATAACTATGAAGAAATAATACAAAGATTATCAGAAGAGAGAAAACCGCAAATATTAGCAAGAATTGAAAAAAAATTATACGAGTGGGCTAGTTTATCAGGCGGTGTAATGATAAAAAAGGAAAGAGATACTTATGTATTTGTTTTTGAACAACAATACTTATCAGAAATGGAAAATAATAAATTTACCATCCTAGATGAAATGAAAGAAATTGAGACAGAAGAAGGTATGCCAATTACACTAAGCATAGCTATTTCAAATGAAGGAGAAACAGATTACGAAAAATATGAATCTGCACTAGTAGCCATGGATATAGCTCTTGGTAGAGGTGGAGATCAAGCAGTAATTAGAAAAGAAGGCAAGTATAGTTTCTTTGGAGGTAAAACTCAAGAGGTAGAAAAAAGAACTAAAGTAAAAGCAAGAGTTGTATCACATGCTTTAGAAGAACTAATACAAAAAGCAGAAAATGTAATGGTCATGGGACACCTAAATGGAGACATAGACTCCATAGGTTCAAGTTTAGGAATATATAGATTAGCAAAAACTTTAGGAAAAGATGCGTATATAGTAAATAACACTTATGGTTTATCCTTAGAAAATTTTATAACTACCTTAAAACAACAGGGCTACAACGATGTTATACTAGATAAAAATACAGCCATGAACATGATTTCACCAAACACAGTTCTAATAGTAGTAGACACACATAAAAGAAGTTACGTTGAAGTTCCAGAGTTATTAGAAAAAACAGAAAAAATAGTAGTAATAGACCATCACAGAAAATCAGAAGATTTTATAGAAAATGCCATACTAACATTTCACGAAGCGTATGCATCTTCTGCGGCAGAACTCGTTACAGAAATAGTTGAATATGCAAATACAGAAGTTACCTTAGAGCAGCTAGAAGCAGAAAGTCTATATGCTGGAATTATGATGGACACAAAAAACTTTACCTTTAAAACAGGTGTAAGAACATTTGAAGCAGCAGCATATTTAAGAAAATATGGTATAGATATAATAAAAATAAAAAAATGGTTCCAAAGTGATTTAGAAAGCTATACAGTAATTGCAGACATAGTAAAAAACGCGGAAGTAGTAAATGGTAGTATAGGAATATCAGTATATGATGAAAAAGATAAAAACGCTAATTTAATATGTGCAAAAGCAGCAGATGAATTATTAACAATAAGTGATATAACTGCATCTTTTGTTCTAGGACACATGGGAGAAAAAATTTGTATAAGTGGACGTTCAATAGGAGATATAAATGTTCAGGTAATACTTGAAAAATTAGGTGGCGGAGGACACATTACCCTAGCAGGTGCTCAGTTAGAAGGACTTACAATGGAAGAAGCAAAAACAGAACTTATTATACGAATTAATGAATATTTTACAGAGAATAATGTATAACGAATGAAGAAAAAAATGGGTGGGAATATTTTGCCACCCATTTTGTTGAATATTGTAAAAAACTTTTTTTAATAACATACTAAATTTGACAAAAAAATTATAATAAAAGTAATATAATAATGAAATACAAGCTAACACATAAGAGAGGATGAAAAAACATGTTTCAAAATGTTATAAATGAAAATGTAGAAAACCAGGAAGATAAAATAAAAAGAAAAATACAACTAAAAAATCTATTTAAAATAAATGATATAGTTTTATACGCCATATCATTTTTGGTTTCAATGGTTGGCTTCAACGAGGAACTTGCACCATTTGGACTAGCCATCTTTGCAGCAGCCTGCAGTAACAGATTCCCAGTAGTAATATTGTACATAGCAGTAGCTTTAGGAACCCTCATAGGTTTTGGTATAAGTGGATTACTTAGCTTCCTTATAACTTCACTTTTATTTATTGCCATGGTTCTAACATTTAGACCAAGGATACAAGAACCAGATAAAAATGAACAACAAAAACTAGGTATATACATAGCAGTTTCAGCCTTTATAGTACAAGCCAGTAAAATGTTTTTTACAGTATTTTTAGTATATGACTTAATAGTAAGCATAATGTTAGGAATAATTACATATATCTTTTATAAAATTTTCTCAAATTCCATAACTGTAATACGACAATATGGCATAAAAAATGCTTTTTCCATAGAAGAAGTTATGGGAGCAAGCCTACTCCTTTCCATATCTTTATGTGCATTTAGTAGACTACACATACTAGGCTTATCTCCAACAAACGTATTTAGTATAATGATAGTTTTATTCTTAGGTTGGAAAAATGGTATGTTAGTAGGTGGAACTGCTGGTATTACAATAGGCATGGTGCTTGGAATAATAAACTCTACAAGCCCTGTACTAGTTGCATCTTATGCAATTTCAGGTATGATAGCAGGCATATTAAATAAACTTGGTAAAATAGGAGTTATCATAGGTTTTTGCGCAGGAAACGCAATTTTAACCTATGTTGCCAACGGAAATACTGTGCCTATAATAACCATAAGAGAAATACTTATTGCATCTTTAGGTTTACTTATAATTCCAAAAGATGTTCACATAGATATAACAGAGATTATAAATCAAACTAAATGTCTTCCAACTGCAGTTGGAGTAATAGAAGAGAAAAATAAAACTGCAAATAAATTAAATAGTGTGTCAGAAACCATACTACAAATGGCAAGAAGTTATAATGATTCTGCAAAAGATACACTAGATGAAACCATAGAAGATGAAAGTAAAAGAAACTTCAAGGAAGAAGCATTAAATAACTTAGAAGATATAGAGGACAACCTTTTATATGATGACATATTGTTAAACGATAATGAGATATTAGATAGAGCATATGAAATCTTAGAAGAAAAAGAAGAAATAAATAGTGATGAATTAGTACACATACTAGAAACAGTAAATAATTATAAACTTGTAAAAGATAACGCAGAAGAGTCATTAGAGCAAATAGTAAAAGTTCTAAATAGCACATACAGAATAAATAGATTAAATACAATTTGGAAACATAAAGAAGCAAATAATAAAAAAGTTTTAGCAAATCAATTAGGTGGAGTTTCAAAAGTTATATCATCATTAGCAGATGATATAAAAACAGAAGAAAAAAAAGAGAAGCCAGAACAAAAATTCAAATTAATTATAGGTGCAGCACAAGCAACTAAAAATAAAAGCGAAATTTCTGGAGACAGCAACGTTCGAGCAAAGTTAAATGATGGTAAATATATGCTTGCAATAAGTGATGGCATGGGGTCAGGAGAAAAAGCAAAAAAAAGTAGCACAACAGTTATACAAATGCTTAAAAGATTATTAACTACAGGTTTTGATAAAGATATATCCATAGGACTAATAAACTCAGCAGTTAATTTAAACTCAAACGAAGAAACTTATGCAACAATAGATATCTCTATAATAGATTTAAGTAACGGAAACATAGAATTTGTAAAAAATGGAGCATGTCCTACATTTATAAAATCAAACGATAAAGTAGAAACAGTAAAAGCAGTATCATTTCCAGCAGGAGTTTTAGATAAAATCGATTTAGTGGTATACGATAAAGATTTAAAAGAAAATGATATTATCATAATGTGTAGTGATGGCATACTAGAATCAAACACAACATATAAAAACAAAGAATTATGGTTAAAAGAATTATTAGAAACCATGAAAACAGATGATGTTCAAAAGATAGCAGATATAATTTTGCAAGAAGCAGTAGATAATGGCTATGGAGTTGCAAAGGATGATATGACAGTTTTAGTTGCAAAAATAGCAAAAATTTAATGTTTAAATTAGAATAAATTACCTATATTATTATCAAAATAAATATAGGTAATTTTTTATGTGGTAAAAACGAGGAGGAATAAAATGAAAATAACGTTGTTAAAGAGCAGCAATGATAAAAAAAGTTTTAAAATATTTGAAAATTTTGGAGCAGAAGTTCATAAGCTAGATGACTTAGAAAAAACAGATGATAAAATAAAAGAGCTAGTAAGAAATAATTATAGAACCATCATTATTACAAATGAAGTTGCTTCATTTTCAGAGAGCATAATCAAGAAATATAGTAAAACAAATGAAATAAAGATAATAATTGCACCTCCTAAATGATACAATATTGAAAATGAAAAGTGAGAACACATTTAAACTTTTAAGCAAAGATATTGTTTTTTGTATAAAACTAGAAAATTTGGAAAAAATTATATTAAAACAGTTCTAGGGGGAATATATGAATCCAAGTCAAGTAAGAAATATTATAGTACTTAAAGACTTACCATCTAACTTAATAGATGAGGCATTTGTTATTCTAAAAAGCAATAAAAAAATAAAGTCTTTAGAGCATATAGAAAAACAGGGGAATAATAAAAGTCAAAAACAAAATTCTAAAGATTATATAGTAAAAGAGGCAGAAATGATAGTTAGCAACTATTTATCAAAAGTAGAGAATGAAAAACAAATAAAAAGTCATTCAATGAGGCAAATAGAAAATAAATACAAAAGGATGAAGAAGATAAATATAATACTAGGCATTTTGTTAGCAGTAAATATAATATTACAAATTATATGAAAGTTCAAAGCTGTTTGTCTAATTTAGGTTATTAAAAGTTCTAAACCTTTTATTTTGAGAATATATTTTAAAAAATGTATTTACAAAATAAGAGGTGTTTTTTATGGAAAGGGTTTTAAGTCAAGATGAAAAAATAAGAAGAGCAGAAGAAATATATGCAAGAAGAAAAATGCAACTTCAAAGTAGAACAAGCGCAACTGTAAATGTAGAAGATGGTAATAACAATAAACTAACAAAAAAATTAATAAAACAGTTTATAATTTGTGTAATTTTATATATTTTATTTTATGCAGTAAAAAGTAGTCCTGATTTATTATCACAAGATATAATGTATAAAATAGCTGATGTTTTGGAGTATGATATAAACATTCAAGAGTTATATAAAGATATGAACTTATACATAAATAGTAAGATAAAAAAAGATGAAAAATCTAATTTGAACGTGGATAATAATGAAAGTGATAGTAAAATGGAAAATACAAACAATTTAGAAAATACACAAACTCAAGAAACGGAAAATATAGTAAGTGAAGAAAAAAATGAAGGGGGCTTAATAGAAGAAACTCTTTCAGTAACAGAAGAAGCTAAAGAGACTAATACAAATGAGGAAAGTAGTGGAATAAGTCAGATGCAAGTAGATGCAGATTTTATTAAAGCAAACTATTCTATAGTAAAACCATTAGAAGGAGAAATAACATCAAGATTTGGGCTAAGAAATCCAAGTGTAGAAACCGTACCAAAATATCATACTGGTATTGATATAGCAAGAGTAGTAGGAACAGTAATAACAGCAGCAATGGATGGCACGGTTGAACTTGTTTCATCACAGGGAGATTATGGAAATCATGTAAAAATAACAAATGGAGAAGTAAGTACATTATATGCACATTGTAGTAAAATATATGTGAAACAAGGAGATACTATAGTTCAAGGACAACAAATAGCAGAGGTCGGAGCAACTGGAAATGTAACTGGACCACATCTACATTTTGAAGTAAGAAGAAATAATCAGTATGT
>CANRAB010000074.1 GCA_947628475.1 uncultured Clostridia bacterium
TTCTAAGTAGATTTTTTGGAAATAGTTCAAATTTACTTTGAAAGGGTGCCAAAAAAGATACATAGAATTTCTGCGAACTGGATGTTAGACAAACGAACTAAAGAATTTTTACTTTAACTATCTAAACTAATGTAATATCTTCAAGTCTCGTTTCAAATAAATTGCAAAACTCAGTTATAACCTTCATCCTATCAACTTCAACATTAAATTCCTTTTTTATTGATGTAGCAATATTCTGTATTTCTTTAGGAAAATCCTTTTGTTCAGTATTTAGACCTATTCCAACTACCATACATTTAACTATTTCACCATTTAACTTATTTTGAGTTAATATTCCTCCAATCTTTTTACCATTATGTACTATATCATTAGGTTCTTTTATTTCTAACTCTATGCTATACAAATTCTTTATTACCACTATCATATCTTGTGCGATTTCTTTAGTTATTCCATTTAACATTTCCACTTTACATTTTGGATAAATAACAAACGAAAACGCTATGTTATTTCTTTCATTTGTGTACCACTTTCTTCCATGTGTCCCAATACCTCTTGTTTGCAAATCTGCAATTATAATTGTTCCATTTGGTATATTGTTTTCTATTTGTCTAAATGCCTCTAACTGTGTAGAATCAATACTTTCATAATAAATTAAATTTCTTCCTAAAAACTTCGTTTTTAAACCTTCTAATTCCATGTTATTGTTTTTAACTCCTCTTGTCTTTTTATTTTAGAGGTTGTTGTTTTTATTAAAGGTTCTTCTGTTAATATAATGCCACGAATTGCTTTATATGGCGGTAAGCTTTTATTTATTGCTTTTACTTGATTGTTTATTGAATTATATATTTCTATATTGCTATTTGTTTTGTATGCTTCTTCTACTATTTTTTTATCATACACAATTTTGGCAAAAATTTTTATATCATTTACATCTTCTGTATTTCTTTTTTCAAATACAAAACTTTCTTTTACACCTTCAACTCTGTTTATTATTCCCTCTAACTCTTCTGGAAAAATGTTTTTTCCATTTTTTAAAACTATTACACTTTTCTTTCTTCCACAAATAAATATGTATCCTTCTTCATCTATTTTTGCTAAATCTCCTGTGTAGAACCAACCATCTTTTAATACAGCATTTGTAGCTTTTTTATCTCCATAATACCCTATCATAATATTTGGACCTTTTACTACTAGCTCTCCAATGCCTTCTTCATTTACATCTTCTATTTTTGCTTCAACATTTGGTACTGCTTTTCCAATTGAGCCTACCTTATGATACCTGTTGTTTCCCATTCCTATTACTGGCGAGGTTTCTGTTAATCCATATCCTTGTACTAAATTTATACCTAAATCTCTGTAACCTTCTTCTACTTTACCATTTAATGCTGCTGCTCCACTAATTAAGAGCCTTACATTTCCACCTAGCATATTATGTATATCTTGAAAGACTTTCTTTTTTTCTTCCATACTATATTCTTTTGTATCTATTATTTTTTGCTTAGTTTCTTCTAGTCTTCCTTCCTTTTGCAACTTCTTTAAAATATTTTTATATATGTTTTCATAAATTGCTGGAACACATGCCATATACGTTATTTTATATTCATTCATATTTTCTACAATATGCTTTATTCCATCACAAAAAGTTACTTCCATTCCTTTATATAAAGCCATTAAAAATCCAACCGTACATTCAAACACATGGTGCAATGGCAAAAATGAAAGCATTACATCTTTTTCTGAAACATCAAGTATTGAAGCAATACTCATCAAATTAGAACAAATATTTCTATGTGATAGTGCTACAACTTTTGATGCTGCTGTTGTGCCAGATGTAAATAACATTATACTCATTTCCTCTGGATTGATTTTTGCATCTAAAAATTTCTTATTACCATTTGCTAATAATTTTTTTCCCTTTTCTATTAATTCTATTTCTGAATATATACCTTCTTTGTGTTCTTTTAAGTCCATTGATATTAAGTGTTTTAAATTTCCTACACCTTCTAAAACACATCTTTTTAGAGTTTCCTCATATTTTGATGAATAGAATATTGCTTCTACTTCTGAACGTTCTATTAAATTCATCAACTCATTTTCTGGTAAGGATTTATCTAGTGGAACAACTATACCTGTTCCACATACTATTGATAAATATGCTATCTGCCACTCATATCTATTCTCTCCAATTACTGCTATTCTTTTTCCTTTTAGTCCCATTTCTATTAGAGCTGTTCCTAAACTGTCTACCATATTTCTGGCTTCTAAATGTGTAATCGTATAATATTTATCTTTTTCAATTTTTATTTTATATGCAATATTATTTTTATATAGTTCTTTCGTTTTATTTAACATATCTTTTAAATCTGTTATTTTTAAGCATTCATATATTGGTTCCTGCATTCACAATCCCCTTTATCCTTTCTTCTATAATATTTTATACTCATTTTTCTTAAAAGTCATTAGAATGAACGGTCAGTTTAATGTAATATCAATGGATGTATTGATATTCTTAAGTCCCAAATGGCACAAAAAAATGATGAAAAATATATTTTTGTTACATATCTTTCATCATTTTTTCTATATTATTTACTAAATATTTGTTTTATATTTTTTAATATCTTGCTAAAAAAACTTTGTTTATATTTTATCATTGAATTATTATTTGTTTCTATTGTTTTTGTATTTACTTCTTTGTTTTTAAATATATTATCATTACTATATTTTTCTTGTTTTTCTTTTTCTATTTGCATTCTATCATAATTTTGTTTTGCTATAATTTTTTCTTTTTGAATAGGTGTAGCCCAATAATCTCTAAATAGGATAGCTATAATTGCCTTTGCTCTTTTTGATACACCCTGTTCATTTAATGTTAAATTAGGATTATATTTAAACTTATATTCTTTATTTGCATTGGCTTCAAATGACCTAATTTTACTTTTAGGAATTTTATTATATTCTTCTATTGAAATATATTTTAGTATTTCAATAACTTCACTATATGCATTAGCATATTCGGTATTTACCATTGTTTTACCTCCAATTCAAATTATAAGTGCCACTACTTACTTTGGTTTTCTGAACTTTGACTTGTTTCATCTTTTTCATGTGCTCCTATTGTTTCTTCTGTATCTTCTAAATACTCTGTATTTTCCAAAACATCTACTACTTCTTGTCCTAAATCTTGTGTATTTTTCTTCCTCATGTATTCCTGATAATCATATCTTGCTAATAATTCTTCTTTTGTTATTCCATACTGTTGTTCAAATTGTTTTTGTCCCATAAATAACTTTCTATAATTTGTTTCGTCTATATTTATTCCTATGTCTTTATAATACATATATCTTGCATAACTTAAGCTTGTACTTTGCATTAATTGTTTTGCATCTACTATTGCTAATGAATGCAAGTCTATTGAATCGTAAAATTCTATCTTTTGTTTTATATTATCTATACTATAGTTATACATTGCTGGCAAAGTCTTGGTCATTTTTATAACGTCTTCTTTGCTATAACCTAATTTCTCTATATCTTCTATTTTTTGTTTCATATTATCTATACTTAAGCCATATATTTGTGGCGAAGTCTTGGTCATTTTTATAACGTCTTCTTTGCTATAGCCTAATTTCTCTATATCTTCTATTTTTTGTTTCATATTATCTATACTTAAGCCATATATTTGTGGCAAAGTCTTTGTCATTTTTATAACGTCTTCTTTGCTATAGCCTAATTTCTCCATATCTTCTATCTTTTGTTTCATATTGTCTATACTTAAGCTATATATTGCTGGCAAAGTCTTTGTCATTTTTATAACATCTTCTTTGCTATAGCCTAATTTCTCCATATCTTCTATCTTTTGTCTTATATTGTCTATATTATAGCCATATATTGCTGGCAAAGTCTTTGTCATTTTTATAACATCTTCTTTGCTATAGCCTAATTTTTCTATATCTTCTATTTTTTGCTTCATATTGTCTATACTATAGCTATATATTGTCGGACAAATCTTCGTCATTTTTATAACGTCTTCTCTATTATAGCCTAATTTTTTTATATCTTCTATTTTTTGTTTTATATTGTCTATACTCAAGCCATATATTTGTGGCAAGGATTTTGTCATTTTTATAACGTCTTCTTTGCTATAGCCTAATTTTTCTATATCTTCTATTTTTTGCTTCATATTGTCTATACTATAGCCATATATTGCTGGTAAAGTCTTGGTCATTTTTATAACGTCTTCTTTGCTATAACCTAATTCTTCCATATCTTCTATTTTTTGTTTCATATTGTCTATACTATAGCCATATATTGTTGGAAATGATTTTGTCATTTTTATAACGTCTTCTTTGCTATAGCCTAATTTTTCCATATCTTCTATCTTTTGTTTTATAGTGTCTATACTTAAGCCATATATTACTGGAAAAGTCTTTGTCATTTTTATAACATCTTCTCTACTATAACCTATTGATAAAAAGAAACTATAATTTCTTTTTACATTTTCTAATAAAGTTTCTGGTTTGAATGATCTTATTCCATGATCATTTATTATTTCATTCATTTCTTCTTCTGTATAACCTATTTCTTTAAATATCTTTTTTAATTCTTCCATATATCTTTCTTTCCTTTTATTTTATATTTCTTCAAATAAGAATGGATTCGTACTCATATCATCTACTATGTCTTCTAATAATTCTCCTTTTTCTTCTCTTTTTGTTATGTAATTTTTTATTTCAAAGTCGTCTAAATTTAATATGTATGGATTTCCATCTAATAGTATATTTAAGTTATCAAAGCCTAAGTCTTTCATTGTGTTTATTAACTTGTCCACATCTGTAACGCTTCTATCTAAGTATATAGCATTACTACTTATTATATTTCTTACCTGTATATCATCACATTTCATTTCCTTTAGTTTCTCTATCTTCTTTTCTATTTCTTCTTTGCTTAGTTCTTTTATATTTGGACATAACTCTTCCATTTGACTTATTGTATTTTCACTTATTCCTAGTCCTCTTAATATTTCTTCCATTTATTTACCTCCACATTTTTATCTTTATTTGATTTTTTCATTTTTTTCGTGTGCACCTATTGTTTCTTCTGTATCTTCTAAATACTCTGTATTTTCCAAAACATCTACTACTTCTTGTCCTAAATCTTGTGTATTTTTCTTTTCTAAATACTTTTGATAATCATATTTTTCTAATAATTCTTCTTTTGTTATGCCATTCTGTTGTTCAAATCGTTTTTGATTAATAAATAACTTTCTATAATTTGTTTCGTCTATATCTATTCCTATGTCTTTATAATACATATATCTTGCATAACTTAAGCTTGTACTTTGCATTAATAGTGTTGTATCTATTATTGCTAATGAGTGTAATCCTATTGAATCGTAAAAATCTATTTTTTGTTTTATATTGTCTATACTTAAACCATATATTTGTGGCAAGGATTTTGTCATTTTTATAACATCTTCTTTGCTATAGCCTAATTTTTCTATATCTTCTATCTTTTGTTTTATAGTGTCTATACTTAAGCCATATATTTGTGGCAAGGATTTTGTCATTTTTATAACATCTTCTTTGCTATAGCCTAATTTCTCCATATCTTCTATTTTTTGTTTCATAGTGTCTATACTTAAGCTATATATTGATGGGAAAGTTTTTGTAATTTTTATAACGTCTTCTTTGCTATAACCTAATTTTTCTATATCTTCTATTTTTTGTTTTATAGTGTCTATACTATAGCTATATATTGATGGAGATGATTTTGTCATTTTTATAATGTCTTCTTTGCTATAGCCTAATTTTTCCATATCTTCTATTTTTTGTTTCATATTGTCTATACTATAGCTATATATTGTTGGAGAGGATTTTGTCATTTTTATAACATCTTCTTTGCTATAGCCTAATTTTTCCATATCTTCTATCTTTTGTTTTATAGTGTCTATACTATAGCTATATATTGATGGAGATGATTTTGTCATTTTTAT
>CANRAB010000075.1 GCA_947628475.1 uncultured Clostridia bacterium
TAATCATCATAATTATCAAAGGTTGCCATCATTTGGCTTCTTTTTGCATTATCTTTATACATTTCACTTTTCTTTAAATCTTCGTTAGAAAAGTTAGTTACTTCAAAGTATCCATTATGATCAATAATTTTTATATAGTTTTCTGGTACATCAATTTCAGGTGTTGAAAGTCCTTCTACATAATCTCTGCATATTTGTCTTTCTGCAGGGTTATCATCTACAAATACAAAACTATCTGCTCCTAAGTTTAATTCTTCTGCTATATCTTTTATATTTAAGTTTTTAGGATTCCAATTGGCTTTTATGATAATAAAGTCTTCTGGTTTTAAGGTTCCTGCTGGGTGGTTTAAGCCTGCTATTGCATTTTCATATTCATTTTTGGAGTTGATATTTAATATAACGCCTAAACTTTTATGTTCTTTTAAATAATTTTGGAATTCTGTATAAACTTGTCCACTTGGTACTTCTGGTCCAATACTTAAGTTTTCTACTCCATCATCTCCAACAATTCCGCCCCATAAAGTATTATCTAAATCTAATACAAAGGCTTTTTTATTTTTGCCATAAATTGATTTGATAATATTAGCTAAATTGAATGATAGATAAGGAATGGCAGGTACTTCCATTGCATATTTATACATGTGCCAATAAAACTGATTTGCCCATTTGTCTAGTCCATAGCAAGATGATACATAGTTTATATCATTTATAAAGAAGTTTTTTGTTTGGTTAGCATAATCATAGAATTTTTGATTTAATCTTGTTATAAAATTTGTTTTTCCATGAATATCTACCGCATCTTTATTTCCTAATAAACGATAGTATGGATATTCAAAATTATTTTGAATAATTGTTGCATTGAATTTGGTGAATAACTTGTCCCACATTTTCTTAAATTTTTCATATTCAAAATTAAGTTTTTCTTCTACCATTTTTTCATCATCATACATAGTTGGGTATTCTGTAATATTTCTATTGGTAGTGTGTATGTATATAATATCTGGATTAAAGTTATCCAATTCTTCATTTCCGAACATAGCATCTTCATAAAACTTGTTATATTCAGATTCATAAAAGGTAGGCTTTATTCCATAATTTAGTAAAAATAGTTCTAACATATTTTTTATTTCACTTGTAGTAGAACCACCTAATATGGCTATGTTTTTCTCTAATAGCCCTGGTTTTAATATTAGTTCTTTTTTTATTTTTCTTTTATTTTTCATGATGTAATTTACATCAAATGGGTATTCTAGTTCTTTCATTATAAATTTTAATCCTTTCTTCATTCATTTTAGGTATTAATAGTTAATTTTTATTTTGTATTTATTTCTTCTAATAGTTCTTCAAAATTCTGGTTAGTTAATTTTTTATAATCTTTTTTAAATCTCTCGTATTCTCTATTCCATAAATCGTTTTCTTGATTACCCCCCTTTTTATCTTTTAGTTCATAATTTTCTTTTAGATATTTACTAAAATATAAGGTATATTTAGTTGCTCCTTTTACATTTAAATGTGCTTCGTTATAAAAATCTGTAGAAAAATCTACTTTAAAATCTTCTAATGTATTAAAATTAATAACATTGAAACTATTTTCTTGTAGAATTCTAGTAACATCATTTAATTGCATCACTTTTTCTTCTTCAAAATATCTTGGAGGTATAACAAATAATACATTTAAGTTATTTGTTTTTATATAATCTATTAGATTTAATAAAATTTCTTTGCTTTCTTCTGTCATTGGTTTTAAATCTTTTGTCCATATGTATGATTCTTGTGGATTTACTTTTGTAGTATAATCTACAAAAAGGTAACTTTTATAAAAATTTACATCACCTATAAAATCAAATTTTTTTAAACTTTTCCATCTATTATGGTACATTAAAAAACTAAAATACCAATTAATATATTCATCTTTTTTTATTTCTTTTTTATAACTCAATGCTTCATTTATTGCTTCCGTTCTAATATTTGAAAACTTCATTGAATCTATTGTTTTTCTAAATCCTGTTTCATCAAAACTGCTTGAATCGTATGCAGCTAATGCTAAGTCTACTACATATAAAGATGGTGTTTGATATTCTTTTGCTTCTTTTAATAAATGTTTCACTAATGCAAATGGTTGTGTATCTGTAGAAAAATTGTATGTTTTATATCCATATAAATTGTAAGCTAGTGTTGTATTAAAATGAGTAATAACATTACTACTACCTATATAAATAATATCAATGGAGTCTTTAGGTTCATCGTAAAAAGTAGAGATTGGAGTTGGATACAACCAAAGTAAATTAAATACAATATAAAATAAAATGGCAAAAAAAAGTAAAAATATTACTGCTTTTATAGTTTTTTTCTTCATTATTTACCATGCATCCTTTCTTTCCTTCACTTTTATGTACTTGCAAAGGTATAAATTTCGTTTATATTTTTTATTTTAGAACTGCCTATATATAAATGCTGTTGGATCATAACCTACTCCATAACATCCAAATATGATAATAGAAAATATTAGAGTGTAAAGAATTCCCCATCGAAATACAATGTTTTGTTTTAGTAGTTTTTCTCTAACGTCTCCTCTACGTGCTAATAATTGTACTATAAATAAGACAAGTAGAGAGACTATTAAAAGTGCTAAATCATATAAATCTAATCCTATATTAGGTAATACGCTTATTAGAAATTCTTTATCTAATATGGTTTGTAAATTCCATGTGCACATTGCTTTGATAATTTCCATAGCATGCGATATACTAGAAGCTCTAAAGAAAATCATAGAAAATGAGAATAATAAATAGGTTCGTATTACTTGATATAGTTTATAACTAAAAACTTCTGTGTTAATTCCTAATTTGTTATTGATTTTTTTAGAAATTGGTCCGTAATGTATCTTCTATAAACATATAGAAAAATTGTAATAATCCTGAGCCAATAATAAATTTATAGGCTCCGCCATGCCATGCTCCAATGATAATCCACATAATTAACATAGAAAGATACAATGGTATTTTTTTTGCTGCTTTTTTACCAAATAGTTTCTTACATTTTTGAGCTAATTTTTGCATCATATTTGATTTTAATAGCGGATAAAAAATATAATCTCTAAGCCATGCTCCTAATGTAATATGCCAATTTCTCCATAAATCTGTAATAGTTCTAGAGAAAAATGGCAATGTAAAGTTTTCTGGTAACTTTATTCCAATTATTTCTGATATTCCCATAATAACATCAATTGAGCCAGAGAAATTTGTATATAGTTGTGTGGTAAATAGTATTACAGCTAATACCGTAAAATAGCCTGTAAATGTATTTAAATTGCTGTAAACAGTGTCTACATACATTCCTATTCTTTGAGAAATGACTAATATTTTAAAAAGTCCCCATAAAATTCTGACTAGTCCTCTAGTTAAAGTTTCATAATGAAGTTTGTGTCCTTTATATAATTCTTCTCCTACACTACCATATCGTATAAATGGTCCTGATGTTAATATTGGAAAATATGACATGAATAAAGCACATTTTAATATATTTTTCTGTGATTTACATGTTCCTCTATATACGTCTACTAAATATCCAATCATGATTAAAGAATAATAACTAATTCCAATTAATGAATTTCTTTCTACAAATTTAAATTGGTAGTTGATGTGAAATAAATTATATATGTGATTGGCTGTTGCTAAAAATAAATTTGTATATTTTAGATAAATTAGTTGTCCTAAAATGATTAGTATTCCTATAGTTAAAAGTGTTCTTCCTTGTTTTGTATTAGCATGCTTTTCTATTTTTCTAGCTAATATATAACTTGGAATAAGTATTACTAGTGCTTGCAATATTGTTCCTATATGTAAATTATCATAAAATAAGAAAATAATGCTTGCTATTAGTAAAATAATCCATTGAAATTTTTTTGGTACTATAAAGTATATTAGTACTGTTATAACACAAAATAATAAGAAGACTAAACTCGTCAAACTCATACATTTTCCCCCTTTTATTACCTTTTGGCTTTTTCATAAAGTTCTATACTTTACGAAAGGTATAAATAGCCATTTACAAGCAAAAAACTAGTGTAAAACAAACAATTATTTGTTTTACACTAGTTTTTGTTTAATTTTATTTATTAAATTCATACTTTTATCTTTGATATTGATATTATGAAAACTATTTAATGGTATTTTCGACAAAATTTCTGAAATTGTACTTGATTTTTGACATTTTTTGCATTATAATAAGTAAGTATTTCGTAAAGTATAGAACTTTATGAATTTTTTTGTAGAATTTTTGGTATAATATATAAAAAGGATAATTTCTATCTCATTAGAAACCATCCTTTTTTTATTACATTATATTTCCATTTGTAATTGCCATATTTTGCCCTGTAATGCAGTTTGCATCATCTGATAATAGAAATTTGAACATTGGAATTACATCGTTAACTGATAAATTTTTGCCTGTTGGACTATTTATTGCATTTTGCTGTATAATTAAATCTGGTATATTTTCTAAAAATTTTGTTTCCATCATACTTGGTGAAACTCCATTTATTGTAATTCCTTTTCCAGCATATTCATTTGCTAATGCTTTTACTAAACCTAGTAGAGCATATTTTGTTGTTACATAACTTGAAAGAAATTTTGGCGGAATATTTAATGTATAAGATGTTAGCATAACTACTACTTTTCCTTCTTTTTTTTGTGCCATTATTGGTAAAAAGTTATTTAATATAATAACTAAAGAGCGTAATGCAATGTTAATGTCTTTATTAAAATTTTCCCAACTCATTTTTCCAAATTTTATATTTTCACATTTTCCTGCTGGTAAATGAACGATATGTGTAGGAATCTTTCCTGTGTTCTTTATTTCTTCGACAAATTGATTGGTTCCTTTTTCATCTAAAAAATTTCCATATATTAAAACTAGCTTATCTCCTAATTTTTCTTTTAATGTCACTAATTTGTCATTATCATTCACATGGTGTGCAATGATATAATCGTAATTTTTTGCTACTTCTGTAATTAATTGTACTCCTACATCGGAAGATGCCCCTGTTACTAATAATACTTTATTTTGCATCTAAAACACCTACTTTCATAATTCCCCTTAATACCTTTTCTTGTTTTCTATTGAATATTGAAACATTTATTGTAATTTGTTTAAAGTCATCATTTATTTCTGTTACTTTTCCCTTTACCGATAAAGGACTATCCGAAATAAATACAGGCTTTTTAAATATGACCTCTACGCTGTGAATTAAACTATATTTCCCCGGTAGATAAACTCCTGCTAATGTTGATAAAAAGGATGATGTTAACATTCCATATACCACTTTTTCTTTATTTCCTTGTGATTTGGCATATTTTAAATCATTATGTAGAGGATTTACATCTCCCGTTATTTCTAAGAATTTGTTCATTGTTTCTTCTGTAATTTCTACATTAAAACTTTGTTCCATTCCAAGTTTTATATCTTTGAATTGGTATGTATTGTATGTTGCCATATATTAACCTCACTTATAAAATTTATAGTGAAATTATATATTTTATTTTTTATGTTGTCAATAGAATACATAATACAAATTTTATTTATAATTTATCTTTTTTTAACTTAATACTTATACTTTAGAAGATTTTTAAAAACTTTCACTATTTTTCTAATATTTAAAATTAATATTTTTCTTAATATAAATATTATTGCTACTATTTCTTTAAAGGAGATATATTTTATTTTTAATTTTTTCTAAAAAATTTTTTCGTTTTCCATAATGGGTTATTTTATCTATGTCATCTATTTAGATTTTATCATATATTAACAAATATTTCAATTTTATATATTTTATGAGATAGCATAAATTTTTTGTAGGAGAACTTTTGATAGAAGTTTTTAAAATATTTATTTTATTGAATTTTTTGATTCCAATTTAATTTTATATTTTTTTATTAGATTATAAAATTTTT
>CANRAB010000076.1 GCA_947628475.1 uncultured Clostridia bacterium
GATTCAACCATTGATATTGTAGAGAGAGAGAGAGAGAGAGAGCTATAATTTAAAAGATATAGCTTATTTATCATACTCAAGTAATGTAATAAATAAAGTAGAAAAATTGCTATATAATATATATGTGTGTAAAAAAATTGATGCAAAAATTTTGCGAAGTAAAAAGCTTAAGGAATATCCTTGCAATAATACTTCGTAAGTTTTAATTGCATCAATTTTTTTTAACTTTCAAGCAAAGTTTGGCAGATTAAAAATCAAACTTTAAAGACGTTAGAATTTTAGATAAGCAAATGTAAATTAAAAATAAAAGGAAAGAAGGAAAACATATGAGAGAAAAAAAGAAAGAAAATAAAGGAATAACGTTGATAGCGTTAATAATTACCATAATAGTAATGTTAATATTAGTAGCAACAACAATAAATGTAGTTATAAATGGACCAATATTTGAAAAGGCAAGAGAAGCAACATTCAAAACAGAGTTATCAAAATTACAAGAAGAATTAGCAATGTATAAATGGGAAAAAAAGATAGAGTCATTTGAATTTGATGAATCAAGTTTGAGCGCAAATAAACAATGGTTATATTATGATCCAGTGCAATATGTAGAAGATGGAACAATAGAAGATGTAATGCCGAGTATAAGTGAAAGCATGAAGGAAAAGGTAGAAATATTAAATGGAGAAATAATGTTTACAGGAAGTGAAAAAGAAATAGATTGGGCAAAGGATTTAGGAATAAACAAAATGATAAGAATAGAAAACGGTGTATTATTATCAGATAACGATAACTTAAGTATATTAAGTGAAGATGGAACATTTACAGTACCAAGCACAGTAACAACGATAGGTGAAGGAGCATTTGCTCAGGTAGAAGGAATAAAAAAAGTAATAATACCATATACAGTAAAAGAAATAGCCAAAAATGCATTTTATAATAATCCAAGCATAGAACTAATAGAAATACAAACGAAAGGAAATCAGGGATTAGAGAAAATAGGGGTAAATGCGTTCTATAATTGTACAAATTTAAGGGAAGTAATTTTACCAGAAACAGTAAAAGATGTGGGACAATCTGCTTTTGAAAATTGCACTAATTTAAGTAATGTAGTTTTATCAGGGAATGTTACAGGGTTAAATGCATTAGTATTTTCTAATTGTACCAGTCTAACGAGTATAGATATTCCAGAAGGTGTTTCTAAATTAGATAGTAATTTATTTAGTGGTTGTGTGAATTTATATGCCGTAAAAATTCCTTCAACTGTAACGAGTATGTCTACAACTACATTCTCAGGATGTATAAAATTGAAAAATTTAGATATTAGTGAAGAAAATAAGAGTTATGCTATAACAGATGGAGTATTAATGAATGCAACAAAAACTACTCTGATTTTTATATTAGATGGTTCAGGTTTGATAGAAAACAATACATTCACAGTACCAGATGGGATTACTTCTTTATCAGGAAACCTCCTTTCTAATTACTCAAATGTAACGAAAATAATTATACCAGAAAGTGTAAGAAATATTGATACAGCCTTTTTTTCATCTGCAATATCTGAAATAGAGATATCATCAAATAATAAAAATTATAAGGTAGAAGATAAAGTAATATATAGTAAAGATGGAGAAGAACTTGTATATTATTTTAAAGATGAAACTGGAACGATTTCGATTAGAGAAGGAGTTACTAAGATTGGCTCTGGTGGATTTTCTACGAAAAAGGCAAATAATGTAACTGACATAACATTTCCTAATAGTCTTACTACTTTAGCAGAAAATAGTATTCGTTGTACGAAAGTTACAAGCTTATACATCGGAGAAAATGTTGATATGATTTCGCCTGGTGCTTTTGGGTGGAATACTATTTATGTAAAAAATTTAACTATATCTGGTGATAATGAGAACTATTCATTTGCGGATGGAATATTATATGATAAAAATAAAACAAAAGTGGTGAAATTATTGGATAAGAGTCAAGCTAACGAACTCGAACTTCCAGGAACGGTAAAAATAATTGGTGATCTGGCATTTTATTATGTTCAAACTATGAAGAAGATTAATATACCAGATGGTGTAGAAGAAATAGGAGAAAGAGCTTTTTATGCTTGTATTGGACTAAAAACTTTAAGTATACCAAGTAGTGTTGAAAAAATAGGAGTAAACTGCTTTCAAAAATGTGAAAATTTAACAAATGTACAAATAAATAAAACAAAAGGTTCAATACAGGGAGAACCATGGGGCTTACCAATTGGAAGTAGAGGAATAAATTGGAATTAGTAAAAAAATTATTTATCCAATATTGGAAAACAAAGGGTGTTAGAAATAAAAAGAAAGATTATGAAATTTATGTTAAAAATAAAAAAAGTATTGACATAGAAATAAAAAAATAATAAAATAAAAACAAATAAGAAATCATAAGAAAACAAAAGGAGAAAAATATGGAAAACTGTGAAACCATTGATATTGTAGAGAGAGAGAGAGAGAGAGAGCTATAATTTAAAAGATATAGCTTATTTATCATACTCAAATAATGTAATAAATAAAGTAGAAAAATTGCTACATAATATATATGTGTGTAAAAAAATTGATGCAAAAATTTTGCGAAGTAAAAAGCTTAAGGAATATCCTTGCAATAATACTTCGTAAGTTTTAATTGCATCAATTTTTTTTAACTTTCAAGCAAAGTTTGGCAGATTAAAAATCAAACTTTAAAGACGTTAGAATTTTAGATAAGCAAATGTAAATTAAAAATAAAAGGAAAGAAGGAAAACATATGAGAGAAAAAAAGAAAGAAAATAGAGGAATAACGTTAATAGCACTAGTAATAACAATAATAGTAATGTTAATATTAGTGGCAGTAACAATACAAGTAACAATAAGCGGAGGCATATTCAAAAAAGCAAGAGAAGCTATAATAGAGACAGAGATAGCAAGAGAAAAAGAAATATTAAATATCGCTTCAATGACAGCGAAAATAAATAATAATTGGATATTGAGTCAAGAAGAGCTACAAAATGAATTAGATAGTATGACAGGAAATACAGACACAAAAGTAGAAGATATGAATGATGGAAGCTTTTTAGTAGTGTTTCCAAGCAAAAGAGCATATGAAGTAAAAGATGATGGAAGTATAGAATATTTGGGAAAAGAAGGGGAGATAGACAAAGTAGCTGTAATAGCAGATAAAGAAAGTGATTTAAGCATAAAACAAGTACAAGAAGTAGAAATAACAATAAAAAACTATAATGTAAAAGAAAACAAAAAAGTTACTGTTCAATATGCGTGGAATACAGATGAAACAACAGCACCAAGTGTTTATGAAAATGCGCAATTTGAAGATGAAGAAGAAGATGATGATGGAAATGAAGAAGAAATCAGCATAAGTCGAACTACAATAATAGATAGTGGAGATCAAACAACAGGATATTATTATTTATGGATAAAAGTGAAAGTAGGAAATAATGTTGTAGAAAAGATATATGGAGAATATTATATACAAGAGTTTATGACATTAGTTAATACAAGTCAGGAAACAACAGCAGAGTCAGGATTTTTAGGAAATACAGAAGTACCAAGAGGAAGAATAAAAAGTATAACAATAAAAAGTACAAGAGATGGAAAAAAAGCAGATGAGGAAAACTGTTGGGATGTTGGAACAAAGAAGGAAGGCATTATATTAGCATGGTATGAAGAAGAAACGGGCAAAGATGGACAGCCATGTTATAAAGTAACAATAGGACAAGAAGGAGGAGTAGTGGCAAATGCAAATTCAACTAGTTTGTTTAGGAATATAGGAAGTAACTTAAACGAAGAAATAACAATAGAAGGGTTAGAAAACCTAAAAACAAGTAATGTAATAATCATGCATTCTATGTTTAGAGAGAGTAGTGGTTTAAAAAGTTTAGATGTAAATGGATTAGATACGAGTAGTGCAAATAATATGGCTTTTATGTTTTATGGTTGTAGTGGATTAACGGAATTAAATTTAAGTAATTTATATACAAATAATGTAGAAAGAATGCAATCCATGTTTTGTAGTTGTAAAAGCTTAAAGGAACTTGATTTGAGTTTATTTAATACAAGTAATGTGATAAATATGTGTCAAATGTTTTCTGGATGTGAAGCATTAAAGACATTAAATATAGAAAACTTTGTAACAAAAAATGTAACGAATATGAAATATATGTTTAGGAATTGTTCAAACTTAGAAAAGTTAGATTTAAAAAACTTTGATACAAGTAAAGTTACTACTATGACTGCTATGTTTTTTGGATGTAAAAGTTTACAAGATCTTAATGTCAGCTCATTTATTACAAGTAATGTTACAAGTATGTTAAATATGTTTTGGGGTTGTGAAAGTTTAAGTGAACTTAATGTGATTTCATTTGATACAAGGAGAGTGACAAATATGTGTCAAATGTTTGCTAGATGTACTGTATTATCTCAGCTAGATTTAAGAAACTTTAATACTGAAAATGTTACAACTATGGAAGGTATGTTTAACGGTTGTAGTGCTTTGAAAGACTTAAATGTAAGCTCATTTGATACGAGTAATGTAACAGGAATGTCACAGATGTTCCGTAATTGCATAGCTTTGTCTAGCTTAGATTTAAGCAATTTCAATACAAGTAATGTGACGTCAATGAGATTAATGTTTTTTGGCTGTACCGCATTGACTAACTTGAATTTAAAAGGCTGGACAATAAATAATAATAGTGATGCTGATTCTACCATATTTAATAGTGTTCCAAATAATTGTACTATATGGGTAAGTAGTGAAGAGATGAGAACTTGGGTATTGAAAATGAAGAGTACTTTTACAGAAGTACATGTTGAAAAAACTTAACAAAAATCAAAAGTTTTTTCATAATTTTGAAAAAACTTGACTATAATAAGGAAAAAGAGTATAATAAGAACATAACCTTGTAGTATTTATAATAAAACTAATTGGAGGAGATTTTATGGAGAAAATAAAGAGAGAAGATTATCTATCTATATTAAAAAACTTCAAAGATCAACAAATTATAAAAGTAATAACAGGAATTAGAAGGTGTGGTAAATCTACTTTATTAGAGTTATTTCAAGACTATTTAAAAGAGAAGGGAGTAGAAGAAAATCAAATTATATCAATCAATTTTGAAGATGCAGATTATGAAGAATTGCAAGATAGAAAAAAGTTATATGATTACTTAAAGTCAAAATTAGTAAAAGGGAAAAAAACATATATATTTTTAGACGAAGTTCAAAGAGTTGGTGAATTTGAAAAAACAGTAGATAGTCTTTTCATTAATAAAGATGTTGACTTATATATAACTGGTTCAAATGCTTGGCTTTTATCATCAGAACTTGCAACATTACTTACAGGAAGATATATAGAAATTAAAATGTTGCCGTTATCATTTAAAGAATATTTGTCAGCATTTGAAGATAAAACAGACTTATCAAGAAAATTTAGAGATTACCTACAATATAGCTCATTTCCGCAAGCTACCCAGTTATTCAAAATAAATCCAGAAAATATAAATTTGTTTTTAGATGGAATATATAATACAATTTTATTCAAAGATGTAATGCAAAGAAAAGGGATAACTGATAAGAATACACTAGAAAGAGTAACTAAATATTTATATGATAACATAGGAAATAGAACTAGTATGAAAAACATAAGCGATAACATTGAAGGACTTGAAAAAAATAATTCATATAATACAGTATCAACCTATGTTCAAGCACTAATAGATAGTTATATTGTATATAAAGCAAACAGATATGATATAAAAGGAAAAGAGTTTTTAAAAACTCAAGAAAAATATTATGCTGTAGATATAGGACTTAGATATTATATGTTAGGTCAAGGTTCTGGTAAAGATATGGGACATATATTAGAAAATGTAGTTTACCTTGAATTGTTAAGACGTGGATATGAAGTTTATATTGGAAAGTATGATGA
>CANRAB010000077.1 GCA_947628475.1 uncultured Clostridia bacterium
TTGAACACTCCCTTCTAAGCGTATAAAACAATTATATCATTTCTACGCTTTTGTGTCCAAAATCTATCTTAACACCAGGTTTCACAGTTTTCCATATTTTTCTCCTTTTGTTTTTTTAATTTCTTATTTGTTTTTATTTTACCATTTTTTTATTTCTATGTAAATACTTTTCTTATTAAATTTTTTCTACTATCTTTATCGGTGGATATATACAATAGAGATATGGAATATTAATATCAATTTTATTTAACATTTCTGTATCTTCAAATAATAAAATTATTTTGTCTGCATTCCAATTTGTTTTGTTTTTTAAAAGTTTAATTACTCCTCTCTCATCTGCTTTTTCTGTTACTATTATGTCATATAATTCATTATTCTTACCCAGAAAACTAATATATATTGGTTCAAAGTTTTTATAAAAATACTTATATCGTCCTTTATATTCACACAATACATCTATTGCTGCAATTATTTTATTATCAATACTCTTTTGTTTATGTACTAAAATATTTCCTTTTTTATTTATAAAATGGTAGTGTAATATATTCTTTATAGCAATTTTATCACATTCAAATAATTGTTTTAATTGTTCTTCTGTTACACATCCAAATTCCTCTATAAAATTTACTATTTTTGTTTCTTTATCTTTTATTTCCATACACTTGAATCTCCTTTACAAAAAAATAAAGTCCATTTGGACTTATTATATAATTTGTTGATTATTTATTTCAACATTAAATTCTAATCTGTACATTTCCATTTTATGTTCTTCTTCATTTATTACGACCACTGCATCAGCAGTTTAGTACATTTCTTAATCTTCTTTTTCTACCTACATCTGATACCCACATAAAAAATACCTCTTTTAATTTTATTCAACTAAGTTGTATATATGTTTCTTTATTCTTTGCAATAAAGCTTTATAAAATTTTTTTAAACTTACATTCATCATTATCAAATCTTACAACTCTTTCAACTTTTTTAGGTAACATACTTATATAATGTGCAATAAGTTTCTTACAATTATATTTCTTTAAATATCCTATTTGCGAATTAGTTTTTGCTAATAAATTATCTTGACTAATATATTCCATTTTCTCCGCTTTTTGACATGTACGTATAATAACTTTTTTACTTGCTTTTTGATATCCATACGGATATGATATTTTCCCTAAAAATGGTACACCGTGATATGCAGTATCAATTTTTGTCTTTTTTACATTCATAACTTGATGTGTTTCTTCAAGTTTTTTTACTATTAATGGTATTGCATTTATTAGCTTTTCTTTACTATCTGAAACAATTACTATATCATCTACATATCTTATATACAATTTTAGACATAAGTTGTTTACTATATATTTATCAAACTCGCTTAAGTTTAAATTGCTACCTGCTTGTGCAGTTAGATTTCCTATTGCCATTCCATAAGAAGATTCTTTTTTCATTTTTCTTCGCTCAGGTACTTTCTCTCTTACTTTTTCATTACATTTATATTTACAATTTAATGCAGGATTATTCTCAAATATTAAAGGTGTTAAATAAAGCAATGATTCTTTATGTTTTCCCTTGTATTTTTCTTCAATTAATCTTGAAAATTTTTCACTTACTTGTTTTCTATTAATAGACATAAAGTAACCTGATAAATCAATTTTCAAATAAAAGCAATCTCTTTTTCCACGATTTGAAGTTTCCACAAGATATTTTTTCAGTAGTTCTAATGCATATCCTGTTCCTTTTCCTTTTCTACAAGAGCAACATCCATCAATTAACTCTCTTTCTAAAATATTTTCAACTTCTTTCATATAAAAATGTTGTATAACTCTATCACTAAATTGAGCTGCATAAATTTCTCTTAATGCTGGTTCAGTAATTACATAACAATTTGAAGTTCGTGGCATATAAGTGCGATTATTTAAGCTATCAACCAAATTCATTAAATTTGCGCATACATTATCATTTACAAATTTATATGTTCCTAATTTTCTTTTTTTATTTTTCAAACATAAATTATATGCTTCATATATTTCTTCAAATGATATTTTATCTTCCATAAATTCTTCCTTTATATAAATAAATACTTTAAAATGAAAGGTATTTAATTAAATAATATAATGAAACTCGCACTAAGGCGCACATAGTTGTTGTTGTTGACGTTGTTGTTGTTCATATAGCCGTTGTTGAAGTTCGCGTTCCATGCGTTGTTAGTATTGTTCTGCGAAGATGACCAGTAGTAGTCCTAAACTTAAACCCAAACGACTACGCCTTACACATTATTTATTGCCCAACTTTTGAAAATACCAAGTAATTGGTGGGGCAACCACTTTCATTATATTAAATAACTTTATTTAAATAATAAAAGTTTGCTAATCTTACCTTTTAGCGGATATAGCATCTCCGAATAGATGTTATCCATCTATTTAAATCTTTATCTATTTCTAATTGTTTCCTAATTAATTCGCTTATTTCTCCTGGCGTTATGGCTTTATTTATCATTAAAAATCTTATATCTGTCCATATTTCAACTTTTATAATTTGTTTCGCTCGTAAAAGACTTGTATACTGTTTTTGTTTATTGTTTACTATTAGAGCCTCTACTGTTCTTTTTTCTACTTCTAAAATATTCTTATTTAAGTCTTCTTGAATTGAAACTAAACCTTTTGCTATTCCTCTCCTTGTAATTTTATCATTAATATAAATGGACAAGTCATCTATTTTTATATGTATGGGAGCTTGTCTATTTCTTTCATATATGTCTCGGTTTATTTTTTTAGATGCCTCATCTACTCTTGTTTGTGTCCAATAATTTTTTTTACCAATGTTTTGTTTTTCCATATTTTTTTCTTTCATACAATATTTTTTATCTATGTCCAAACCGAGAACTTCTTACGAAGCATATTCTCGGTTTGGACGAGAGCGTTATTAACATAACGCTCAATTTACTTTCTAGTTTTTTACAAAACTAGAAAGTCGCACTAAGGCGCACATAGTTGTCGTAGTTGACGCCGTAGCTGTCCATATAGCCGCGGAAGAAGTTCGCGCACCATGCGTCGCGAGTACTGTCCTGCGAAGATGACCAGTAGAAGCCCTTTAGATATGTGTTATAAGTCTGGCTCGTAATGTTTTTCTTAGTCCAAAGCATGGCTCCGAAAGCGGACCATTCAGCTCTTGATGGAACAAACCATCCCCCATTATTTGCTTTATTCTTATCTTTTAATTCTTCCATTCCCCATAAATCGCCAGTATACGATTCTCCATATCCACCCTCGCCTACCGATTTTCCATAAATAGCCAACATGTCCGTAGTATTCTGTTTTCCACTATCTTCTGTAAAATTAATTTTATCGCTACCTACTAAATTATTTAATTTTCCATATGCATTATAATACCAATAATGTGTTTTATCATCTAAATCTCTTAATGCCATTACGTAAAATCTATCTTCAGTTCCTGTGCCTTCTACTGCAGCTATTATATCTACTTCTTCCTTTTCTCCAAATAGACCCTTACATTGTCCCACTATTTCATAACTTTTTAAACTGCTTGTGTCTAATGCCTCGTACTTGTAACCACTGTTGTTATTTTCCGTCCATTCTCCCTCTGCTGAATGTGCCAAGTCTGCGTAAATTATTCCGTCAGCTTCCACAGTAATTTTATGATCCCCATTAAGGTCAGCATAACAACCTATATAAGGGTCACCTGTTGTTGGCAAATATTCTTTCTTTTTTTGTGTTTCCTCTTTTCCACATTTTTTACATGTCCTTTTTTGCATATCTTCTTCTCCATAGTCTTCCCATTCTCCCCAGTCGTGATTACAATTTTCTTGCATTATTCTATCCATTTCCTTTACTGCATTATCTATTTGGCTTTGTTCATCTTCCATTGCTATCTTTGTTTTCTCGACTGCTTCTCCTGCCTTTTCAAATATTCCTGCATTTAATGTTATGTTTATTGTTGCTGCTACTAATATTAACATTACTATTATGGTAATTACTAACGCTATTAATGTTATTCCTCTTTCTTTTTTATTTTCTTTCTTTCTCTTCATACTTTCTTCCTCCCATTTTTATTGTTATTGTAAATACTAAAATCGTATTTTTTGCATTTTTAATTTTGCAATATTTTCTTTTTTATTGTTTTTCTTCTCTCTACCTCAACCTCCTTTGTTTTCTTTTTTAGTTTTGTATCTTTTATTTATTAAAACTTTTCTTCCTTTTGTAAATTCTCTTTTGCCTATAATTTTATTTTACATTATAACACTTTGTTTTACAATATCTTTCTTGTAAATTTTTTATTTTTTTATTAAACTTTATATGTAAAAGTAAATATTAAATATATAAGAACCCTACCTAGGAACCTTGTTGTCTATGACAACAAAACAACAAAAAGTTGACATACCAAAAGCCTATGAAATATTACTACAGTTTTCATATTCTAACTGTAATGCTTTTCTTCGTACTTTTAGTATATCAACTTTTATATTCCTATATATTATATATAATTTATTTGTCTTTTTGTATGTTAAATTTTTTTGGCATAACAAGATATTAGCTACATTTTTTATATTATAGCCTTGTTTCTTAAATTCTTTATTTAATTCTTTTTGTAAACATAATGTGTGTGTGTGTGTGTGTGTAGAGCCCCAAGGGTTTCAGCCTTTTCCATTTTGTTTTTCTCCTTCTTGCTTTGTTTTTCTATATACTTTTTCTTTCATTTTCTATTTTATTTTAACATTTTTTTATTTCACTGTAAATGATTTTATCATTTGTAATACAAATTTCATATTTTTGTAATATTTGTAATATTGTAAGTTAATGTTCACCTCTCATTATATGCACAAAATAACTAAACACTGGATTAAGTAATTATTCTTTTTAAAATACCATATATTAGTTTTTTATCCTCTTTGATTTCATATATTCTTATTAATACTTTATCAAATAAATGTGGGATGTTATTAAAGTTTGCAGGTACTCTTGTCAGGCATGTTACTTCTGAATTTTCAAGTTGTACTATTATTCCACTTCTCTGTTTTGGATAGCCTATTACTTTTCCTATATATTCTCCTCCTTCTGTTATATATTTTCTTATATTTTTATATGGATTTTCTATTAAGTCTTTTGCAGATAATTCAAATGTCTCATTTTCAATATTAATCTTTTTTATTCTAACAGTTAAATTGTCTCCTACAGTATAATAAGCCTTTGCATTTAAAATAAAAGTATGGCTTAAATTGTCTACTGGTATAATTACTTCTATACCATATAAATCTACAATTATATATTTTCTAGCTACAGCAACTATCCTTACCTTTACAATATCATTTTCTTTTAATTTTGGTATTTCAATTCTTTGTCTTAATTCCATAGCTTCTTTTCTACTTGCTATTGCAATATTAGAAATTTCATCATATTCAATTACAATGAAATCCACCTTTGCACCAATCATGCCTCTTATTAAGGATTTACTCTGTCTTTTTACTCCTAGATAATTAATCGGTATTAGTACTTTAGTATTTTCATACCATAGTATTGCACATGGTATGATTTTATTTTGTAATTTATAATACTCATCTTCTATACCTACAATATGTTCTGTCAAAATTCTTTTTTCCTCTTTACTTCTTAATATTTCCATATACATCATCTCCATAAAAAATACACCTGTGTTTTCACAGATGTATGATATATATTTTTTTACTCATATAGTTTAGTAGACAAGTGCCTCACGACACTAGCCCCTATACAGAACCGTACGTGCAG
>CANRAB010000078.1 GCA_947628475.1 uncultured Clostridia bacterium
CTCATTATATATAGTGTTAATATTATAATCTAAATAATCTACTATGGCACTTTTTATATAATCATTTTGTGCATACAGTATTGAATCTGCTTCAAGCTTTTCGCCTGTCTTTGAATAAGATGCACCATAAAAACTATTATATTCTTTATATTGGTTTTCAGTTTTTATATAATTATTTCCCATTTCTGTTACTAATTTTTTTACTATTTTATCCAAGTTTTCTTGTTTCCAATGTATATCTGTTCTATAATAATCATCAATTGTTAGTTCATTCATTATATTTATATATTTAGCTTTTAATTTAATTTTATCTTGCAATAAATTATAATCTGTTTTTAAATATTTTTCATCATCTAAAAAATATTCTTTATCTGGTATTATTGAATAATATACATTTGAGTCTTGTAAATCATTTTCTATTATGTAATTTATTTTTTCGCAAAAATCATTACAATTTTTTTCGTTCATTGGATAGTTTATATCATATATTGTATTATTTATTACATATACATTATTATGACCTTGCATCTGCAATATATTCCTACTTACTTTTGAATTTAAGTTTATAAATTCATTTCTAAATGGAAATTGATCTACCAAATATTCTTCTAAGTTACTTGTAAATTCGCTGTTAAATGCTGGCATTTTTGCTAATTTTCGTCTTTCAAATTTTGAATACTCTTGGTCTTTAAATATAAAACTTAATATACTAAAAGTAAATATAAATATTACAAAAGATATTGATATTATTTTTTGTTTCATTAGCTCTCCTTAAAACCTAAAATATATAAATGGATTAAATGAACTTGAAAGTAGTGTTGCAGTACATATTGTTAGTAATCCAATGAAGCATATTGGTTCTGCAATACTTACTAATTTATTTAATATTTTCTTTTCTTTGATTTTGTTTACAATTGCTTTTATTATTGGTGTTGAAGCAATACTTGCAATTATTAATAAAATTATATAATTTCTTAAATAATATATTGTTTCTTTATTCGCGAATTGTAAATTATTCATACCTAACATATTTTGCATAAAATTTCCTATACTGCTTAAATCTGGCATATTAAATATTACAAAGCTAACAATAATTATAGCTAATGTGTATATATGAGAGAATAAACCACCTTTTAAATATTTGCTTAAAAATACTTTTTCTATTAGTAAAAATACAAAGAAATATAATCCCCATAGTATAAAGTTCCAGCTTGCTCCATGCCAAAATCCTGTTAAAAGCCATACTACTAAAAGGTTTCGTATCCATTTTATTTTGCTTACTCTATTTCCTCCTAATGGTATATATACATAATCCCTAAAAAATGATGATAGTGATATATGCCATCTTCTCCAAAAGTCTGTAACACTTGTTGCTATTAACGGATAATTAAAGTTCTCTTTAAAATGGAATCCAAGCATTAATGCTAAACCGATTGCCATATCACTATACCCTGAAAAATCAAAATATATTTGGAATGTATAGCCTATTGCTTGCAAAATATGTGATACTATAGTTTTACTTGTTAATCCATCTAAGATAACACACATATTACCTATGGTATTTGCTAATAACACTTTTTTAGAAAGTCCCACCACAAAACGCTTTACACCATTTGCAAAATCATCAAAACTTTCTTTCCTATCGCTTAACTCTTTATCTACATCTTTATATCTTACTATTGGTCCAGCTATTAGTTGAGGAAATAAAGTTATGTATGTTCCATATTTTAGAATATCTTTTTGTACTTTTGTTTCCCCTCTATATACATCAATTAAATAACTAATATTTTGAAATGTAAAAAAGCTTATTCCAAGTGGTAAAATAACATTTAGATATGTAATATTTACATTTGCTATATTATTAAAATTCTCTATAAAAAAGTTACTATACTTATAGTATCCTAGTATAGTAACATTAGCTATTACTCCCAAAGCTAAATATAGTTTATTCTTTTTCTTTCCTATTAATCTTCCAAGAAAATAATTCATTATACATGAAATTATTAATACTACATTTTTTTCTTCATAAAAGTAAAATGCTAAACTAAATATTAATAAAGCTATATTACGAAATTTTCTTGGAAGTATATAATATACTATAAGTAGCAATGGCAAAAAGTAATATATAAATATGATACTTGAAAATACCATTATTTTAGACCTTCGAAATTAGTATCTATTGTTTCAGCTAATTCATTAGACATGATTAGAATTACTAAATCTCCCTTACTTTTTACTATTGTATTTTCTGCTTCAACACATATCCATTTTCTTGGATTTGCATTTTCTTTTATCTTTGCTACAACATCACTTGCATCTTTTGCATCATTTAATCTAAGTAGAACTACTGAATGTGGAATAACATTTATTCCTGGTTCACTAACTAAAGCTTCTTTAAAATCAATATCACTTGTTCCTACATAATTTGCTATATCTTCTTTTGTTACTTCTCTACTCTCTAACATTGTTGGACGCTCTTCATCAGGTATTCCAACATATAACTTGTCCATTATTTCTTCAAGTGATCCTTCTATATTTGCCGTTTCTTCATTATTATTTTCTGTACTATTATTTTCTTGTTCTTCAACTTTATTTGCTACCTCATTTTTATTTGCCTCGTCAGTATTATTTGACTTATTTTGCATAACAACCACTACAGCAATTATTGCTATTACTGCTACTACAACTATCCCTATTAAAATTTTCTTTGACATATTTTTTCCTCCCCAAAATTTTTTTTAGTTTATTTATGTAATTATTATATTTTTTTAATAATCCCCTCCTCTTTGGTTTTTATATAGTATAAAAGTTTAATTTATTTTTTAAATAGGATTTACATGTATAATCGCTAAATATATTTCTTCTAACTTATCTAATTCTTTTTCTAACTTATTTGCAATATCATGGCTTTCAAATGTAGTTAAATTTCCATCAACATATATTGTAAGAGAAATTTGATATTTGTATCCAACTGGTGTTGCATTAAAATGTTCTACTTTTTTTATTTCTTCATGTTTATTTATTATCTCTAAAACCTTATTCTTACTTTCTATACTTATTGACTTATCCATAAGCACATTATAACTTTCTATAAATATCTTTACTCCTGTTATAAGTATCCATAAAGAAATTCCCGTACCTACTAATCCGTCAAACCACAATATACCTTTTATACTAAAAAGTGAAGCAATAAGGTTGAAAGTTGTTACAATACAATCATTTCTATGATCTTTTGCATTTGCTTTTAACAAGATATTGCTTTGATTTTTTGCTAATTTATTTGTATATATGTATAAAATTAATTTTATTGCTATAGTTACCAAACATACTATTACAAGCCACCATGAAAATATGTATCCTGCTGGACTTATTAATGATTTAATTGAATCTTGTAAAAGTTTTAAAGATACCAGAATCATTGATATACTAACAAGCATTGAAAAGATGTATTCTGCTTTTCCATGTCCTAAGTTATGGTCATCATCTCTTGGTTTGCTTGCAATCTTGTTACCTATATATGTCATTAATGATGAAAATATATCTCCCGCACTATTAAAACTATCTGCTATCATTGCTTGACTTTTTGTCATAACTCCCACTACTGATTTTATAGCTAATAAAAATACATTGCCAATTATTCCTAATATGCTTGCTCGTTCGGTAGTCTTAAATCTATCCATAAAATATCCCCTTCTTGCTTTTCCTTTTTAGCTAGCTATTACCTCTTCTAAACCTTCCAATTCATTTATGTTGTATTGGTTCAAAAGTCCTGTATATATGACTTTTGATTTTTTTAGTTTTTCAAAATTTTCTGGCCTTGGCATATCTGGTAATTCAACATTAACATTTGCATTTTTCAATATGTATTTTACAAACTCTGCACAATAGAAATAATTTTTTCTATGTATTCTTTTATTAAATAATATATAAATTAAGCCTAATACATTAAATTTATATAAAGCTTTGTTCTGCTCAAACATTGTTATTTGTTTTTCTAATTTTTCATATTGACAATCTGTTACCTCTATATAATTTATCATCGCTTGTGTATTTTTAAATCTTTTAAAACATCCTTCATTTAATTTTTCGTGCATAAATCCTCCAATAAAACAATTATATGGATTTAATCTACTAAATGAATACATCTTTTTTAAATTTTCATCTAAAGATATTGATACATGAGTATATATCCTACCTGTTTTCATTCTTATTATTCTTCCTAAAATTGTGCCAGAATATGTAAGCACAAAATAAATTCTTTTCATAATGTTACCTTCCTCATAAATATTTTCTATTGTGGATAAATAAAAAATTGCATATTTTCAAAATCACAATATTTTACTAACACTTAGTAAGTTAAATTTTATATTATTAAATCTAAAACTATTCCTGAAATTATACCCACAATATATAATATTCCTAATATTGCAAAATTTTCTTTATATTTCTTATTTACTTTAAACAATATTAAAATTCCTAGTCCTGAATTTACAAGTAAACCTGCTATCATTGACCCTATTGTTATTATATTTTGTAAAAATAATTCTGTTAAAATTACTGAGCTAGCACAATTTGGTATTATACCTATTGTTGCTGCAATAATTGTTCCTACTAATGGAATATTTAATATAAGCTTTGTTATTCTATCTTCTCCAATTAAATAAATTAATGTATTTAATACTAAACTAATTATAAATATATAAATAAATATTTGTACAGTATGTTTCAAAGAAGATTTTATAACTCCCTCTTTCTCACAGTTGCAATGTTCATGTTCACATATTTGGTGTATTTCTTCCTGATTTTTATTCTTTTTTATATTTCTTTTTCTCAATAATAAATCTAATATAATTCCTACTGTCATTCCTATTATAACTTTTATTATTAAAATTTGCAATATTAGATTAAAGTTTGCACCTTCTGATATTAAAATAGGCAACATCTCATCAGATGTTGATAAAAATATTGCAATTAATGTTCCCATTGTAATAATTCTTGCTGCATAAAAATTGGCAGCTACTGCTGAAAATCCACATTGTGGAATAATACCCAAAACTGCTCCTAATACTGGTCCATATTTTCCTGATTTTTTTATTACATTCTCTGTCTTTTCACTTGCATGATGTTCTATTAACTCCATGATTATATATGTTATAAATAAAAATGGTATAAGTTTCAGTGTATCTAAAGTTGTATCTTCTAAAATTTCTAACATTGTCTGCCCCCAATAAACTATTATTCTTTATTTTAACATATTTTTTTTAAAATTGCAGTAATTTTATGAAAATTTAAGAAATAATATGGAATAACTTGTTTACTTTCTTTTATTTTTATAATCAATCTTGTATTTTTCTCTCATTTCTTCTTCATACTTTTTATCATTAGATAAGTACATTTTATATAATTCATCCTTCATACTCTTGTCTAAACACCAATACTTATAATTAAGCATCGCTATTATTGCTAATGTTCTTTTATTTAGATTTTCATTTTTCAATGGACATTCTTTATTAATACCAATTTTATAATTATCCACTCTTTCTTTTCTAAATATTTCTAATATATCTTTAGG
>CANRAB010000079.1 GCA_947628475.1 uncultured Clostridia bacterium
TACAAAAACAAGGTTTTTATCCAGCATATCACATGAATAAAAAATCATGGATCACAATGATCTTAGATAATACAATATCTGATGAAGAAATAATGAGTTTAGTTGATAAGAGTTATTCTTGTACTGCTACAATTAAAAGTAATGAGTGGATTGTACCTGCAAATCCAAAATATTTTGATATTGAGAAAGCTCTTAAAAAGAGTAAAACCATAAATTGGAAACAAAGTACAGAAGTTAAGGTAAACGACATTGTTTATTTATATGTTGCTCAACCTTATTCATCTATAATGTATAAATTTAAAGTAATAGAAGTAAATATTCCATACAAATATAAAGATGAGAACCTTAAAATTCAAAGAGTTATGAAAATACAGTTATTAGAAAAATATGATAAAGGCAAATATTCATTTAACAAATTAAAGGAATATGGTATAACAGCAGTAAGAGGACCTAGATATATGCCTGTAAGTTTAAGTGAATATATTAATAAATAAGATTGAAGAATTATTAAAATATTAAGTATTAAACACTTGTAACAACCTTTGACATAATGTAAATAATTTGTTACAATAGTATCTATGAAAAGGAGAAAAATATGTTAAAAGAGTATGGATTTGTAAGAGTAGGAAGTGCAGTTCCAAATTTAAAAGTGGCAGATGTAGAATATAATACTAGAGAGATTATTAATGAAATAAATAAAGCAAGCGAAAAACAAGTGCAAATATTGTGTTTTCCAGAACTTGCAATAACAAGTTATACATGTAGTGATTTATTTAATCAAGATATTTTATTAGATAGTGTAGAAAAATCATTAATAGATATAAAAAAGGCAACTAAAAATTTAAGTATAGTTGTTATAGTGGGTGCACCATTAAGAGCAGAAAACAAAATCTTTAATACAGCAATAGTTATTCAAAATGGTGAGATTTTAGGTGTGGTACCAAAAACATATATACCAAATTACAATGAATTTTATGAGAAAAGGTGGTTTGCTTCAGCACAAGATGCAAAGCAAAAATATATAAATATATTAGATGAAAAAATCCCATTTGGAACAGACTTATTATTTAAAGATAAACAAAATAAAGAAATATGTTTTGGAATAGAAATATGTGAAGATTTATGGGTAGTAAATCCACCAAGTAATTCATTGACAGTAAATGGTGCAACAATGATATTTAACTTGTCAGCAAGTAATGAGATAATAGGAAAAGAAGAATATAGAAAAGATATAGTAAGGGTGCAGTCAGCCAAAACAATATCAGCTTATGTATATACCTCATGCGGAGTAAATGAATCAACAACGGATGTAGTATTTTCTGGTCAAGCTTTAATTTATGAAAATGGATCATTGCTAAAAGAGAATGAGAGATTTAGGTTTGAGAGTAACTTAATTTATACAGAAGTAGATGTAAAGAGATTAATGAATGATAGGCAAAAAAATAGTAGTTACATAAATGCAGATGAATTATACAAGGAATATAGAAATATTGAAATAAATTTACAAGATAACATAGAGACTTTAACAAGAGAATATTCTAAAACCCCATTTGTTCCAACAAATGATAAAAAAAAAATAAAAACATGTAGTGAAATAATAAATATTCAAAGTTATGGATTAGCAAAAAGAATAAAAGCAATAGGAATAGATACAGTAGTAATTGGAATATCAGGTGGACTAGATTCAAGTTTAGCGTTTTTAGTAGCTATGAAAGCCTACGAGATACTAAATTTAGATAAAGCAAATATTATAGCGGTAACAATGCCAGGATTTGGAACTAGCTCAAGAACATATACTAACGCTACAAACTTAATAAAACAATATGGAGCAACTTTGAAAGAAATAAGTATTAAAGAATCTTGTGAGCAGCATTTTAAAGATATTGGACAAGACAAGAATATACAAGATATAGCTTATGAAAATGCTCAAGCAAGAGAAAGAATGCAAATATTAATGGATATTGCAAATCAACAAAATGGAATAGTAATAGGAACGGGCGATTTATCTGAATTGGCTTTAGGTTGGTGCACATATAATGGCGACCACATGAGTATGTATGGAGTAAATTGTAGCATACCAAAAACTTTAATAAAGTATTTGATAAAATATGTAGCAGATACAAGTGATAATGAAGCAATAAAAGTAACTTTATATAATATATTAGAAACGCCGATATCTCCAGAATTATTGCCACCAAGTGAACAGGACAATATACAGCAATTAACAGAAGAAGTTATTGGTCCATATATGCTAAACGACTTTTTTATATATCACTTTTTAAGATATGGTGCAGAGCCAAATAAAATATTAAAAATAGCAGAGCAAACTTTTAAAGAAGAATTTTCAAGTGAGCAGATAAAAGAAAACTTACAAATATTTATAAAAAGATTTTTCACAAATCAATTTAAAAGAAGTTGTGTACCAGATGGTCCAAAGGTTGGAACTATAAGTTTATCTCCAAGAGGGGACTGGAGAATGCCAAGTGATGCAAGTTATAAAACGTGGTTAAAAAATATATAGAGTTATGGTCTATAAAGTTATGTAAAAATAGATAAATTTATCATAAAGCGAAAAATTAACTTAAATTATTTTTCGCTTTATACTTAAGCCATATAAAAAATAATGTTTATTAACTATTGCAAATAAAGTAATTTTATAGTATACTACATAAGAAGTAAAAATGCTTTCGTAGCTCAGTCGGTAGAGCACTTCCTTGGTAAGGAAGAGGTCACGGGTTCGATTCCCGTCGTAAGCTCCAAATTAAAAAACTTACGAACTAAAAAGTTTCGTAAGTTTTTTAAAAAAATATTTGAAAAACCAAGTAAAAGAGGAAGGATACACTATGGGATATGTTTTTGAAAGAAAAGTTAATTATTATGAAACTGATAAAATGGGAGTAGTACATCATTCAAACTATATTAGATATATGGAAGAAGCCAGAGGAGCATGGCTTGAAAGTATAGATATGCCTTTTCAAGTTTTAGAAGAAAACAGTATAACTATTCCAGTACTAGGAGTAAGTTGTAATTACAAATATCATGCAACTTATGGAGATACAATAGTAATAAATATGATAATAAAAGAATATACAGGAGTTAGAATGACTGTTGAATATGAGATGAAAGACAAAAAAACAAGCAAATTATTTCTTACAGGTGAAACAAAGCATTGTTTTACAGATTCAAATTTAAAGCCCATAAGTTTAAAAAAACACGCCCCAGAATTTAGCAGAAAATTTGAAAATTTATTAGAAAATGTATCGGCAAGCTAGTTTAGCAGAAATGGAGTTATAGAGTATGGAAAGAATGACTAAAGAAGAGTTAATTAAATTCTTTTTAAAACAACTAGGAGATAATGAGGTTTTAGGAGAATGGTTATCTAAAGTGGAGATTGAAGATAAATTAAATAACATGATAGAAAATATAACGTATGAAGCAGAAAGAGCAAATTATGTTGCTTCTTGGCTGCCAAGAACTGGAACCTTAAATTTTGACTTAGATAAAAAATATAATGATGAATTAGTAATAGTTCATGAATTATTACATGTATTGAGTACAAGTGTTTTACACAGTGATGCAAAGAAATTAACTTTAAAATGTGGACTATTGTTTATTAATTGCCAAAAAAAAGGAGAAAATGTAGAAGTAAAGGGAACTAATAATAGAGGCATTAATGAAGGAATTACTGAAAGTTTGGCTGAACAAATTATAGATGAAAGTAGTATTGGATACGAAATAGAAAAAAGTGTATATAAAATATTAACAATTATAATAAATAAGAAAATGATTTTGGATCAATATTTTAATGATAAAGTTAAAACAGAATCTATAAATTTATTTTCAAATGATATTATAAAAAAATATGGATTAAGACTAGGAAAAAAATTAAATGATAATATAAGAAAAGTTTTAAAATTGCTGGATAAATATAAGGAAATTGATAATTTAAGTAATATCTTTGGAATTACTACAAGTATAAATCAAAGGGAAATAAAGAAGGAAATTTATAATACATTAACAGAAATGGTAGAAAGTATTATAGATAAAGAAGATGACTTTATGAAAAAGATAAGTATAATGGTTAAAAGCTTTCCTACAGAAATATCTGTGCCTATATCAAAAAAGGTGCTTAATGAATTAGTAAATAAAAAAGAGTGGGATTTAAGAAAGAAAATAGATATTTTATATAGTATAAGGAAAGAAAAGAATGCTTATATTCCAATAAATATTCTTGAAACATTACTTCTTGAAAATGATAGTATTTCATATAAAGAAAAATTAAATACTTTTTTAGAATTATATACTGATATAGATGAATTTAAGGATAGTAATATGGTATATGAATTATATTCTAAAATTAGAGATATAACAGAAAATGTATTACCTAAAAGAGAAATATTTAAAAATATTATAAACAACGATGAAATAAATACAATTGAGGATATAGATAATATATTAGGCAAGATAAAATATAGAAAAGTAGGAGATTATTATGAAATTTGTGGAACATATAAGAAAATAAGTGGGCAAGTTTATGACAATAGCGGAAAATATGTAAAAGTGCAGGTATTAAATTTTAATCCTTTTAAAGATGAAACTATACAAAATCCTGAGGCATTACCAGATTATTTATCAGAAGATGGAGTATGTACAGTGTTTAATGAAATAAAAAAGAAATTTGAACAATACAATTCTTCAATTTTAAGTAAAGAAAAATACTATACAACTTATATTGAAGTAATAGGAAATATATTAAGATTATCTTATTATCCTTTTTTTGTAACAAATGATGAAGAAAAAATATACAAAGAATGTTTTGAGATAAAGCCAAATGGAGAATTAGAAGAAATATTATGTCAAGATGAAAGAAGGTTAATAGATGATGTAACTAATTTAAACTTAACTGTAAAAAAAGAAACAGCTGATGTATCTACAATAGAGATTAAGCAAGAAGCGGAAATATTAAATGAATTATTAAAGAAAAGCAAAGTAGACAATGAAAAGGGAGATGACAGCAATGTTAAATAAGTTAAATATAGAGGAACAAGAGCTTTTGGAATTACTAGAATTTGAAGATTCAAAATATGGAAAAATAATATATTGTTTAGCAGAGGATGATACTGAAGTTCTTGTATTAAATAAAAAAATTTTAAGAGATGAGAAAATTATTAATGAAATAATGAATAAATACGGTTTAAAACTACCAGAAGAAATAGATGAGAAGATTTTTTAAAATTAAGAGGTAAAAAAATGACTGATGAAACAAAAAGAGTCTATACAGAAGTTTTAGAGGTATTAGAGAATGTACCACAAGAATATACTGATAAAATTCCTAAAGATATATTAGAAATATTTAGAAAAGAAAGAGTGGATAATTATAAAATTGGTATTAATAAAGAATGTCCATT
>CANRAB010000080.1 GCA_947628475.1 uncultured Clostridia bacterium
AAAGATTTAATAAATTGAGATGACAAAAGTTAGGTAGACACAATAATTGTTGATAATTAACGCAAATTGTGATATTATATATAAGCACATATAAATAGAATGAGAATATAAAGGAATGAAAAATGATAAATATATTATTTGCAGGAAATAAAAAAGTATTTGATGGAGCATTATCTCAGTTAATATCAATAACAAATAAAACTACAGAACCTATTAACTGTATAATACTAACCATGGACTTAATGAGAGTAAATAAAGAATTTATACAGATTACGGACAAGCAAATTGATTTTTTAAATAAAGTAGTAAAATCAAAAAATGAAAAAAATCAGGTAAATAAAATAGATGTAACAAAACTTTATGAAAAAGAATTTGGAGGAGGAAAAAATGAATCAGCATATTGTACGCCATATACATTATTAAGGTTACTTGCAGATTTATTACCAAACATGCCAGATAAACTATTATACTTAGATATAGACATGCTTGCACAAAAAGATATATCTGCATTATATAATATTGATATTTCAAACTATGAATATGCTGCAGTTAAAGAAAAGTACGGTTCAAAAATAATAAAGAGAGATTATATTAATGCTGGAATGTTATTATTAAACATGAAGAAAATTAAAGAAACTAAACTTTTAGAAAAAGCAAGAAATATGTTAAAGCAAAGAAAATTATTATTTGCAGATCAAGATGCAATATATTGGAATACAACAAGCAAATTAATTTTGCCTAGAATATATAATGAGCAAAGAAAATTCAACTGTAAAGACACTGTAATATGTCATTTTGCAAAAAGACTGTGGCTTATACCATACCCACATACTGAAAATATAAAGCAATGGCAAGTAGAAAAAATACATGATATATATAAGTGTTATACTTTTGATGAAGACTTAGATGAATATATAGAATGGAGAGAATTATTTAATGAAACTGATTAGAAAAGATATAAAAATTTCAAACTTAAATATATTAAAAAGAAATAAATCGAAAATTATACCAATATTTTTTGCCATAGATGATAACTACATACCATTTTTAGCTGTTACACTTAAATCATTAATAGCTCACACATCGAAAAAAAAGATGTATTTAATAAATATTTTGTATATTAATATTTCAGAAGAAAACAAAGAAAAAATAAAAAAATATGAACAAGAAAATGTTAGCATAGATTTCATAGACTTAAGCGAATCTATAAAAGAAATTAAAGAAAAATTATATACAAGAGACTATTATTCAATGACTACATATTTTAGATTATTTATACCAGAACTTTTTCCTCAGTTAGATAAAGCTTTATATTTAGATAGTGATCTTGTAGTTTTAACAGATATTGCCTTACTATATGACATCGACTTAAAAAATAATTTAGTAGGAGCTGTTCCAGACGACTCGGTTCAATTAATAAAATCATTTCAAGATTACGTTGAAAAAGTTGTTGGAGTATCATCTTACAAAAGGTATTTTAATGCAGGGGTTTTGTCTATGAATTTAAAAGCTCTTAGAGAAATTAAGTTTTTAGATAAATTTTTATACTTACTAGATGCTGTACGATACAAGGTTGCACAAGATCAAGATTATTTAAATAGATTGTGTAAAGGAAGAGTAAGATTATTAGACAATACATGGAACAGAATGCCAATAGGTGGTGATACGATTGCAAGAGAAGATTTAAAAATCATTCATTATAACTTATCATATAAACCATGGCATTTTGAAGGAATTTTATATAGAGAATATTTTTGGGAGTATGCTAAACAAACCGAATTTTATGATGATATTATGAGCATAAAGAATAGTTATAAACCTGAAGATAAATTTTTTGATATGGAAACAGAAAAAAGTTTAAAAGAGTTAGCGCTTAAAGAAAGTGAATGTGTAGGAGATGACAGAATAAGTAAAACAAGAAAACAAATTAAAAAAGTAGTAGAAAAGAAAAAAAATATTCCAAAAGCGAAAGATAGACTAGAAATTCTAAAAAAAATAGAGCAACTTGAAACAGAAGGAAAATTTGATGTAGATCCTGAAAAAGATCCCCCAACAATTACTCTTCAGCCAGAAGATGTTGACTATTTGAATCAAAAAAATAAAAGCAAAATAAAAACTAAGATTGCAAATAAAGTAGGGGAAAAATTCTTAGATGATATATTAAAGAATAATCAATTAATAATTAGAGAAGTTAATGGAATTGAAAACCTAAATAAATTAGAAGGTGGAGCAATAATTACATGCAACCATTTTAATCCATTTGATGTATTTGCCATTGAAGCGGTATATAGAGCTTCAAAATTTGCAAGTGAAAAAACTTTATATAAAGTAATTAGAGAGGGAAATTATACAAACTTTCCAGGATTATATGGCTTTTTATTTAGAAATTCTGATACACTACCTCTAAGTTCAAATGTTGAAACCATGAAAAAATTTCTAAAATCTGTAAAAGTTATTTTAGGTAGAGGAGACTTTATTTTAGTGTACCCAGAGCAAAGTTTGTGGTGGAATTATAAGAAACCAAAGCCATTAAAACCAGGTGCATTTAAGTTTGCAGTTCAAAACAATGTTCCTGTTTTGCCAATATTTATAACTATGCAAGATACTGAGACCATAGGCAAAGATGGTTTTCCTATTCAAGAATATATTGTAAATATTTTAGACCCAATATATCCTGCAAAAGGAAAGCAAAATCGCGAAAATGTTGAATTAATGAAAAATGAGAATTTTGAAATGTGGAAAAAATGTTATGAAAAGTTTTATAAAGTCCCACTTGAATATACAACAAATATAAATGAAGAAGTTAAAAATGAAGAAGAATAAAGAAAAAGTATTTTATTATAAAGATGAATTAAACGATGAATTTTCAAATGCAAATATAGTACCTAGAATAATAGATAAAAACTATAAGTATAAACACTCTTCTCTTTGGGAAGTAGTATCATACATAATGCAAAATGTTTTATCAATGCCAATAAAATATTTATATGCAAAAATAAAGTTTAAAATAAAATTCATTGGAAAAGAAAATTTTAAAAAGTACAAAAAAGAAGGATATTTTATTTATGCAAATCATACTCAAGTATTTGCTGATACATTTATTCCAAGTTTAGCGTGTTTTCCTAAAAGAAATTTTTTAATTGTAAACCCAGATAATGTTTCAATGAAAGGCTTAAATCATATAGTTGAAATGTTAGGAGCAATACCTATTCCAAATAAAATAGATGGAATGAAAAATTTTTTGGAAATAATAGAAAAGCGTTCTAAAGAAGAAAATTGTGCAATAACAATTTATCCAGAAGCACATATTTGGCCATATTATACAAAAATACGAAAATTCAAATCAGTATCATTTAAGTATCCTGCAAAATTTAGTAAGCCAGTATTTGCTTTAACAAACACATATAAAAGTTATGGAAAAAACAATAACAAAGTTAGAATTGAAACATATATTGATGGACCATTTATGCCTAAAGAGAATTTAACATTAAAAGAAAATCAAGAATATTTGTGTGATGCGATATATAAAAAAATGCAAGAGAGAAGCAAAGAATCAAATATTGAAGTTATAAAATATAAAAAGATACAATAAAAATAGATAAACTTATATGAAACCTTTTGTCAACTAAAATGGTATTATATATAAGGTGATTGGGTATGAATAGAAAGTTAAAAATATTAATAGGAATAATAGTTTTAGTAATAGCTTTATGGTTAATAGTACTTATATTTGATAAATGTATTACAGGTGCAATTTCAGACACAAATGAAACAATAAAAAATGAAAATAATGAACAAAAAGAATATTCATTTTTTGGCAAAGTAATTGAAACTGGTACTTCATATATTATAGTAGAACCAAATGAAAACGAACAAATAAGAAAATCTGCAGATAAAATATATATTGGATTAGGTGAGTATAATGATGCACTTTATGAAGTTGGAACTAATGTAAAAATAACTTACGATGGAGATATAATGGAGACCTATCCAGCACAGGTTAAGGCAACAAAAATTGAAGTAAAATCAGCTGAAAACTTTGAAATACTTTTTAAAGAGAGAAGCCAAATTGATAGCTATAGTAAAGTTTATGCTATATTAGATAAAACAGAAACGGACAAATATGATTATACCATATATGCTTATGATGGAAGTGTAAATATTAAAATTGATGGGGAAGAATATACTTTGAGAGAGGCACTAATGGAAAATAAAATAACAATGGAAGAAATTATAGAAAAAGCAAGCAATGATTTTCCTAATGCAATATCTTATGATGATGGTGGAAGTATGGAATATCATTACGAAAATTATACAATTATAAAATTGCATAAATTAGATGGAAATAGAGATGTATATATAGGTAGTAAAGATATAACAATTAATGATTTAGAAATATAGTGATTTTGGAAGCAAATCTTTGAGTTACATTTTAAAGTTAAACAAGAAGAAGCACTAGAAAAACTAGAATTTGAAAAAAAGGTAGGAAAAAAGAAACCAGCCAATTATGACTGGTTTCTTCTTTCAGTGGCAGTATCCGCTGCAAATTCCCTGAATATCCGATTTTATTCGGCTATCGTTAGCAGTGGAGACAGGCTCATCAAGAGGGTTAAGGACATATATCCTTCCAAGACTATTGACAACATAAAATGAATTCAGCTCATCTAAGTTGGCAAGTACTCCCAAGAAGTACTGTGTCTCCTTATCCCAACTTTCATACAGATCGTGTGGAATAAAATACACGTGCCTTGTGTCATAAAGACGCCTTACCTTTTTAAGATTTAGGCTCAATTCAGTCATATCATCGATTGTCATTTGCCAAATCTCTTTGATTTGGCGGCTCAAATTCTTGGTTTCCTGCAGTTCTTTAAGAGATTGTATTCCACCTTTCTCTCTCAGAACCCTAAACATCTCTTCCCGAGGGATTTTGTCTAAATTCTCATACCATTCCTTTCTTTTCCTTGCGATTTCCTCTGCTACTTCCTTCCGTTTCTTTTCTTCTCTCAGATTCCGAAAATAAGTGAACATTTTGCCACCTCATAAAAAATATTTCACATAACGTGATATATATATTATACCACTTTCTTGTCTCAACGTCAACTACTTATGTAAATTGCTGCTGCTGATTTATGCAAATTGCCGGTGTTGGTTTTTTAACCCCTTAATCAAAAATGAAAGTCTAATACCCAATTTAAGTTCTTATTTTTTCTTAGTTGTTTTACAATAAAAATGAATAAATTAATTTTGGTTATAAAATAATATTTATAGTTCCCAAATTAAAAATAAATTCAATTTCGCGAAATGAAATTAAAATTTTCTACATGCTGTTTCGCAAAAACAAAAAAACTTGATTTTTGCGAAATGAATTGATATAATATTATTGAGGTGAAAAGAATATGAAATT
>CANRAB010000081.1 GCA_947628475.1 uncultured Clostridia bacterium
TAAAATACGATATTTCTAATTTAAATGATGTATATAGTGCAATTCATGTTATTCAAGGAGAATTAGGAATAACAGGAACTACCGCAAAAGAAGCGGCTTCAACAATAACTGGCAGTATAAGTTCAATGAAAGCAGCTTTTAACAATTTTTTAAATGGTAGTGGAACAATAGAAGATTTAGTGGAAACAGGAATAACTGCTATACAAAATATTGTAAATGCGGCAGGAAAATTAGTTCCAAACATTGTTCAAAGTATAGCAGAAGCCACACCTCAAATTGTAGAAGGAATTAATCAAATTTTTCCACAAATATTAGAATTATTAGCTACTAATTTACCTTTAATTCTTTCAAGTGTTGGACAAGTATTAAGTGCTTTACTACAGGCAATTATAGATTATATACCTCAATTAATGCCAGTAGCAGTACAATTAATAGAAACTTTTATAAGTGGACTGTTATCAATGTTACCACAAATATTAGAAATGGGAATAACACTATTGGCAGAACTTATAAAGGGTATAGCTCAAATGTTACCAGAACTAATACCAAAAGCAATAGATTGTATTGTTACTTTAGTAGAAACGTTACTAGATAATATTGATATGCTTGTTGATGCAGGAATTGAATTAATTATTGCATTAGCAGAAGGTTTAATAGAAGCTTTACCAAGATTATTAGAAAAAGTACCAATAATTATTGAAAAATTATTAAATTATATATCTAACAATATTCCTAAAATAATTCAAATGGGAATGACTTTACTAATTAAATTAGCAGCAGGATTAATACAAGCAATTCCTAAATTAGTTGTTTGCGTTCCGCAAATTATAGGGGCATTAGTAAATGGATTAGCTAATGCAGCAGGGCAGCTAATAAATGCAGGAGCTAATTTAGTAAAAGGTATATGGCAAGGAATTTCAAATACTATAGATTGGATATGGGGTAAGATATCAGGATTTTGCAATACGATTGTAAACAAAATAAAGAATTTCTTTGGAATACATAGTCCATCTACTTTATTTGCAGATGAAATAGGTTCTAATCTACGGTTTAGGACTTGGAGAAGGATTTGATGACAGCTTGTCATCAGTTTATAAAGATATGCAAAAAGCTGTAGAACATGAAAATGCAAAATTAACATCAAACTTAACGAGTACACATCAAATACAAATACAAAATGAGGATAATAGACAAGCAAGACTTGAAAGTATAGATAATAATAAAGAAATAACTGTAAATACAACAACTAAATTAGACAGTAAAGTAATAGCAAGAGAAACTAATAAAGTAAATGCAAGACAAAAGCTTCAATACGGAATAGCATAGGAGGGATAGACATGACATTATTAGAACATGAAGGTTTTAAATTTAAGAACATCTTAAAGGGTGGTTATAGAATAAAAGAAGACGAACCTGAAGTTTTGTCAGAAGTAAAAATGTCAGATAGAAGCATAAAAAGAAATTATGGAGATATGCCAAAAACTTCAATAAAGGTAAAATTTGGTCAATTAGATAAAGATACATACAAAGAATATATGTCTCATTTTGCGAAAGATGAAGATATATATTCTTATTTTTCTTTCAATTCTCAAACAATGAAAACAAAAAAATTCTTTGTAACACGTCCAGAGGTGGCTGCATTGTCTATTACCGATAATCACAAATATGATGAATTTGAAATAGAACTAAATCAATGTGGGGTGGTCTAAGATGATAGAAGTAGATGAAAGTGTAAAACAGGCTTATGAAGAAAGTACAACACAAATAGATAGAATTATTTTAGACGGACAATCATATAGAATTACAAATGTAGATTATGGAGATGACTGCTATGAAAACGGAAACATATTTGGTACAGCTATAGCAAGAAGTTTGGAATTTGAAATAGAAAATATAATTGATTTAGAAAATAAAGAGTTTGAATATCAAACAGGTATATATATTAATAACGAAATCAAGTGGATCAGTCTAGGAAAATTCATCACGCAAGACATAGAGCCAAACGATACTACAAACATTGCAAAAATAGTAGCAATGGATTATATGATAAAAACGAGTATTGAATATAAATCACAATTAGACTATTCATCAGGAAAAATAACTATATTAAATGTAATAGAAGAAGCATGTGAGCAATCAGGCTTAAAATTAGCTACAAAAGACTTTGCGAATAATGATTTTATAGTAGATAGTAATCAGTTTGCACAAGGAATACTGGTAAGGCAGGTAATACAAGCAGTGGCACAAATAAGTGGAACATTCGCAAAAATAAGAAGTGATAATAAATTATATTTTATAACACCTAAAAGAAAAGGATTGTTAGTAAAAGAAGTTCATAAAATGACAGTTGCAGAATTCAATAAGTTAATAGTGGAAAAGTTATCAGCATGTGGTAATAGATATAAAGCCAATTCATATAAAGAATTAATTATAAAAAGAAATACTCATCCAATAAATTTAGTTATTTTAGGTATGAGCGATATTGAAGGAGAAAATATAACTTTAAGAGATGAAGAGAGTATTGCAAAAGATGGAGAAAACAGTTTAATAATAAACGATAATCCTTTTGCGTATACACAACAGAAACGAGAGCAGTTAATAACACAGTTATTTGATAAAGTAAAAGGATTTGAGTATGTATCATATGAAATAGAAGGACAATCAAAGCCTTATTTAGAAACAGGAGATGAAGTAGCAGTAATAGATAAAGAAGGACATGTTTGTTCTTCTTTTTTATTTAGATTTAATTATAAAAGCCCGAGAGGATTAGAAAGCGAAATGTCAGCTCCTTCAATAATTAAATCTACTGTTGCGTATCAAAACATACCATCTGCTTTAGATATAGCAAAAAGAACAGAATATAGAGTAGATAAAGAAGAACAAAAAATAACAGAACTAATAGAACAAAATACGGAGGATAGCAAAAAACTAACAGAAGTAGAAACAACAGTAAGCGGAATAACACGTAATGTAAGTGAAGTAACATCTAGTGTAAATCAGCTAACTGGTGAAATGGAAGATGTTGATGAGAAATTAACACAAGTAACAGAAGATATAAAACGGTATAAAGCAAGATGTAACAAGAATAATAGATTTAACGCAAACAGTATCAGGTACAAAAAGTATAGTATTAGCAAATTGTGCAGAAGGAAATTTATTAAATTTAAACATTAAAGGGAATAATGAAGTATTTGAATACTTGTTTCCAAGCGATACATTGTATCCAAGCAATACACTTTATCCTAAAGGAGACAGCCGAATAGATGTAACCGATGAGACAGGTAATACAGTTACTTACGAATTAGGCGTAATGGATGTATTAAGGAAAAATGGAACCAAATATGATGAATACATATTAGAAGGTGAACAAGCAAAAGTAATTCGTAGAATAAATAAAGATGGTACTGTAAAGTCAAAAGAAGAAACAGAGAATCTGGGAGAGTACAATATAGCTCTTCATAAAGGTACAAATACAATAAGAATCAAAAATTATAGTGCGGAAATAGCTGTTAAGTATGCTGTTATAAATGATTATACTAATGTATTTGCAACAAAGCTAGAAATGAACTCAGCAATAGAGCAAACAGCTGGAGAGATAAATATTGAAGTAAGCAAAAAAATAGATGAAGATAAGATTATAGCAAAAATTAACATGTCCCCAGAACAAACTTTAATTAGTGGAGATAGGATTAATATAATTGGTAAAAAGGTTAAATTTACAACAAATATAGAGGGGGATTATACTTATTCGCAAAGTGATTTAGATAAGATTGTAGCCTATATAAGGGATGGAACGCCTTTATCTACATCGGAAAAAGAATTATATGACTTAAACAAGGACGGAAGAATTACTTCTGCTGACTATGTAAAAATAAAGAATGCAATGAGCAACAATAATGGAAAAGTAAATCTTACGGGGACATTTGAAATAGACCCAGATTCTGCTTCCAGAAGTGTAATTTTAAGAGATGACTCTGGGAATATAGTAACCTCAATAGGTCTACTGGCAATGCAAACGCAAAGTCTTGGTACTGAAAACTTTGAAAGCGATAATGCGAGTATTAAAGATTTAACAGTAGAAGGTAGCTTTACAAACAACAGTGATAGAAGATTAAAGGAAGATATAAAAGAATTAGATAATAATTATATAAAAGTAATAGATACAATAAATCCTGTGCTATTTACATATAAAAAGGACAAACAAAAACATATAGGCTTTATAGCACAAGACGTTGAAGAAGCATTTATAGATGAGAATATAGAAACAACAATGGTAAAAAAGAATGAACTAGGCATTTACTCATTAGATTATATACAGATGATAGGGGTTCTATGGAAAGTAGTTCAAGAACAGCAAAAAGAAATAAACAAGTTGAAAGGAGAAAATAATGGATAAGATTAAATTTGTAAATAGCGGACAACCTGCTGTAAACGATACAAACTTAAATAAAATGCAAGACAATATAGAAGCGGCAATAAGTGGTGATATGGTAACTGCTTATCATGATGGAGGAAATGTGAGTCTTAATGCAGAATATGCTACTTTAAATTTTAATAAAATTGTTGGTGGAAAAAATTTAACATTAAAAAATAATAGAGTATATGTAGGTAAAGGAATAAGCAAAGTACGAGTAAATGCAACTGCTTTTTTAGAGAATTTTGACAATAGTATTGAGTACATAATGTTTTCTATTTTGAAAAATGGGCAAGCAATATGTAATGCTGTAGATTCAGGAACAAAATACTATCAAAGCATATCTATTACAGATGCAGTAATAGATGTTCAAGAAAACGATTATTTACAGTTGCAATTTAATAATCCAAGTTATTCATCCCATGCAGTTACTATTCGAGGCAATTATGATACACGATTATTTGTAGAAGCAGTAGGATAGATAGGGGGTAAGAAATGAGTGAAACAACAAATTTAAAATTATTTAAACATGATAATCCAGCAACAAATCAAAATGAATTTGATGTACAAAAGGCATTGAATGATAACTGGGATAAAATAGATAAAAATGCAGGTGATAATAAAAATGCAATAGAACAAGTACAAACTAACTTAGACACTAAATCAATTGAATTGCAGAATAATATAGATAATCAAAATAAAGAAATGCAAGAATTAAATAAAAAGTTAGAAGATAAGATAACTTATTTAAGGGATAATCAACTAACAAAAGAAGTTGAAGGTTCAAGCATATACATAACAGATGCAGATGCGCAAGAAGCAAAAATAGACATAACGAGTGGTAAATCAGAGCAAGAAACAAG
>CANRAB010000082.1 GCA_947628475.1 uncultured Clostridia bacterium
GCGCAATAGGGCTCGAACCTATGACCTCCTGCTTGTAAGGCAGATGCTCTACCAGCTGAGCTATGCGCCCGTCCGTTCAACGAATATAAGTATACTAGATTTTTTTTCATCTGTCAATACTTTTTTTGAAATTTTTTCATTTTTTTACCAACTTTTACATGAATATTTTTACTATTCAAACAGATTTTTAATCTATTAACTTTTTTCTGATACGTCTTCTATTATATCGTCTATTACTATTTGTTCATTCTCATCTATTTTATATTTTGGAAGTTCTGGTAATTCATCTAAATTTGAAATACCGAATGTTTTTAAAAATTCTTGTGTTGTTCTATACGTTGTTGGTTTTCCTGGTAAATCTGATTTTCCTGCATCTTCTATTAAGTTATACTCTAGTAGTTTGTATATTGTAGCATCCGAATTTACTCCACGTATTGCTTCAATTTCTGCTCTAGTTATTTTAGGATTATATGCAATTATTGCTAATGTTTCCATTGCAGCATTTGAAATATTAGGTTTAACTCTATTATCAAACATTGGATATATATAGTCATAATACTCTTTTTTGCTGCATAATGTATATCCATTTTCTATTTTTACTATTTCTATTCCTCTATTACCTACTTTATAGTCTTCTTGCAAACTCTGAATTATTCTTATTATGTCTTCTTCTGGCAATTCCAAAGCTGTAATTAATTCTTTCATTTCTACTGGTCTACCACAAGCAAAAAGTATTGCTTCTATTATTGATTTTGTCTTATCTATTTCCATTTTCTTTTCCTTTCCATGTAATCTCTTAATATATTAGCAACATTACAACTTTTAAATTTATGCTATATTTTTATTATTACTAATTTTTATTAGCATTTATCTTTTCATATTGAGGTTTTAATATTTCTATTTTTTAGTAACCTTTTCATCTCTTAATTCAACTATTTTTTCCATTAATTCAGTGGTTAATTTTGTTGCCACTTCTTTTTCTTTTACTTCTTCCTTGTATTTGGTATAATCAATTGGTTTTCCTATATTTACCACTACTTTTGTAAATGGTTTAAAACTTCCTTGAATTCCTATGGGTATTATAGGTTTTTCAGCTGTTGCAGCAATTAAAACTGCTCCATTTTTTGCTTTTTTACCTTTTTCTAAACCATGCCTTGTTCCTTCTGGAAACATTAATAATAATTCATCATTTTTAAGCAATTTTAATGATATTTTTATTGCTTGTAAATCTGCTTTTCCTCTTTTTACAGGATATACGCCAAATATATCTGCCCACCAACATACAAATTTATTTATAAATAGTTCTTCTTTTGCGAGTACGTTTACTTTTCTTTTTAACATTGCAACTATCACTGCACTATCTAAATTATGGACATGATTTGGGCAAAGAAGTGCTCCTGTATCTTTTGGTAAGTTTTCTTTTCCTACTATTTTAGGTCTGTATAATATTATTGCAATTATTTTAAATATAAATTTTACAAACTGTCTCATTTTTATTCCTTTCTTAGTTTTAATTCCTACTGCTAGATATTTTTTTATTTATAATATTTATTATCTTTTCTTCAACTTCTTCTATAGTTAAATTTGTTGTGTCTATTACAATACTATCTGGAGCTAGTTTTAATGCTCCTATTTCTTTTGTTTTATCATTGTAATCTCTTTTTCTTATATTATCAAGAACTTCTTTATATGTTATCTGCATACCTTTTTCTTGCATTTCTAGTAATCTTCTTCTGGCTCTTTCTTCTTCTGTTGCATCTAAGTAAATTTTTACATCAGCATTTGGAAATACATAAGTACAAATATCTCTGCCTTCCATTATAACATCTTTTCCCTCTGCCATTTTTCTTTGTAAATCTACCATTTTGTATCTTACTTCTTTTATTGAAGATACTTGTGATACAACCTTTGTTACGTCTTTATCTCTAATTTTCTTAGTTACATCTTCGCCATTTAAAAATACTTTATCTCCATTTGGAGTATTTTCAATTTCTATTGATATTTTATCTAATAATTCTATAACTTTTTTTTCATTTATAATTTCATTATTTATAGCGTTTGCTCTTAATGCTGCTAACGCTACACACCTATATGTACTGCCTGTATCTATGTTTACTAAATTTAATTTATTCGCTATATTTTTTGTTACTGTTCCTTTTCCACTACCTGCTGTTCCATCTATTCCAACTATAAGTCCCATTATTTTTCTCCTTCTATCATTTTATCATCTTTTTGAATACCTTTTGCAAGTATATCAACAGTTCCAACATTCATTGCAGTTAAATTTTCAATTTCTTTTACACATTTTTTCTTAAATTCTTGCAATGCACTTATAATGTTAAATCCATATACTAGTATGACTTCCACGTATATATTAACTCCTTCTGTTGTTTTATCAATTCTAGTTCTGTATATTTTGGCTATGCCATCTACTTTATTTGCTAGATGCTCTATAATATCTTTTAATACTCCATCTGATATGGTATAATTACCTAAATAACTAAATGTTGGTCTTATTATTGATTTTTCTGATATATATGGTTTTTGATTTTTTCCTTTTGATTTGAATATTTGTAATGGATCTAAGATATAACCTGAAAAATCTTTTTTTATTTCAAATGTGGGAACTGGTATAACGTGCATACCCTCTACTTGTCTCATTCTTTTTGCCTCTTCCATTTCTTGCTCAGTTGCTACGTCTGTTATGTATATGGTTTTTACTAGCTCTGGAAGTTCTAAGTTAGTTCTTATTTTTGTAATCATGCTATCTGAAGTTCCTAAGATAAGTAAACTTTCTGGTTTGTATTTTCTGAAAGCTTTTTTTATTTCTTCGGCTTTATCTGGATTTATAAATAAAGCTCCTTTTACAGTTTCTATTTTAGTTGGAGCTTTTTTAGCAGATTCTCCTGCAATCACTTCATTATCTTTTATAAGAAGCCCATCATCTATAATATACCTAATATTATTTTCGCTTGCTACCATTTGTGCTCTATAACTTTTCCCTGTTCCAGATGGTCCAACAAATGCGTATACTTTTATTTTTGATTCTAATATTTTTTCAATTAACATTTTTTAATTTACCTCTTATATAAATTATTTATTAGTATATCACAATATTAAAATATTTGCCACTAGTTTTTGATTTTTCTTTCTTGTATAAATGAATATCAAAAATATTAGTAGGTGTTATATTCCTACTAATATTTAACTTTTTTATTCCTATAAACTTAATATTGTATAAGCATTGTTTATCATACGTACTATTAAGTTTTTCAATTATTTTTGATTAAACTTTACTCCAAATTTAACAAACTTTAATCCGCTTTCCAAATTACAGGTCGGAAACCTGTTTCAAACCATCCACCCCCTCCGGTTACGTCCCAATGAAAAAACTCCAGGACAGATATCATAACTAAATGATAATCCACGTACTTGGAAAGGTGCTGTGTTATGTACAAATCTAGAGTAAACACTTCCCCATGAGGTTTCACCATCACTAGCCTTACAAGTTTCCCACACTCCTATTCCATATCTTGCTATATTCTCTTCCTCATTATAATTCGCATTAGAATTTTGTGTACTACTTGCTTTATACATAGACTTATGTTTTTGTGGTACACTATTTTGGAAATATGTTAAATTAGTATTTTTAGTATTATCCGTTAAATCTAAATAACTTGCAATCGTATCCCATGCTCCTCCTGACATATCATATATCCCGTATATGGTTCCTGTGGTACTTCCGTGTACCCCTTCGTTTGTTTCATAAGTATAATAAGTGTTTGTTCTTGTATCTGTTCTTGTTCCTCCATTTGTATTAAAACTTTGATATGCTATTGTTATACTTCCATTTTCATGAAGTGTTGTTTTGGTCTGATATGAATAATAATCTGTAAATGTATCTCTTCCATTTACTGCTCCTTCTCCTATTCCCACCATTCCGGTTCTTGTTGTTCCATAAGTTGTTCCTTCATTACCATCTCCTGCAGAATAGCTATTTATCCATACTCCTGATGTATCATCACCTGCTATTTGTGGGTTTCCATATCTACTTTGGGTTAAGTATGCAACTGCTCCCCATTCTGTGTCTTTCATTAAGTGGCTATCTGTACTGCTGGTTAATCCATGTATATTGTCTTCTTTCACCATATTCGTACAAGCTATATAACAATTCTTTACATTTATATTTCTCCAACTTGTTACGTTTGGTCGTATTGTTACTTGGTCGCTATCATTTGATGGTGTTGCAATAGCTTCTGTATTAGCATCAGCGCTAGCATATTCTGCTCCTTTTGAACTTCCATATTTATCTTTCATATTTGATTTTTCATTTTCTGGATTATTTCCCTCTGTTGTATTACTACTTGCTTCAAATTTTGCTACCCAGATTCCCGTTAGTTCTATTTTTTCGTCTTCTCCATTTTCTACACTAAATGCCGGGTGTACTACATAACCATCTGGAAATTTTGTAAAGTTACTTGTTGTAGTTGCATTATATTCTACTCCATCTATCATATCTTTCGTTCCTGACGTTCCACTTAAGAACTTTATATCTATTATTCCTGCATTGCTTGTATGATAATTTTCTTGTGGTATTTTATATGCGTATCTTGGTATCCATACGAACATTCCTAATATATCTTCTTGTAATATTGGTGTACCTGTTTCTGCTTCTTGATACTGCTCTCTTGTTTTACTTCCTGCTATTAACGTTTCTCCTTCTGCTTCTTTTGTTCCATCCTTCTTTACCGTTACTGCATTTGCCCATCTTTTTGTACTTTGTGTTGTTCCATATTCATACCAATCATCTTTTGTTTCATCTGTCTTCACCCATGATTTTTGACTTGCGTCCCATGTTACTGCTATCATTCCTTCCATTACTTCTGGGGCATTGGGTTTACTATTTATATTATCTATTTTATTTACAACATCGTCAATCATGTCTAATTCATTCTTTTCTGCTGTTTTTGTCTTTCCTACTGCCTCTCCTGCTTTACTAAATATGCCTCCACTTATCGTTACTTGTATTGTTACTGCTACTAATATTAACATTACTATTATTGTTATTATTAGCGCTATTAACGTTATTCCTCTCTCTTCTTTTTTATATCTTTTCTCTATCATTTTTTTCCTCCTCGTATAATATATTTACAATCATTTTTATATTTTTAAAATTACATTAAATTAATGATTGTAAAAGAAAATTT
>CANRAB010000083.1 GCA_947628475.1 uncultured Clostridia bacterium
CATCACTTATTGGCTTACTTGGATCATACGGATTTAAAAGTTCATTTTCTAAGTATTTTGTTCTTATTTCTACTGCAGCTTCTACGTTTTCTGTTTCATTTCCATCTGCATCATACATCTTCCAGTCATATTTTTTGTTTGTTTCATGTGTTGGTAAAAACTCTAAACCATCTGGTATGTCATCTGCTATTTCTGTTGCATATCCTCGTACATTTCCTTCATTAAATACCCTTATTGTATATGTTACTATATCACTATTAGTTACAAGTACTGGTGTTTTATCATGATTGTATTTTAAATTTCCATCTTCTTTTACTTCTACTTGAGGTATCCTTGTTGTTACATCTTCTGTATTTACTTTTGTTATGAATTTTCTTAAAGCTAAGTCAAATATTTTTATTGTTTCATTTACTATGGTTACTGTTATTTTGTTTCCTACAACATCAAGTGTTACACCATCTACTGTAATTGGTTCTCCTGTACTATTTATAAATTCTACTTTATCTATTACATAAGCAGTTTTTTCTTCATTTAGTTTTGTTGTTACCTTAATCTTTATTTTTCCATCTAATCCTATGTAACCACTTGGTACTGATACTTCTTCTAATTCATATATAAATGTTTCTCCTTCTTCTGTAATTTTAGTTACAGGTCCTGTAAAAGTACCATCTCCATTATTTTTAATTATAACTATTTGTCTATCTTCTGTTACTAAACTAAATTCTGCCCCTAATACTAAATCGCCATATTCATCTACTTTCTTTAAAGTTACGTTAAACTCTCCTTCAATTTGTTGTCCCTTTATTACTACTTTATCAAAGTCATCATCATCTTCTTGTCCTTCATAAAAATTGTTTTTATCATCTAAATCTGATTTGTTTTCTTCTTTTCCTTTATAGTCTTCCCATTCCTTTGGAGTATTTGGTAAATCAAAATCATCTGGGTTTGAATCTCTATCTGTTATTTCTTCATCTTCTGGATTTGCTGGCTTGTATTTCATAGTAGCTATATTAGTTAATACCCTATCTCCCGTTTCTTCTTCCGCTGTTACTACACAAACTATATCTATATATTCTGAGTCTAAGTTAACTTTATCATACGCATCTAGTTTAAATAGATATTCTGCATTAATTGGTAAAATACGTATTTCACCAGTTGTAGAGTTGTAAGTATAAGCATATTTCTTTCCTGCTAGTTCTGATTCTGTATAACTTTCTTTTTGCTCTATAAATTCTGGGTTGTCTGATAAGCTAAAGTCTAAACCTGCTGGTAAGTAGTCTAAAATTTCTGTAACTATACCATCTATGTCTCCCTCATTATATACAGATATTCTATATTTTACTTTATCGCCTACATTTACTTCTATTGGGTCTTTTCTATGTTTGTAATCTGCTGTTGTACGTGTATCTAATTTTTCTTGGTCTATACTTGGTTCTTTTGTTTCTGCTATTTTTTCTCCGTTTACTTCTACTATGTACTTTCTTAGAGCTAAGTCAAATACTCTTATTTTTTTATTTTTTATACTTACTGTTATGTTATTTCCATCAACATCTAATGTTATTCCATCTATTGTAACTGGGGTTCCTTCTGTATTAATTAATTCTACTTTTTCTACTTCGTATGATGTTCCATCTTCACTTTGTTTTGTTGCTACTTTTATTTTAAACTTACCTTCTAATCCTATGTAACCACTTGGTACTGATATTTCTTCTATTTCATATATAAAGATTTCTCCTGCTTCTTTAATTTCAGTTAATGGTGCACTAAATGTTCCATCTTCATTATTTGTTACAGTAATTGTTTCCCCTGCTTCTGTTACCATTGTGAAGTTTGCACCTAATATTAAGTTACCATTTTCATCTACTTTTTTAAGTGTTACATTAAATGCACCTTCTATTGGTTTTGCCTTTATTACTACTTTATCAAAATCATCGTCATCTTCTTGGCCTTTATAAAAATTATTTTTATCATCTAATTCTGGTTTATTTTCATCATTTCCTTTATAATTTTCAAAATCAGCTGGTAGTTCAAATCTATCTGGACTTGAATCTCTATCTACTATCTCTTTATCTTCTGGATTTTTTGGTTCATATTTCATTGTAGCTATATTTGTTAGTATTTTATCTTCTGTTCCCTTACTTGCTGTTACTGTACATACTATGTCTAAATGTTTTGAGTCTAAGTTTTCTTTATCATAAGCGTTTAATTCAAATATTTTTTCTTCACCTGATTTTGCTGCTATTTTTATTTCTCTTGTCTCACTATTATATGTTACATTATATGCTGAAGTTAATTCAGTATTATCATCTGCATCATATTCTAAGCCTTCTGGCAAATAATCTAATATTTCTGTAACTATGCCATCTATTTCGCCTTCATTATATACAGATATTCTATATTTTACTTTATCCCCTTCATTTACTTCTACTGGATTTTTTCTATGTTTATAATCTGCCGTTGTCTCGCTATTTAATTTATTTTCATCTATACTTGGTTCTTTCGTTTCTGCTATTTTTTCTCCATTTACCTCTATTATGTATTTTCTTAAAGCTAAGTCAAAAGCTTTTATCTGTCTATTTTTTACTGTTACTGTTACTGTGTTTCCATCATGGCTTACACTTACTCCAGCTATTGACGTAGAACGTCCTTCACTATCAACTAACTCTTCACCTTTTATCTCATACGCATCTCCATCTGAGTTTAATCCTGTAGTTACTTTTACTCTTATCGTTTCTGTTATGCCTTTATAACCACTTGGAGCAGCAGTTTCTTTTATTTCGTATGTAAAACTTTGATTGTCTGCTGTTATATCTATGTTTTCTGTTTTAAATGTTCCATGAGAATCATTAGTTAAACTAACTGTTTCTCCACCTTCTTTTTCCATTGTAAATGTTGCTCCTGGTAATTCGCGACTTCCCTCATCTACTTTTTTTACTTCTAAATTAAAATCTCCTTTTATTTTTGTATTTTTTACTTCTACTGTTATATCAGTTTCTGTATGGGTTACAGTTACTCCCGGTATTGACGTTGGATTTCCTACAGTATTAACTAATTCTGCATTGCTTATCACATACGCTGTTCTTGCTGAATTTAAACTTGTTATTACTTTTACTCTTATCTTATTGCCTATTCCTATATACCCATCTGGTACATTTACCTCTTGTATATCATATATAAATACTTCTCCTGATGATACTATGTCTAATGTTTCTGATGTAAATGTTCCATGTGAATCGTTAGTTAAATCTATCCCTGCACCTTCACTTTCTGCTAATGTAAATGTCGCTCCTGATAATGGTTGACCTTCTTCATTAACCTTCTTTATTTTTAAATTAAAGTTTCCCTTTATCTTTGTATTTTTTACTTCTATTGTTACTGTGATATTTGTATGAGTTACATTTACACCTGGTATTGTTATCTCTCTTTCATCTGCATCTACTAACTTTGCATCTGTTATTTCATACGCATCTTTTGCTGCATTAAGTCCTGTTGTTATTTTTACTTTTATTTTTTCACTTAACCCTAAATATCCATTTGGAACTTTTGTTTCTTGTATTTCATATATAAATTCTTCTCCTTCAGTTGTAATTTTTTGATTTGCACTTGTAAATGTTCCATTGTTATCATCTCTTAAATAAATGCTTTCTTCTCCTTTTGTTACTGTAAAACCTGCTCTTGTTAATGGCATGCTACTTTCATCTACTTTTTTTACTTCCAAATTAAAGTTGCCTTCAATTTTATTATTTGTAATTTTTAATGTTACTGTACTGTTAGAATTATTTACCCTTAATGCTCCTTCTATTGAAGTACCTGCATAATCTAACACTTCCATTTTATCTACTATATAAGCTGCTAAATCTTCATCTAATTTGGTTGTTATTTTTACTTTTAACTTTCTTCTTAAACCAACATATCCATGTGGAGCAGTTGTTTCCTCTATTTCATATATAAAATCTTTTGCACTTGTTATTTTTTCCGTTGGAATTTTAAATGTACCATCTTCGTTATCTGTTACGGTAATTTCTGTACCATCTTTTGTTACTTTAAATTCTGCTCCAGTTAGTGGTGTTTTTTCCGTACTTACTTTTTCTATGTTAAAATCCAAGTTTCCTTCAATTTTTTTGTTTTCTATTGTTATCGTTACAGTACTATTTGAACCACTTGATGACCAGTATAAATGTACTGAACCTACTGATGCACCAATTATTTCTACCTTACTTACAACGTACGCTGTTTCAGTTTCATTTAATTTTGTTGTTACTTGTATTTTTAGTGTTCCTTTTAAACCTACATATCCAGTTGGCACAGTAGTTTCGTCTATTTCATATACAAAAGTTTGTCCATTTCCTGTAATTTTCTGTGTTGGAGCTCTAAAAATTCCTCTTTCATCACTTGTTAAAGGAATATTTTCTCTTTTATCGTTTGTAGACATTGTAAAAACTGCACCAGGTAATAAAATCTCATCTCCATCTACTTTTTTTAGTTTTAAATCAAAATCTCCTTCAATTATTTCTTCTTTATCTACTTTTATTACTGGTTGATCTTCTTCATCTGCTACCCATAATGTTGCTGTTGTTTTATAAACTTTATCATAATTATACAATACTTCTATGTTTACATCTGATAAATCATAACCTGTAGCAAGTGAGTTTGCTATCTTTAAGTAAAATGATCCTTTATCTATTTTACTTTCTATTGTATCATGAACCTCTGTCATCTCTGATGGACTATTTACAACTGAGATTACTTGAGCTTCTCCTATTTTTTCCGTTATTACTTTTTCTTTATTATCTTTTACTTGTATATTTAAACTGTACCCTACATTTCCTTCTATTTTTGTTAAGCAAAATGGTCCTACTATAGTAAATCCTGGTTGTGATGATGTATCAATTTTTTTTGAACTACTATTTACCTCTATTTTTGGTTTTACAGGTTCTACCTTTCTTTCTAGACTCTCTCCATATTCATCTGCATGTGCTTTTGCAGAATTAATAAAATATTTATATAAAGTCTCTATTTCTCTTGCTTTTTGTTCGCTTGTATTTAATGCTGCTCCATTTATTTTAGTTGCATTTGCTAAACTATCACTTTCCAATGAAAGTGAACCATTTTGTCCATGCTTATCGTACTCTGTGAAATACCACAATGCCATTTGTTGCACAAATTCTATATCATCATCTGTTAAATATGTATATGAACCTCCTA
>CANRAB010000084.1 GCA_947628475.1 uncultured Clostridia bacterium
TTCCAAGAAACAACAAGAGTATTAACAGAAGCAGCAATAAAAGGAAAGAGGGATTCATTAATAGGATTAAAAGAAAATGTAATCATAGGAAAATTAATTCCAGCAGGAACAGGACTTACAGTATATAGAAACAAAAATATAACAGCAGGAAATCCAGAAAGTGCAGAAGAAAATAATTAAAAATTGGTCGGTGAAAGCCGACCAATTTATGTCATGGAGGGAAAATTTATGAAATTAAACATTGTATTGGTAGAACCAGAAATTCCACAAAACACAGGGAACATTGCAAGGACGTGTGCAGCAATAGGAGCAAAACTGCATCTAGTAAAACCATTAGGATTTAGCATAGATGAAAAGCAAGTAAAAAGAGCAGGTTTAGATTATTGGGACAAAGTAGAAATAGAAGAACATGATAGCTTTAAAGAATTTTTAGAAAAATATAAGCCAGAAGAAAACAATATGTATTTTATAACAACAAAAGGAACACATTGCTATTCAGACGTGGACTATTCAAAGATGGAAGAAGTATTTGTATTATTTGGAAAAGAAACAAAAGGCTTACCAGAAAATATATTAAAAAAATATATAGAAAAAACTGCAAGAATTCCAATGAGACCAACACTTCGCTCACTCAACTTATCAAACTCAGTTGCAATAGTAGCATACGAAATATGTAGGCAGAAAAAATTTGAAGACTTGCAAGAAATAAGTAGTTATTTGCAGTAAAGTAAAACTAGAATAAATGTAAATAATAAAAGTATTGTATTACATATTGACAAATGCATAAAAAGAAAGTATAATGAATATATTATAAAGAGATTTTTTGTAAAATCTTGGTGTGCTGACACTAAAAATCCGAAAGAAAAGTAAGACAAATGGACTTACAGTTGGCGGACAACAGAAAAAACCGAAAGAAAAGTAAGGCGAATGGACTTACAGTTGGCGGACAACAGAAAAATCAGCAAAGAAGATAGTTATTGTGCTATCTTCTTTTACTAGGAGAGTGATAAATATTCGAAAAAAAGAAATAATAAAAGAAATTGTTGAATGTGCAAAAATTTATAATGATAACTTAAATAATAAAAATTTATTATTTATTTATAAAGAAAATGAAAAATTAAACTATATAGAAACAAAATTTTTAAAATCTAATTTTTTTCATCTAACAGGTTTAGAATCTAAAAATATAAATCCAAATTATTTTTATGAAAAATGTTTAAATAATAAAATAAGTGAAAACGACATTGAATTAAAGAAAAATGGAACTACTATACTGAAGTTAAACGTACTTAGAAATTTAATGTATATAAATAAAAATGCTAAATTGATAGGTAATTTTAATGAAAATGGAATATTACTAAGTACAGAAAAACTGATAGGAAACACATCAGCATGTTTAGGATTAAGAAAGATAAACAAGTATTATATATGTAATACTTTACTTAAAACAGATATAAGAAAAGTTAGTATAGAATGTATGAAAATAATATGTATTTTATCTAAAAATATAAAAGATAATAATTATCAAGAAATTACATATATAAATAAAAAATATAAAAACAATAATGAAATAGTAGATTTGATAAATAAAATAGTAAAATAAAATTCCTGATACATTATTTATGCTACCAAAAACAGAGAAAATTAATACTAATTCTCTCTGTTTTTTTATAGTAAAATTAATTTCTCCAGAAAGCAGCGTATGTTCTATAAGCTTCATAAATATCAAACTTACTTGTTACTTCGTAAGGTGAATGCATAGAAAGAACCGGAACACCACAATCAATTACATCAATACCCTTGTTGGCTAAGATATAGGCAATAGTTCCGCCTCCGCCTGTATCAACCTTTCCAAGTTCACTAATTTGATAAGAAATATTGTTAGACTCTAAAATACCTCTTACTTGTGCAACAAATTCTGCATTGGCATCAGAGGCTCCAGATTTTCCTCTAGCTCCTGTATATTTATTAAATCCAATACCTCTACCTAAATATGCAGCATTATTTCTCTCAGAAACAGAAGCATAATTTGGGTCTAAACCAGCATCAACATCAGCAGAAAGCATTTTAGAATTACAAAATACTTTATCTAATAAATTAGGTCTATTGCTATTTGTTTTATTCAACAACTCAGAAATGAATGTATCAAAAACATGTGATTCCATACCAGTATTTCCCATACTTCCAATTTCTTCTTTATCAGCAAATATACATACAGCAGTTTTTGTAGGATTTATAGTATCTAAAAGAGCTCTTAAAGATGTATAACTGCAAACTCTGTCATCTTGACCATATCCTGCAACCATACTGCTATCAAAACCTAAGCTTCTAGCTTTAAAAGCAGGAACAAGTTCAAGCTCAGCACTTAAAAAGTCTCTTTCAGTAATGCCATATTTATCATTTAATATTTTTAAAATATTTAATTTTACTCTTTCAGAAATTTTTTCATCACCAAAAGGAACACTACCTACTAATAAATTTAAGTCTTCTCCTGAAATTCCATCTTTTAACTTTTTCTCCATTTGTTCCTGTGCTAAATGTGGTAGAAGATCTGTAATTGTAAATATTGGATCAGACTCATCCTCTCCAATATTAATTTTAATTTTCTCACCATTTGCTTTAACAATAACACCATGAATAGAAAGAGGAATAGTAGTCCATTGATATTTCTTTATGCCACCATAGTAATGTGTTTTAAAAAAAGCAAAACCTGTATCTTCATATAAAGGATTTGGTTTTAAATCAAGTCTTGGAGAATCTATATGTGAACCTATAATATTAAGTCCAGCTTCAATAGGCTTTGCTCCAATAATTGCAGCATAAATAGCTTTTTCTCTATTAACATAGTAAACTTTATCTCCAGGAAGAAGAACCATTTTATCTTTTAAATCAACAAACCCATTTTTTTCTAAAACTTCTGCAATAAAAGAAGAAGCTTCTCTCTCAGTTTTACCTTTATTTAAATAGTGAATAAATTCATCACTAAATTTCATAATTTCATGTTTTGTATCATCAGAAATATTATCCCAACCACATTTTTTTGTATCAAACAAAAAATCTTTTAGTTTATCTGTTTCACTCATAAAAAAAATCATTCCTTTCTATATTAATATACAATATAATATAACCTTTTTTTAAATTTGTAAACAGAAATTGGAAAAAATTCTTATATATGTTGAATAAAGAAACCTTTTATGGTAAACTTTATGTGAAAATAAATAATTGTTATTTTAGTTGAATATACATATACAAGGTGATTTTTATGAAATTGAAAAAATTTTTAAGTAGCATATTAATAATAATAGTATTAACTTTTAATTTAACTAGTTACGCAAACATAGAAGATCCAGATGCATGGGATTATATATGGCTTGATGAAGCGGTGGAAGAAGGAAAGAATGCAAGTGAACCGCAAATTTTATCAAGATATGTAGTTGTATATGATAGAAAGTCAAAAGCGGTATTATGGGGGAAAAATGAAAATACACCTACCCCTATGGCAAGTACAACAAAAATAATGACTTCTATAGTTATGTTAGAACAATTAGGAACAGATAGATTAGGTGAAGAGATTGAAGTTTGCAGCGAAGCTGCTGGAACAGGTGGTTCAAGGTTAGGTCTAAATACAGGAGATAAAGTTACATACAATACTCTTTTATATGGATTATTATTATGTTCAGGCAATGATGCAGCAGTTCAAATAGCAGTAAGTGTAGCAGGTAGTGTAGAAAATTTCGCTGCACTTATGAACAAAAAAGCAGCAGAACTAGGATTAGAAAACACGCATTTTGTAACTCCTCATGGACTAGATAGAGATGGACATCAAACAACTGCATTAGAGCTTGCAAAAATAACAGATTATGCACTAAATAATCCAAAAATAGCAGAAGTAGTATCAACAAAACAATATACAGTAACAATAAATGGATATTCAAAAACAATTTCAAACACAAATGAATTATTAGGATATTTAGATGGTGTAAATGGAGTAAAAACAGGTTTTACAAGTAAAGCAGGAAGATGTTTGGTTACATCAGTAGTAAGAGATGACTTAAATCTTATAACTGTAGTGCTAGGTGCAGATACAAGAAAAATAAGAACACAAGATTCAATAAAATTAATAGAGTACATATATAAAAACTATAAACTAGTAAATATTGAAGAATTAGTACAAAGTGAATATGAATCTTGGTGCAAAATAAATAATGGAAGAATCTTTGTATATAAGGGAACAAAGAGAAGACCAGAGATATACTTAGAAGAACGGAAAATATAAAGAATATCCAATAAAAGAAGATGAAAGTATAACATTAGATTCAACAGCAATAACAAAATTTGAAGCACCTTTACCAGCAAATACAGAAGTTGGCAAGATAATAGTAAAAAAAGGTGATGAAGTAATAGATGAAATATCAATAAAGACAAAAGAAACAGTAGAAAAGAAAACTGTATTAGAATACTTTGTAGATTTAATTCAACTTTTAAAAATAGTTTTGTAATATTTAAGTACAAAAAAAGTGATATTACACCATGGAGTAGAGAAGCTAAAAGTGATAAAAAATATGTTACAAAAATATTTTGAGCAATTAGAATGAATAATAAATTGTAAAAATGTAACTAAAAAAACTATTGAAAAAAATTTACATGTATGTTAATATAATAATGTAAAGAATAAACAAAAGAAAGGAATGAAAAAAATGAAAAACGCTAAAACCGTTGGTAATGTAGAGAGAGAGAGAGAGAGAGAGCTATAATTTAGAAGATGGTTCATCTTTGGTATGCAATTTTTCTATAAATAGTGTATTAGCGTTTGATGAGAATTTAGTATATAGAGAGCATAGAGTTGATGTGCTGAAAGTTGGAAGAAAGTATGTAAAGTTAAAAAACTTGAACGATACTTCATGAACTTTTGGTATGTCAACTTTTTTGCATAAAAAAATAAAAGAAAAGTTGAAAAAGTAAAACATGAAAAAAATAGACATCTGGTAAAATGTCAAGATAAAATTGAAAAACATTTTAATTTTTTTTAAGTACATTGATAATAAA
>CANRAB010000085.1 GCA_947628475.1 uncultured Clostridia bacterium
GTTTTGCAAATCCTTGATATGCAACTTGTATAGCTTCCATTGATGTACCCATTTTATTTGCATTATCAGCCATATCTATTATTGCCATATCAGCACTTTCTGCTGCTTTTTCTGTATCTCCGCCTAAACTTTGCAACAAACTAGCACTAAAGCTAGTTACTGTTGCCATATATTCATTAGCACTCATACCAGCAGTTTTATAAGCCTTTTCTGCATTTTTTATTACTTTGTCAGCACTACCTTTAAATAATGTTTCTATACCACCAATATTTTGTTCTAAATCTGCATAAGAATTCACAGAAGCAGTGCCTAGCCCTACTAATGCAGTCGTTGCTGAGCCTATTGCTACTGTAACGCCTTTTAATGCTGTTCCTGCTATACTTCCTATCTTGCCAAGCATGCTCTTTATTTTGTTAGTACCTTTTTCTATTCCATCATCATTTAATTTCGTGTCTATTACAATTGAACCATCACTCATAACTATTTCCTTTCTAGTCAGGCTCATTGGCTCAATTTAAAGACTTTATTCCTTATTGTTTATTTTTATTTCAACTTCTTTTCCACAATTTTTGCATAATAAAAAGATGCCTTGTGACTTGGCATCTTTACTATATTTTATCAATTTTTTCTTTTTGCAATAAGGACATATATACCATTTTTTCATATATCTCCCTCTTCTTTTTCATGTTTTACTGCATTAATTACTTTCTTTATAATCCAGGTTATTCCAATAAATAAATATTTGTAGCAATAATATACTATTTCAATAGCCAGCAATATAAAAAACAATGGAAACGCTACAAAGATATTATAAAAAGAATTTTTAGATTTTTTAAATACATCAAAAGCATTTATGGAAGTTTTATTATAAATTTTATTATATACTGCTTTTTTAGGATTGCTAATATAACCCATCCCCTTTTCCCCGTAAAGTGGATTAGTCATTTTTTTTATTTTTCTTTTAATTTTTCCTGTTGTTCTTGCTTTTATGCTTTTTTTAATGTTTGGTTTTCTAAATCCTATTTTCATAATTACAGCTCCTACAAAACTTAACAGTTATTACTTTTCTTTATTATTTTTGAAAATTATATTACATTATTTTACTTTTTTCAATACGTTACCATAAACTTTCTGCAAAATCCGTTTCTTTCTCTTCTTCACTCCTCATGTCTGGTAAAGCATATAGTTGTTGCATTTTGCTGTAATGTTTTTTCATTTCTTTATCTTTGATTTTTGATAAATCCATTGCTCTGTATCCCATTATTTCGACAATTTTTGTCTTTTCATTCAACCCATTGAACAATGCTTTGAATTTCCACCAATGTAAATATTTTATACTATTTAAATCCATATTATATTGTTCTAAAAATGCACTATATATATATTTATCATCAAATTCATAGCTATAAATTTGTTTTACTCTTTCTTCATTTTTTTCTTGACCAGTCTCTTCTTTTAATTCTTCTCCGCATCTGTAAAACCATAATACGTCATTTATTGCTTCTTTAATGTCTTTTATTCTTGATATATCATAATAATATAATTTTATTGCTAAAGCTATCTTGTCTCGTTCGTTAATATTTTTATCTTGCATTAACAGTTCAAATTTAATACTTTCTCTAAAGTCTGTTCGTATTTTTAAGCCATTGTTCAAAAAGATTGGTAATCTATCTAATAAAATATTTTTTTTCATTACTTTCTACCTTTATGATATTGATTATACCTTCTTTGTTCTCTATTAGGTTGATATCTGTCAAACGTATTTTGCAAGTCCTTTTGTTTTTCTATTTTTTCCTTTACTATATCTTCAAATGCTTTTATATGTTCTTCTAAATTACTTTTACCTTTGAATATTTCTAATGATACTCCTTCTCCAAATACATTATCGAAAAAGTTGTTGATAATTTTACATTCCTCTCTAATTATTTGTGATGTACTCATTTCAATTTTTTCTTTTTGTTTACATTCATATTGTACTTTTTCTGCTTCTTTTTCAAACCTTTCTACATCATCAGCATCTAAAAAATTGAAATCTACTTCTACTCCTCTAATTTTCATAACTACTCCTTTTCTAAAAAGTGCAGATTAGTCCTGCACTTTTATTCTTTTTTTATTGTTGCAATGCTTTCATCTTCATTTAATGTTGCTGTTACTTTTTCAAAGTCTCCATTACTCTTAAATGAACCACTGTATGTATACGCATTTGTGTCATCTCCATCACTGTCTGCAACAACTGCATAATTTCTTTTTCTTGCTTCAAATCCTCCACTTTCAACAGTTCTTGACTTATCTACAACTAAAATTTCAACGATTGCGTCATCGCCTTTTTTTTCGTCTTCAATAATATCAACTATTTTCTTATGAACGGGATTATTTGCATACTCATCAAATGCAAAGCCTTTTTCTGGAGAAAAGCCTACAATATCAGTATCCTCTCCATCTCTGTCAACATATTGTCTTGAATACTCCTGAGGATTTCTTGAATTTGACATTTCTGTAAATTTTCTCATTCGCTCGTATTTTGGAACTTCTACTGTGCCTGTATTCATAAAAGCAACTTTGTCACTTCTTTTTACTAATTTTTCTTTTACTTCTGCCATTTTAATTCCTCCTTTATAAAAAATGGAAGCTCTTAGGCTTCTTTAACATATATAAATTGTAGAGGTATTACATATATTGCTGTTGTTTCAGTAGTTTGTAATATTGTTCCTCTGTTTCCTTTAATCTCTTCTGCACCTTTTATGCTTGGTAAATTTCCTTTATTATTTTCTTCTTCTATCCAATCTAAAAAATCATCACAAAATTTTGAATTTTTAATATTTTCTAAAATACTAAAATTGGCTTGAATTGAAAAATCAAATTGTATTTGTCTTCTGCTTCCGCCATCTGTAAACTTATTTAAAATAGTTTCTGTTGCTGTTTCATCAACTGAATAACTTTGTGGCTTGTCTTTTATATAATCTACATTTACTTTTCCTTTTTTTAGTAAAGGACATTTTTCTATAAATTCTTTAATGGTTTCCATTTTTGATTTTTCTTCCATCTCTTAACCACCTTGTTTAATATAATTTTCTGTATCTTTAATTAAATCATTTTTTCTTCTTTGTAACATCAGTTTATCCCATCTTGGACCTGTTCCAGAAGTATGATATTTTAAATCTTTGTTTGTTTTAGTTTTCTTTTCTCCTAATTTAGCCCAAGCACTACCATTTTTAGCAAGCATTAATTTTCCATAATACTGATATTTAGCATAAGGGCTCGTATATTTTATAGAGCTATTGTTAGGATAAGTTTTATTTCTTCTCAACATGCCTGTATCAAAAGGAATATATGGATTCATTAATCTGTCAGCATCATCTCTCAAAAATCTTGTTACCCTACCATTTTTATCTAGTCCATGGTCTTTTAATATTTTTTCAGTTGAGTTCATTTTTAATTTCACATTAAATCCGCTACCCGCCATTATTCAGATACTCCTATTTTATAATGCTGTAAATTTCCCTTTCTATTATCATCAACACTTATTACTTTAAATACTTGATATTTTTCTTGTAAAACTGATAAACTAAATTCATCTTCTATACTACCTTCTACTATATAGTCATCAGTTGAAATGTTCAATTTTTCAGTGGTAGGTATAGTAATGGATCCTGTACTTCCTTTTTCTAGTCCTTTATCAACTAAATTAGTTTTTTTATTATGTCTAAAATAAACCTCATTAAAATGAATTGCTTCGTAACTTTTTTCATCTTCTGTATGGTAGACTGTTATTTTGTGTATAAAAAATCTTTTATTCATTTAACACACCCCACAATACAAAAGTGGATTTCCATCAATTCCAATTTCACCTGTTAGATAAGTCTTTAATACGTCATACTGTTTATTTGAGTAGTCTGACTGAATCTCTTCTGGTGTAGCATAACTTTCACTCCAACCTTCAATATTTTGTGATTTTAAATTTCCTATTTCAGATAGTTTGCCTTCTTTTTCAGCAATTAAATTGATAATTAAGCAAGTAACATATTTTACTTGCTCACATGGATTGTCTTTGTCAATTCTATAGTGAGTATTGTAATTAATGTAGTTGCTTGCTTCAATTACTAACTTATTAAAGTTGTTAGGTATGTCTTTAACACCTAACAACTTTTTATAATCTTCCTCTGTTATGTATTTAAGCATACCTTAACTCCTTTCTAAACAGCTTCTGATGCTTCGATTTTTATTTCTTTTGTTGCAGTCTTTGTTTTTTGCTTGCTGTCTGTTGCTTTTACTGTTACACTTTCAGTTACGGCATCAGTAATTTGTTTTTTTGTTTTAATTTGAGTTTCTTCTACTTTAAAATTCTCTGAACTTCCTTCTAAAGTGTATGTTATTGGCTCTGTTCCTCCTGTAGCACTTAAATCAGCTATTTTTGTATCTGTTTCAAGTGTTGCTTTTAAAGATGGAACTGGTGTAATTGTTACTTCTGTTATTTCAGGATCTTCTGGGCTAGTTTTGTTTTTTTTTATTTGAACTGCTAACTTATTTGTAACAACATCTTTATAAACCATTCTACCTTGTAAAGCACTTGCCTTAACATGTTTTCCATCTTGAATAGGGTTTATAGCTGTTTCAGCCTTCCAAGCATCAATTGCTTGACACCATCTTTTTGCATATATAATATATTCTATATCTTCTGGTAATAAATAATTTGGTTTTGTTGCAACTCCTGCTACTTTACCTATTACACCTTCACGTACTAATTCTGCACCTAAAGTTCCAGAAGTGTTAGCGAATTTTTCATCAGTTAATAATAATAATTCTGTATCAGCAGATACAATAACTTTCATTTCAGAAGGTTTAATTCCTCTTGCTTTCATATTTTTAATGTCTGTTGCTATATTTTTATATACATTTTGTTCTGTAGATGGTGTTATGTTATCTGATACTGTACCACCTTTAACTAAAGCATCAATAGCTGATTCCTCTAATGCTTTACCTACAACATAACCTGCACTTTCAATTCTTTGTGCTCTTATGTTGTCTGGTACTGTTTCAGC
>CANRAB010000086.1 GCA_947628475.1 uncultured Clostridia bacterium
TTAAGAAAAACAATTTTTAATAAATGTACTTCTTTATGCAATTTTTTAAAAAGTAATTACGATGTGAATAATGGTCAAGATTTAAAAGAAATCATTATAAAATTTTTTCAATTTGTTATACATAATTATACTAAGCACGGACATTCTGATACTTTACTATATGAATTGCAAGCTATTGAGTCAATTATAAGGGATCCAAATTTAATAAATAAGCTATATGGCAGTATTGAAGAAAAAATACATAATACACAAAATAATTTTATTTATAATTCTAATTTATTACGTTCGCAAAGACTAGTATTAACAGAGGCTTTTCAAATTTTATATGGTTTAGAATATAGTAGAGAACATAACATTCCTTTTAATAATAAATCTATTCAAAAATTGGATTTAGAGGTTTCAAAACAAAAAAGTAGAAATAACCAAATAATTTGTATTTTAAAGCAACTAAAATCAGATACTGAACTTGCTATTAGAGAATTACAAGTTCCAGAAATTCAATCGTTAGGAGCTATTTTTAGTATACTTAATTTGCTAGAAGAATATATATCTACATACAAAAAGAACAGTCAAAAATTTGGGTTTCAAGATTTGGATTATACACTAAATGAAAATTCAACTGAAGTAGGCTTACTACAAGTTTTTTCAGAGGACTTTCTAAATAGTTTATCTATACAAGATTTATCATTTTTCTTTATTTTCTGGAATAATAGATTTGCTAAAGAATGTAACACATTCTGCTCTGCTTTTTTGTGTATTGATTCATTGAATTTATGGGATAACTTTTTTACTGGAGATACTAACTTTAACTTATCTGATGAAAAACTAATTGCTGTACTACGAAAGTCTGCATATTTACGTCAGCTAGTATCTAATACTTTTACTATGCAAACTAATTCTTTACTAGCAAAAGAATTTAAAGAAGGAAAACCTAACGGGCACGTAGTTAAAAATTATACAGACTACTACACACAACTTCACAACTTTATTGGCAAAGATTATCAGAACTTTTTTTCTGCGGACTTGGAAAGCAATGACTTTTACGAGGATTTTTGCTTTTCTAAATACCTAAATAACTTAGAAATGCTTGCATACTCCAAAAAAAATAACACGCTTCAGCCCTTAATAAAAAATTTGTTAGATACCTCTATTTGTAAGAACTGGGGATTAGTTAGATATAACTATATTAATGGAAATTACATGGATTCACTTGACTCATCTAGTTCAATGCTTTTACTTGCCTTTGATATTGAGGGATTTAATATGCCTATAAGGTTTCATATAAGCAAAGATGATTTAATTAACTTAGTTAAACAGCATAATCAAAACTGTATAATTCCAGAATATCAAGGTAACGAGGATTTTATTATAGATGATGAATTTATTTCTACACCTATACTTATGCCTATACTAAAAAAACATAGAGAAATTATTAGAAATAATATAAATTCAGGTGAGCATACAAATTTCTGGGAACACATACAATTTTTAATGAATGGAAAATTTCCAGCTCATTTAACTAACAAACTAGAAATAAAAAATAAAGTTATACAGTCTCGTATTACTCGCAAATATGTTAGTTTACTAACTAAAGAGGAATTTTTAGAAGATAAAAATGGGTTTAGGAGGATTAATAATGACAATATACGATAATAAAATTTTAAAAAAATATCTTTTAGAAAAAAGATATGATAAATGTGTATCTATATTAAAAAATAAAATTATATCCTTTTTGCTTGATAAAATAAAGCTTTACGATGAAACCATTGAATTTACCACAGTATCTTCTTTGGTAACCACATGTGATTTTTATTTTCATGATAGTTCAGTTGCAAGGCAACTAGAAATTGCTCTAATACAAAATACTGCATTAGAGCAATTACAAAATTTACTATTTATTTGTGAACAATATGATATTTCTATTTTATAAAACTAAACTTTTACCCATTTTATGTATATACTTACTCATTTCTTGGATTAAAATTTGAAACTTCTTGTAGCTTTTTAAATAAATTTTTTTCTTCGTCTGTTAATTGTTTTGGAACTACTGTTTTTATTTCTGCAATTAAATTTCCTCGTCCTCCTTGACCATCTTTATAACCTTTATCAGGTATTACAATTTGTTCTCCACTTTGTATACCTGCTGGTATATCTAATGTAAAGTTTTCTTCCATTGAATCAATATTAATACTTTTTCCTAATGCTGCTTCCCATGGAGATACGTAAATATCAGTTATAATATCACAACCTTGCAACTTAAATTTTTTATTATTTTCAATATTTATTTTAATAAGCAAGTCTCCATTTTTTCCTCCATTTATACCGAGCCTTTCCTTGCCCAAGTAGTCTTATTTTTTCGCCATTTCTGATGCCTGCAGGAACCTTTACAGAAAAACTTTTCATCTCTCCTTTTACTGTTCTTAAAGATATTTTCTTTTCTAAACCATAATACGCTTCCTCTAATTTTACATTAATTTCTGTATCTATATTTTCGCCTTTAATAGGAATATTCTTATTCTCCTTTGAAGTCTCTCTCTCTGCTTCACCGAAAAATACATTGAATATTTCGTTAAAACCAGGTCCTTTTTCCTTTTTAGTTTGATTTCCTCTTTGTTTTTTTCTTCCAACTTTAGAATACCAAACTCTATCATATTTTTTTTTGGTAGCGTTATTTGATAATACTTTATATGCTTCGTTTATGTCTTTGAATCTTTCTTCTGACTGTACACTTTGCTGGTTCATGTCTGGATGATATTTCTTTGCTTGTTCTCTAAATGCAACCTTTATTTCGCTTTCAGTAACTTTGTTAGTATCTAAATTCAAAATTTTATAATAATCTTTAAAAATCATATTTTTCTCCTTAGACGAACTTTCTATATGCTTGAAATTATATCATATATTTTTCCCTTTTTCTACTTTTTTTCCTTATTTCACTTGTTTTTTTTTATTTTTATTATATAATGTATAAAGAAATTTATACACAAAGAAAGGAATGAAATATTATGCGTAAAAACATGCACCCACAAGTTAACTCTCAGTACAAAATTATAGCGGTTGATGATGAAATTGGTATTTTAGACTCTTTAAAAGTTTTTTTATCAAAAGCTGGATATTCTTTTGTAGGAGTAACTAATCCATTAGAAGCAATAGAAAAAATAAGAAATGAACATTTTGACTTGATGCTCTTGGACTTTTTAATGACACCTATTCATGGAGATCAAGTTGTAGAAGAAATTAGAAAATTTAATAAAGATTTATATATCCTATTACTTACTGGTCATAAAGATTTGGCTCCACCTTTAGAAACTATTAAAAGGTTAGACATTCAAGGTTATTGTGAAAAGAGCGACCAGTTTAGTCAATTACTACTTTTAATTGAGTCTGGAATTAAAGCGGTTTCTCAAATGCAGTTAATAAAAAATATAAACAGTGAATTGCAAACTGCAAATAATAAATTAGAAGAAGCATATATGGAAACCATTGAAGTATTACGTTTTACTGTTGAGGCAAAAGATGCTTATACTAAAGGGCATTCTGATAGAGTTTCCGAATATTCAGAATTAATTGGCAAAAATTTATCGCTTTCAGATACTGATTTAAAGACTTTGAAATTAGGTGGTTTATTCCATGATATAGGTAAAATTGGCATCCCTGATAGTATTTTATTAAAGACTACAAAATTAGATAATGATGAATATTCTGAAATTCAAAATCATCCTGCCATAGGTGCACATATTTTATCAAACGCTACTATTTTTAAAGATATAATCCCTATTGTAAAACATCATCACGAGCGTTTTGATGGAAAAGGTTATCCTGGAAAATTAGCAGGAAATGATATTCCTTATTTAGCTAGAATTGCTGCTATTGCAGATGCTTTTGATGCAATGACTTCACGACGTTCTTACAGAGATTCACTACCTTTAGATATTGTTAAAGAAGAAATAAAGAAAAATAGCGGTACACAGTTTGATCCTGAGATTGCCTCTTTGTTTTTACATATATTAGAAACACAAACTGATGAAATAAACAGAATAATGCGGAAAATAAAAAAAACAGTGAATGTAAATACATTCACTATTTTTTTATTTTAGTTACTTAATTATGAATTTTTTTATTAACACTATGCCTACTGCAACTATTACTAAGCCTGCTGCTATTGTTGTAATTAATATTATTGGTGTTTGTTTGTTTCCACCTGTTACTGGTTGAATTACAAATGCTTCTGCTATAAATTCATCATTTTGTGGAGCAACATCTTCTGTGTGGATACCTATCATACCTGAAGTTACACCACCTTTTGAACCATCTGCTGCAGTTGCTAAAGTTCCTAAGTCTTTTATAATTCTACCTGTTCTACTTGTTATAGTATCTGCAAATGTTAATTGTGCTGTTGAACTCATTACTTGACATTCTTTTGATGTACTTATACTTTCTTCAGTAACTAATACAAATTTCTTGCTTTCTCCTCCTTTTACTTCAAATTCATCACTTGTAATAACTTTTGCACCAATTTTATCTGGTATGCTTTGTCCTTTAAAGTATACTTTTTGTTCTTCTGATAATGCGCTTATATCATATTTTTTCTCTCGTCCATCACCCTTTAATTCAACCTTTTTATATGTTCTATTATTTACTAAGTAGTCTTCTAACTTAACTGGAATACCTACTGCAACATCTCCTGAGCTAGAATCAGTGTAATAGTCGTAGTAGTGTTTTCCTAAATATTTGCCTATTTTATATTCATCATCAGACTTTACTTTTCTGTTCCATTCATCTATTTGACTTGCTAAATTTTCATATACTGCTTTAACATCTGCTCCAGTTTTTCCTCTTGTTTCTTCATCTAGTGCCTGTCCAATATATTCTTCGCCACCTGCATTACTAATTATATATGTATAGTGTAACTCTAAGTTAACGTCTGTATATTCTGTTAAATTACACTCAACACCCCATGATCCAATCGTGCCATCTTCTCCTTTAACAGTTGGTTGTGGAAGT
>CANRAB010000087.1 GCA_947628475.1 uncultured Clostridia bacterium
TGTACTTTCCTTTAAACAATTATTACTTTTTATGCCATATTTTTATATAATAATTATGACAAAATTATGATTTTGTGTAATCATTTTTAACTATATAATAGTTTTTATTTTCTTATTTTTTTTACTACTAAAGCTACTACTGCTATTGCTATTACTATTCCAGCTACCATGTATACTGGTGTTCCTGTATCTGGTAATTCTGTTATTGTATTTCCATCTGTTCCTACTGGACCATTTCCACTTGTTGAAGGTGTCTCTGGTTCTGTTGGAGTAGGATCATCTGTTGGAGGTGTTTCTGGTTCTGTTGTTCCAGGTTCATCTGATGGAGGTGTATCCCCTTCTCCTGTTGGTTCTGTAATATTTACAGATACTTCATAATTTTCTAGTTCTTCATCATGTGTATTTGTATCGAAAGAACCTTCTTCAATAGTAAATTTTGCTACGCCTGCTGCTTTAGCTGTAAAGTTTAATGTTGCGTATGTGAAAGTTGCAGTACCATCTCCTTTAGCAAAAGCAGAAACAATTATAAGTCCCTCTCCTTTGTCTATAGCATCTGCATTTAAGTTATCTGCATTATCAAATTCACATCCAGTATATGTAAGTAAATCTGTGTTATAATGTACTCTTGAATCTAAAGAACCTGAAGCTGGGATTCTTATTGTTACTGATACGCTTCCTCCTACTACTGTGTCTTCGCTTGCTTCAAATGTTGCAGCATTTACGCTACTGCCTAGCATAGCTACTAAAACTAATGCTAAAATTGTTAAAATTGTAAATGTTTTTTTCATTTTTCTTCATTCCTTTCTTTTCTTTTGTATGGGATATATTTTTTTACCATACAAGTATTTTTTTATTTTAAATTTTAAAAAGTTAATAACTAAATTTAAGTTTTCCTAAAGTCTTTAAATTTCATGTGCTTTGCAAATTAACCTTGTTGCTCCTCCTGGACTACAAGTAATTATTGTTATTACTTTTAATCCATCATCATTTTGTTCTAAACAAGATAAATCTTCTGGAACACAAGTATATATATCGTCTATTTCGTAATTCACTTTAGTTCTTGTTTCTTTATCAACAGTGTAAAAAGTGTCTCCTACTTGCATTTCAGTCATCCTTTTTAACATATTTTTCCAATTATGTCCACAAATGCAAAAGTTTCCTGGTTCGTTTAAGTTTGGACCATATAGCTTTGCAGTAGATACTTTTAGAGAACTATCATTACAAATTGCAAGGATGTTTTTTTCCACTTCAATTTTATCAATAACAAGTTTCCCTACGACTTTATAGCCTCCCATATTGTCTGGGATATCAGGAACATCTACCTCTTCTGTTTCGTTTTTTTCTACTACTTCTGGTTCTTGTGGTGGAGCTTGCGTTTCTGTGGTTGTATCAGCAACTTTGTCTTTTTTACGTAAATCCAAAAGTCTGTTACTTACAATTAAATAGATAACAGCTGCTACAATAATCAACAAAATAACACAAACTGATATTTTTTCTTTGTTTAAATTCCTCTTTTTAGCTCTTTTAGCCTTATTATAAACTACCATTCTACTTTTTTTTCTTATTCACCTCCCTATATTTTTCTAAATATGTTATATTATGTTAGACAATGATATTCTAATTTAAACTTACTTAAATGTCAATAGTTTTTTAAAAAATTTTTTTAAAAATTTTATTTTCTAATAATTGTAATATTTAAATTTCTTCATATTATTTTTTTTATCCATTATAAATTTTTAATTCTTTGTTCAATGTTTTCTAACATTTCATTCCACTTCGCAAGTTTTAGTTTTTCTTCCTCTACCTTTGCTGCTGGAGCTTTTGCTAAAAATCCTGGATTTCCTAACATTTTATCTGTTTTTTCTTTTTCTAACAATATTTTCTCTTTTTCTCTTTTTAATCTTTGTTTTTCTTCTTCCACATCTACTAAATCTTCAAATGGCATAAATACTTCTAAATCTTGTGTTAATACATTTACTGCATTTTGAGGTATTTCTACTTTTTCTTCTTTTATTTCTATTTCTTCACTAAATCCTAGTTTTTTTATAAATCCCATTGACTCTTCTATTACAGATTTATATTCAGGTTTAGCTATAAATATTAACTTTGATTTTCTTGATGGATGAACATTCATGGTTGTTCTTATATTTCTTATTCCTGATATTATTTCTTTAATTTGCTCTATCTTGTGTTCTTCTGCTTCAAAATTTAACTTTTCACTATATTCAGGATATTTTGCTACCATTATGCTTTCGTCATTGTTATATAATTCTTTATATATTTTTTCTGTTACAAATGGCATGAATGGATGTAATAGTTTTAACGCTTCTCCTAATACTTTGTTTAATACATATTGAGCTATCTTTCTTGTGCCATCTTCTTTATTATATAATCTTGTTTTTACGATTTCTATATACCAATCGCAAAATTCATTCCATATAAATGTATTAATTTTATCCAATGCAACTCCTAAATCGTAGTTATCCATATTTACTGCAATTTCTTTTGATAACGTGTTTAACTTTGAAAGTATCCACTTATCTTCTGTTAAAAGTTCTGGTAATATTTTCTCAGTTGATTGTTTTAAGTATTCTTCATCCGCATCTTCTAAATTCATTAAAACAAATTTTGCTGCATTCCAAATTTTATTTGCAAAGTTTCCTGCTGCTTCTAGTTTTTCTGGCAAAAATCTCATGTCATTTCCTGCTGACGTTCCAGATATTAATGAAAATCTTAGACTATCTGCTCCGTATTTTTCTATTATTTCTAGTGGATCTATTCCATTTCCTAAACTTTTTGACATTTTTCTTCCTTGACTGTCTCTTACTATTCCATGAATGAACACATCTTTAAATGGAACTTCTCCTGTTTGTTCTAATGAAGAAAACATCATTCTTACTACCCAGAAGAAAATTATATCATACCCTGTAACTAATGTATTTGTAGGGAAGAATGTTTTAAAATCTTCTGTTTCTTCTGGCCAGCCAAGTGTTGAAAATGGCCATAATGCAGAACTAAACCATGTATCTAATGTGTCTGGATCTTGCTTTAAATTTTTACTTCCACATTTAGAACATTTTTCTGGTTTTTCAATATCTACATTTATCTCTCCACAATCTTTACAATAGTATGCTGGTATTTGATGTCCCCACCAAATTTGACGTGATATACACCAGTCTTGTATATTTTCTAGCCAATTAAAGTATGTTTTTTCAAACTTTTCTGGAACAAATCTTGTTTTACCAGTTTTTACTGCTTCTATTGCTGGTTTTGCTAAATCCTTCATGGCAACAAACCACTGGTCTGAAATTTTTGGTTCAACTGTTGTTCCACATCTATCGTGTTTTGCTACGTTGTGCTTATAATCTTCTATTTTTACAAGAACCCCTAACTCTTTTAACTTTTCTACTATCAGTTTTCTTGCTTCATAAATGTCTAATCCTTTATATTCAGGTACTAAATCATTCATTTTGAAGTTTTCATCAAATACTTCTATTATTTCTAGATTGTGAGATAGTCCTGCTTGATAATCGTTTGGATCATGTGCTGGTGTTATTTTTACGCATCCTGTTCCAAATTCTCTTTCTACAAACTCATCTGCAATAATAGGAATTTCTTTATTCATTATTGGAAGTATACATTTTTTACCAACTAAATCCTTATATCTTTCATCCTCTGGATGTACTGCAACTGCTGTATCTCCAAGCATTGTTTCTGGTCTTGTTGTTGCAACTGTTAAATATCTATCTTCTCCAACAACTTTATACTTTATATGCCAAAGGTGAGTATCTTCTTCTATATACACAGCTTCTGCATCTGAAATTGATGTATTACAGCATGGACACCAGTTTATCATTCTCTTTCCCTTATAAATTAGTCCTTTATCATATAATTTTTTAAAAACTGTAAGAACAGCTTTTGAAAGTCCCTCATCCATTGTAAATCTTGCTCTTGACCAATCACTACTACACCCTAATCTTTTTTGCTGTTTTACAATAGTTCCGCCATATTCTCTTGTCCACTCCCATGCTCTCTCTAAAAATTTTTCTCTACCTAAATCTTGTTTGTTTACTCCCTCTTCCTTTAATTTTTCCACTATCTTTACTTCTGTTGATATAGCTGAATGATCTGTTCCAGGAAGCCATAAAGTATTAAACCCTTCCATTCTTTTGTATCTAATTAATATATCTTGAAGCGTACCATCTAACGCATGTCCCATATGTAACTTTCCTGTAACATTTGGAGGTGGCATCATTATACAGTAGTTTCCTTTTTCTTTATTTCCACTTGGCTTAAAATATCCTTTTTCTTCCCATTTTTTATAAATTTCCTCTTCAAACGCATTTGGTTCGTATTTTCCTTCTAAATTATGATTGCACATACACTTTCTCTCCTTTTTAGTTCATATAATCACGTAGCTTTTTGCTTCTACTAGGGTGTCTAAGTTTTCTTAAGGCTTTGGCTTCTATTTGTCTTATTCTTTCTCTTGTTACTTCAAACTCTTTTCCAACTTCTTCTAAAGTTCTTGCTCTACCATCTTCTAGTCCAAATCTTAATTTTAAAACTTTTGCTTCTCTCGGTGTTAATGTATTCATAACCTCATCTAACTGTTCTTTCATTAATGTAAATGATGCAGAATCTTGTGGAGCTGGACTATCTTCATCTTGTATAAAATCTCCTAAATGGCTATCATCTTCTTCTCCTATTGGAGTTTCAAGTGATACTGGATCTTGAGCTATTTTTTGTATTTCCATTACTTTTTCTACAGGCATTTCCATCTCTGCTGCTATTTCGTCTGGACTTAGTTCTCTACCTAATCTTTGTAACAGTAGTCT
>CANRAB010000088.1 GCA_947628475.1 uncultured Clostridia bacterium
GTTATATATTAATCAATCATCTTTAAGATGTTTGATTAATACAAAAGTTTGATAAAATTGTGCTTATTTATTTATCAAGCTTTCTAGGATTTACTTTATGGTGGGCAGAGATGGATTCGAACCATCGTATCTTAGTAAAATTAATTCTGTAAAAACATATATAAAATATGATGAATCGCTACATACATAATTCTTGCAAAAATTTGTATCAAAAATTTGTTTATATTTTATCCATATAAATATTGACTATTTATAAGGTTAAATTTAAGGATTTTTTTAAGGATTTTTTGGGAATAATATAAGTAATTAATCTATTGAAATTTTAGCATTTTTTAATACATTGTAATCATATTTTGTATTGAATATTAAGAATTTTTTTATAAATTATATATTAAAGATAATTTTATGAAAATTATTTTGACATTTCTTAAAAACCTGTGTACATATAATTAACATACCAAAATATGTGATAAACACTACATTGCCTTTGGAAAGCAAAATGTAGTGCTATTTTTTATTTCTTATTAGTCCAAATTATGTATAATAATAATGTTATGTTTAATGTTGTTGAAATCGTAAGTCAATATATTAAAAATAATATATACAATAATTTTTTACATTTTTTAAAAGAACATTACAAAATTTTTATTTTTACATTGTAATCATATTTTGCAACGAACGTTAAGGAGATTTTGTAGTTCAAAAATTCAATAATATAGTTCAAAAATTCTCAAAATAATTCGGACAACAAATTATTCATTTCATACATTTAATTCCTTAAAATTGATTTTAGTTAGTTTTAGAAATTTTTATAATATATATGAGAAAAATATTAAAAAAATAAAACTTGACATATAATAATAATAGTTATATAATATATATAGCAATATTGCAGAAATCTCGCATTAAAAGTATGCAATATAAAAGACTAGGAACTCCAATTTCCTAGTCTTTTTTTGCTAATATTAGTCTTTTTTATTGTCATTTAAAACTAAATAAACAATAATAAGTGCTAATATTTTAAGTAAATCTCGCATTTTTTGTATGCACACCCCTTTCTACCTTTAAGTGAAAGGTAAAAAAATAATATCATATTTTGTCTATTTTGTCTATGGTTTATTTATATATATGGTTTTGAAAATGAAATTTAGGTAGTTTTTATATTTGAGATAACAAAGGTATATGTTTTTAAAATTTAATTTTTATACCTCTAAAAAGTGTTGATATTACTGCATTTGCGAAGACGAAATTTTTTGATTATTTTTCTGTACGGCCAATTTTAAGCCAATTTTATTTTTAGACATATAACTTTATTACTCCATTAAAAAACTCTTGTCTACGGCCATTATAGCCCGTTAGAAATGCGTTTTTTTGATAAAGAAAAAGAGGGAATTCCCTCTTTTTTTATAAATTATTTAATTGAGACTTTAAAGAATTATAATTATCCTCATACCCTTGTAATTCAAGACGTTTAGAAGCTATTTGGCTTTCAAGTCCCATTGCTTTTTGATTTAATTCTAACCATTTTTGTGTACTTTCTTTTCTATCTATGGATTTTAATTGGCTATTAACAGTTTTTAGTTCGTTTTCCATATTTTGTATTTCTTGTTTTAAGCTTGTAATCTTAGTATATATGCTTGTCATTTGACTTTGAATATTTGCTTTCTTTTCTGCTTTTTCAGCTTGTTCTTTTATCCACTGCTTATCCGCTTCAGCCTGTTCAGCACTATAATTATTATTATTATTACTACTATTATTATTTGTGTTGCTATTTGAATTATTATTTGTCTTATTATTACTTACATTGTTATTTTTGTTATTATTACTTGTGTTATTTTTACTACTTGCTTCTAATTTTTTTTGTTCTTCTTCTTTCTGTTGTTCTACTTGTGCTATTTCAGCATTTGTTGTATTTTTATAATTAATTATTTCTTGTATTTTACCTTGAGCTTCTTTATAATTACTCTGATTTTTTAATTCATTATATGAATTTTCTAATTCTTGTATTTTATCATTTTGTTCATTTGAAAATTTTGAAATATCAATATTATTTGATTCTGTTTCTTTTTCTTGCAATAGTAGATTATTATTATTTTTTATTTCTTCAATTTTATTATTTAATTCATTAACAATATTTCTAGTTTCATCTTCAATTTTTTCATTATCTATTGATTTCTTTACAATTTCCATTTTATCATTTATTTCGTTTTGTTCTTCTTCACTTAATATTAATAGTTCTATTTTGGAAATAATAGAATTATATTCATCACTTATATTTTGTACCATTTTTTTATTTTCTTCTATTAAATTATTTTGATATTTTTCAAAGCATATATATCCTATGCCACTTAATACTAATAATATTATTACTATGCTTAAGATTATTATAATTATTTTACTTTTTTTATTTTCCATATTTTTTTCTCCTCTTCAACATTATTACAGTATTCCACTTTTATTTTCATTTTTAAATTATTTATTTCAATGTTTTTCATCTACTTATTTTATATAAATTATTTTTATATAACTTTTTATTCAGTTCCACATTAATACATCAGAGCTGATTTTATGCAACTCATACAGTATAACGCATCTTCATCTATATATTTTCCACAATTTTTACATCTTTTAGAATGTACCGTACAACAATTTGTATCTCCTGATGAAGCTATATATCTATTACAACCACTATGCGCACATTTGGTAGTTGGCGTTCCATATTTATTAGTAAAATTAGTTGTAGTTTTATTATTTTTTTGTTCTAGTTCCTTTGCTTTTCTTTCTTCTTCCTCTTTTGCTTTCTTCTCCGCTTCAATTCTATCTACTTCATTTTTAGCATTATTATACATATCTAAAATTGTTTGATTTCCTAAATCTTTATATTTTTCTAGTAATGTTTTGGCTGATGAATAATCTTGTGCATTTATTTTTTCTTGTGCTTGTGCAATTATTTGTTCTAATGCTTTATCTTTAATTTCATTTTGTTTATTCGTTGCCATATCTACAATATCTTGATTTTTTTCTTTATTATTTTTTATTACTGTTTCTAATAAATCAAATGCTTCTTTATATTTTTGTTCTTCTATGTTTTTATTAGATTTATTTATATTTGTATATGATTTTGCTTTTAAGTTTTTATCTTCTATTTTTTTTGATATTGAACTTGTTACACTATTCAAATTTTTATCATTTTTAATCTTATCTAGCATAGATATTAAATCATTGTCATAATTACCATTTTTTATATTATTAATTCTTTCATCAATGGCTTGATACAATTTTTCATAAGCATCTGGCTCAAAATTACTTTCTTGACTATGTTTATCTAATATTTTTTTGAAATTATCCCAATTCAAATCATTTTTTATTGTCTCATAACATAAATTAATATCATTATTATATTGTTCTGTTCTTTGTCGTTCTTGTATAAAATTTGATATTCCTACATACGCACAAAATCCAACTATTATTACTCCTATAATACCTAATACAATGTATGTAATTTTCTTTTTTAATTTTTGGGGTAATATATATTTTATTTCTTTCTCTAAATAAGAGTTGCAATGTGTACATTCTTTTAATTCTAAGTCTTCATATTCTTTATAACATTCAGGGCATTTCATTATTTCTTTTTTTTCTAATTTGAATTTTTTTGCTAGTTTTTCTTTATTATTATTTATGTAATTTATTACAATACATATTAATATAAAACTTATTAATGTTATAACTAAAATCAATATATTTCACCACCTATCTTATTTTAAAACTTTCTTCCATTTGGCTGAAAGTTTCTATATCATTTCCTTGTAAAACTAAAACATAAAAAATATCTTTCTTTTCATAAATTATATAGATAATTTCTTTGCCTGTTTTATATTGAAAAGTAATTTTTACTCCGTTTGTTCCATCTTTTTTAACATTTTCTATGTTTGGCTCTCCATTTAAAAATGCACTTGCTATTGAATCTTCCATTTGTTGTATTATATTATCCTTCATTTTTTCTAGTGTATTTTGATTTTCAGGCAATTCTGATTTTGGCATACTAATAACTCTTACTGAATTATTCCCATTGTCAGTAAAATTTTTGACATCTCCTGTGTCTGATGTTTCATTTTCTACTTTCCACGACTTATCGTATTTTATTGAAAATTTATCTGTTTTATAAGTTTTATAGCCTTTCCAATTAAAAATTGATACAACACTCACAATTAAAATTACTATTCCAACAATTGCAAAAAATTTTTTATTTCTTTTATTCATAGTTCTACTCCCCTTTATTTTTTTATCTACTATATAGTGAAGTTTGTTTTACAGTATTAGACAAATCATTTAAGTGTTTCTCGTATGAAAAATACCAAATAACTCCTATTATTATCCCTATAACTAAAAGAATTAATACTAATATAGCAACTTGTGTAAATTTATCTTTATATCCACAATGAGGGCATTTTGTTGCATTTGTGGACATTTCTTTACCACAGTCAGGACATTTTCTTAGTGCCATTTTGACACCTCCTTTTTAATATTATTAAAATATCTACTACTATTATTGGTATTACTATACAAAATACCCATATCATACTATTAAATTCAAATGCACTTTTAAAATCAAATCTTAATAAACTTTTAACTGCTCTTGTCATACCACATAATGGACAACCCGCACATTGCAAATTACTAAAATATGCTAAATATATGTAAAAAATAAATAATATAACATATATAATTAGTCGTGCATTTTGAAATTC
>CANRAB010000089.1 GCA_947628475.1 uncultured Clostridia bacterium
ATTGTTCCATCTTCTTTTAATTCATATATAATAAATTCTGCATTTGCTAAAGGAGCTTTTGTTTTTGAATCTATTTTTGTTATTTTAAACATTGGTTTATCTTGAATTGTTAATGTTATTGTCTTATTTTCTTCATCTACATCAATATTTCTTATCGTTTGTAAAGAATCTTGACCTTTTATATTTACTTTTAGGTCTTGTTCTTTATTCTCTTGTTCTTCTTCTCCATCTGGTTCTTCTTCACTTGCTTTGCTTGGTACTTCTTCAGTTTCTTCTGCATTATTATCTTTATCTAAATTTACTTCATCTTTGCTTACTACAAATTCTATTTCTTCTTTATTATTTACATATCCATCTGGTGATTCTTCTTCTTTTAATGTGTATTTACCTGTTATTCCATTTTTTCCTTGTACAAATTGATATAAATCTGGTATTTCTATTGTTCCATCTTTATCTGTTGTATAATAAATAGTATTCTTTAAATCCTCTCCTTCTAGTGAGAATTTTGCATTTGGTAATTTTTTTTCTTCATTACTTTCATCTACTTTTACAATTTTTAATTTATATGTTGGTATTTTTTCATTCTTAATTGTTACATTTAATTGTATTGCATCTTCATTTCCATCATTTTTTATTTCAGCTTTTTTTAATTCTTCATTATCACTTTCTACCTTAAATTTTTTTCCTTCATTATTACCTTTTTCTGCCTGTTCTTTATCTTCAACTACTTTAAATTTAATTTCTTTTGGTAATTTATAATATCCTTTTTTAGGTTCTTTTTCTTTTAAAATATATTGTGTATTTATTTTTAAATTTTCTATTTTAATTTGTCCATCTTTTGTTTCATATTCTTTTGTTGTATTTTCTTTTGTTTCGTCCTCTGTTGTTGTATCCTCTTTTGCTGCATTTTCTTCTTTAATTTCAAATACTACACCTGTTAAGTTAGCATTTGTTGAGCTATCTTGCTTTGTTATGTTTAATGTAAAATTAGGACTGTTTTCAACTTTTGATTTTAATGTATATTTTCCTTCTTTTTCTTCTAGTTGTACATCTCCATCAAACTTTGCTTCTGATAATAATTCAAATTCAAGTTCTTTAACTTCTTTTCCTTTTCCTTTATCTTCTTTTTCTTTAACTCTAAATATAATAGTTTTTTCGTTTAGCTCATATCCTGATGGTGCTTGTATTTCTTTAAAGCTATATATTTGATTTACTCTTAACTTTGTTAAGCTTAACTTTCCTTGTTCTGTAGAAGTTAATATTCTTGATTCTCCTAATTTGTTTTTAATATCTTCATCTGTAAGCTTCTTATTATTATTTTCTTTTGCAACACTTCCATCGATTTCTGTAAGCTCATATTTTGCACCTGCTACTAGACGATTTGTATCTTCTTTATATTTCTCAATTTCATAATCATAATATCTTACTATTCTTAACCCTACTTTATTTGGTTGTACCTTTGCTTCAAGGTCTCCATCTTTTGTATTTAAATTAAAGTATACTATATGGCTTGCATATGAAACAGAGTTAAACTCTACGTTTTCTGGTATTTTTACTTTATAACTAAATTCATAATTTTTTCCTCTTGTTAAAATATAATCATCTAGTACTATTAAATATGTTTTAATATTTTTGAAGTCTGTAACATCTTTTGCTGGTTTCCATACACTATTATCTTTATTAAAATCTTTTATTGGACTTTCTTTTTCTGAAACTCCTTCTTCTTTATATTCTTTTTCTGAATAGTATACTTTTGCCACATCTTTTAACTCTTCAGGAATAGCAATTCCTCCTGTCATTTCTGCTGTAAACTCAGAATTTAAAGATTCTCCTCCTAAATATTTATTGTCTTTGAATGGTATTTCTCCTAATATTACTACATCTGATACTGCATTAGCATAATAATTTGCAAATCTTACATTTACTTTTGCTTCTCTACTTTTATTTGTTACTTCTGCAATATTAGGTGCTACTGTTATTTCTTCTTCCTCTTCTTCATTATAATCTGAAATAGTTTCTGTTGATATAAATGTTGTTGGTGCTTTTACTGTAAATGTTGTTTTTGATTGTCCTATATCTTCACTATTATTTTCATTACCATTTATATCATGTGTATCTTTTATTTGGTTATAATACATATTACAGTTTTCATTATAATAGTATAAATTTACAGTTTCATTTGTTGATAAAGTAGATGGATCTACTTGCATATCGCAATCTATTTCTATATTAAAACCAGAAGTTTCAAATTCATTACTTGTTACTATTTTTATATAATATTTTCCATTTTCCTTATATAGTTCATATCCATCTAATTTTATACCAGTATTATTTGTAGAAACCCTGTTTAGCTTCATATATATTACTTCTTTTGGCATTTCTACTAAGAAAATTCCATCTTTCCATTTAGCACATGTTACATCATCTTTTGGTATATTTATGCTTATTTTTTCTTCTTCTGGCTTTTTTAATGATTCTTCTGTTATTGCTATCTTATTTGGATCCATTTTTATTGTACTATAAGATTTATCTACTACTAAATCAGCTACATCACTTCCATTTGCAGCTTTCATATGATTTCCACTAACATTAGCTGATGTTGTTAAAGTTGATGTATCCTCTACCTCTTCTCTTTTTAAGTTTTCTTTTAATTTTGCTATATCAATTTCTCTTATACTATTTACTATAAAATAACTTTTTATTTTTTTATCTTCTGATGTTACTATTTTTATATCTCTATATCCTTTATCATAATAAAATGGATTGCTTATTGTATATTTCTTCCATTCTCCATCTTTAAATTGTTTTATGATATTATGGTCACTTTCACCTTCTTCATTATATATCGTTATCGTTGCATTATCTGGTAAAAGTCCTGTATCTCCAAAATATATTCCTACATTTGAAACATATTCTTCCATCCATTTATTTCCGAATAAATCTCCTTGGTCATATTGATCTTTTATTTCTAATGTAGTAGGCTCTACATCTAATTCATTTCTATATATACTATAATTTACTGTATATCTTAAGTTGTTTGTTTTATTATTCTCTTCACTATTTTCTTCGTCATTTTCTTTTTTGGTCTCTTCGTCATATGCTTCTAGCAATTTCTTTTTTGACATAACATATTCCGCAGTAGGAACTTGTGCATAATGCTTGCTTGCTATATCTACTGAACATATATGTGATGCTGGAGTTGTACCAGCAGATGCCTTTAGTGTTATACTTGCTGTTCCATTTGCTGTATTTGTAGTATATGTTTTTTCCAATCCAAGTTCTTCACTTTCATTATTATCACAAGTTACTGTACCACTTATTTCTGCTGTAAGACGAAGTGTTTTATTTTGTTCTGGTTTTTCCATAAATCTTGTTTTAAATTCTTCATATGCTTCATCTGGATATACAACTTCAACTGTATATACTCTTGAATTTGATGTTGTATTTTCCTCAATAGTTAATATGTGAGTCTCTTTATCATACTTATTTTTATCACCATTATATGTAACAGTTTCTGGTTCGTAATCATACATAGTTGGAATTTCTACTTTTATACTATGCTTATTTACTAATAATTGTTTTCTGGTCTCTTCCATTGTAAAGCTAAAATTAAACTTTTTGTCGTCTTCACTTAACTCTTCTACACCTGCAACATAGTTAGCAAAATCATAAGTATTAGCAGTTGTTGTTCTAATTTTTGCATTTGCTGTTCCATACCAATCTACTGTTAAATCTATGGTCTTGGTAATATTTACAAAATTTGATTCATCCTCTTCATCATCAGGATGCCATTCACCAGTTAATGTAATTGTACATTTTTTGCTATAATCATCATTCTTTTTTATATTAGAATGTATTGTACCAATGATTAATTTCTGTGTTCCTGCTTTTACTTCATTTAAGTCTATTTCGCTAACATTATTTGACATATAATCATTCTGTAATACAGAATCTTTAACCATGTCCATACTTAAATTGAAATTCTGATTTGTAATTTTTATTTTTCCATTTTTTAAAGTACCACTTGATAGTACATTTAGTTCCATGTACAAATCATCTGTAGCTCCTATTTCTTTACAAGTTCCCTTTATTCTTTCAGCATAGCCATCTTTGTCTATATCTCTTGGGAAAAAAGCACTAAATTCTATATTTGGACAATTTTCGACTTGTAAATCTTTATCTTTTATCTCTCCATAACTTTTTGCCATTCTTGTTTCGATATCTAGTTTCATACTATCTCTGCTTCTTTTAATTGATAATGTCGTTGATACCAAAACAATTGTTGATATTATTAGCAATATTACAATTATCGTATGACCTAGATACTTACTTCCTATCTTCATATGTGTCCCCTCCAACTTAATATATATTAGTAATATAATTCTCTCATTTCACTATTTTCTTTTCAATATATTACAAAGGTATAAAGCTCAAAGCTCTTTACGGGAATAGGTTTTATTAATTTTATTTCTTTTTATTATACTTTTTATTACATTAATGTTTATAAAACTTCTCTTTCCTTGGGGATATGCTGTTTTGAGAAATTATAGAGGTCAGTAGAAATTTTTCTACTGACCTCTATAATTTTTTGTTATTATAATAGTTTTAATCTTTTTTTCTAGTTATAGCTATTACTACTGCTAACACTACACTTGATACTATTAAAACTATTACTGATACCATTATTTTGTCTCCTGTTTTTACATCTTCTGGTGTTTTTTGATTTTGTACTTCTACTT
>CANRAB010000090.1 GCA_947628475.1 uncultured Clostridia bacterium
TCTTTTTCTTTTCTTTCTAGGTCTCTTAATTCTGCTGCTTTCTCAAAATTTTGAGTTGCTATTGCTTCTTCTTTTTCAGCTGTTAATTTTTGTATTTTATCTTCCTTTTCTTTTAAACTTGTTGGTTCCGTGTATGTCTTTAATTTTGCTTTTGATGATGCTTCATCTATTAAGTCTATAGCTTTATCTGGTAAAAACCTATCATTTATATATCTGGCTGATAGTTTTGTTGCTGCTATTATGGCTTCATCTGTTATTTTTACGTTATGGTGTGCCTCATATTTATCTCTTAAACCTTTTAGAATTTTTATTGTATCTTCTTCACTTGGTTCTGCAACATTTATGGGTTGAAATCTTCTTTCTAAAGCACTATCTTTTTCTATATATTTTCTATATTCATTTAAAGTTGTTGCTCCTATTAGCTGTATTTCGCCTCTAGCAAGCAGTGGTTTTAAAATATTTGCTGCATCTATGGCTCCTTCTGCTGCTCCTGCTCCTACTATTGTATGAATTTCGTCTATAAATATTATTACATCTCCTGCTTTTTTTACTTCTTTTAAAGCTTTTTTTATTCTTTCCTCAAAGTCCCCTCTATATTTTGCACCTGCTACCATGCCTGATATATCTAATGTTACCACTCTTTTATTCTTTAAATTTTCTGGAACTTCTCCTGATACTATTTCTTGAGCCAATCCTTCTATAACTGCTGTTTTTCCTACTCCAGGTTCTCCTATTAAACAAGGATTATTTTTTGTTCTTCTTGATAATATTTGTATTATTCTCTCTATTTCATTTTTTCTGCCAATTACTGGATCTAATTTACCTTCTCTTGCAAGTTTGCTTAAATCACTGCCAAATTGATTTAGTGTTGGTGTTGCATTGTAACTGTTTTTATTTGTTCTATCCTGTTCCATATTTTGTTCTGGTGATTCATACTCATTTATAACCTTTATTATTTCATTATATAATTTCTGTGGCTCTAGCTTTAATTCTAGCATTATTCTTACTGCTACACTATCTGCCTCTCTCATTATACCTATTAATATATGTTCTGTTCCTATATATTCTGAATTTAACTTTCTTGCTTCTCTAAAAGCATTTTCTATTACTCTTTTAGTTCTAGGAGTTAATCCTATGGTTCCAACATTTTGACTTTCTCCTATGCCTACTAACTCTTCTATTTTTTCTAACACCGCTTCTGGTGTAATATTTTGATTTTCTAAAACTTTGCTTGCAATACCTGTTTTTTCCTTTACTAGTCCATAGAGTATATGCTCTGTTCCAACATAATTATGTCCTAGTTCGATTGCAACTTCCTCCGCAATTTCAATTGCCTTCTCTGCCTTTTTTGTAAATTTGTATGTCATTAAAAAATCCTTCCCTTCTAGCTTTAATAAGTATTAAAAAACTTACTCATTAATAATTTGTTTTATAATTTCTGCTCTTTTTATATCTCTTTCATATCCACCAAAGATTTGTCCTATCTGCTTTTGTAAATTTGCTGGCTTTGTATAAACTTCAATTTTATTTAATGTTGATTCTTTTATTTCCTTTATTATTCCTAGTTCTATTCCTAAACGTATTTCTGAAAGTAAAATTATACATTCATCTGAAGATATTTTTCTACAATTTAAAAGTAAACCATACGCTCTATAAATTTCGTCTTCTAGCTCTATTGGTTTCTTTGTTAATATTTTTCTTGCTAATCTTTCTTGCTCTATAACTCTATCTGTTATTGACTTTAAATTTTTTATTGTTTCTAATTCCGTTATTCCCAATGTTTGTTTATTAGAAATTTGATATACACATCCTTTTGAGTTTGTTCCCTCTCCATAAATTCCTCTTATATTCATTCCAAATCCATTTACAGCATTTAATACTTTTTCTATATTATATGTTTTTGTTAATGCTGGTAAATGTACCATTATAGAAGCCCTTAATGCTGTTCCAACATTGCTTGGACAACTTGTTAAGAAGCCATATTTTCCACTATATGAATAATTTATATTTTTGTTTAGATTTTCTTCTACTTCCATTGCTAGTGATAATGTGCTTTCTAAATTTAGTCCCGCAGAAAATGTTTGTATTCTCAAATGATCTTCTTCATTTATCATTATACATATATTTTCTTCTTGATTTATTGCTATTGCTCCTATATCATTTTTATTTAATGCAAATTCTGGACTTATTATATGTTTTTCTACAAGAGATAATTTTGTTATATCGTCCATATCTTTTAAAAGCTTCACTTCTAGCCCATAATTTGTATTTTGAATGGCTTTCTCTATTATTTTTATTACATCCATTGCTTGTGAAGCATTTATTTTACTTATAAATGGCAGCCCAGATATATTTCTTGCTATTCTAATTCTCGTACTTAAAACAGTATCTTCATTTGTAGTTTCAAAATACCAATTTGACATTTATTGTGCTCCTTCCTTTTTTATTTCATCTCTTATTTTGGCTGCATCTTCATATCTTTCCTCTTTTATTGCCTGTTTTAATTCTTCTTGTAGATTTTCTAATTTATTACTTGCTTTCTTTTCTACTTTTTCTGTTTTTAATTCTTCTATTTTATTTTCTTCTTTATTATTTGCTTTTTTACCTAAATATTTATTTGTACCTTGCATACGTTTTAACATTATATCTATCTTATTATCAAATACTTTATAACATTCTTCACAACCAAATTTTCCATTATTTAAAAATTCATTATATGACATACCGCAATTATTACATCTTAGTTCATTATTTATATTAGGAATGGTAAAACCTTCGGAATCATCTTCTAACATAAAATCTCCTAAAAAATTAGATATATCTATAGGCATTTCAAACTCTAAATCCGCTATTCCCATTTCATTTGCACATTCTTTGCATAGCTTAATTTCTGTTTTTCTGCCATTTATTATTTGTGTAAGTATTATTTCGGCTTCATTTTTTCCACAATTATCACACAACATCTTATATTCGTTCCTTTCTCACTAAAACAACCGCTTTATATTTTAGCAGTATAGTTACTATTTTTGATTGTTATATTAATTATTAACCAAACTTAATCTTTATATTCTATAACAGATCCAATTATTCCTGCATTATTTTTTAATTTAGCGGTAATAATTTTAGGAGGTTCTTGATTATTGAATAACATATTTTTTTCTTTTAAGTTTCTTACTAACCTATCTAATAGTATGTCTTTAAAAAATACAAAACTTCCACCTATAGATATTGTTTGTGGTTCAAATATATTTATTAGATTTGCAATACCTATGCTTAAATTTTCTATATATTCATCCAATACTTTCTCTACTTTTCCATTATTGTTATTAAGTAATAGTTCTTTTAGTTCTTCTCCAGTTAAATTTTCATTTTTCAATTCTTTTTGCAGTTTATCTTTTAAAGCTTTCATGGAAGCATATTTTTCAAAACAGCCTTTTCTTCCACAATTACATTGTAAGCCATCTTTTTTTATTACTGTATGACCTATTTCAAATCCTTCAAATCTACTAGGCTTTAATAATTTTCCACCTAGATAAACTGCACCACCTATACCTGTACCTATAGTAAGAAATACTACATCATCATATTTTTTTAAGGCTCCATACTCTTTTTCTGCAATCGCTGCACATTTTGCATCATTTCTTAGTACTATTGGTATGTTAAAATATTTATTAATTTCTGATACTATATCAAAGTTTTTTATGTGTAAATTATCTGCTTTTATTATATGTGTATTTGATACTGTTCCTGGAATGGCTATACCAATTAAACTTATTTCTTTTATATTTATTTGCTTTTTATCAAGTATTTTTGTTATTAGTTCAATTATTGTTTCTACTAACTTTAGTCCGTAATTTTCTTCTTGTGAGTCATTGCATAAGTCTTGTTCTTCTTTTTCTACAATGCTTCCTCTTTGGTCTATTAGTCCAATTCCTACATGACTTCCACCTATATCTATACCTATTTTCATATAAAACAACCACCTTTCCAGATATTTACTTTTATATAATATATTACATTTTTTGGCTTTGTGCAAGTTTACATATTATGGGCAAAATAAAAGAGCGATTATTTCTCGCTCTTTTGTTCCTCATTATTTCTCTTAAGATATCCTTGAATATAGAAAGCTTTTACATATAATATTAATGATACGATAGTTGTAATTACCGCTAAGTAGTAAATTATATTATTTGCTGTTATAATTGCTGTTATATCTTTTTCTATTATAGGTTCTATTTGCTGTAGTAGCAATGATACTACCATGGCAACATAAAACAATACCGTTGCTAGTTTTCCATACCATTTGCTTGATACAACAAGTTCTTTTCCATAAAGGAAAGATGCTCCAGATACCATACAAAACTCCTTGGAAACTACTATTGCTAGTATCCATATAGGTATTATACCTTTTACAAATAATGTGGTAAGTAAACTTATTTGTGTAGCTTTATCTGCTAAGGGATCCATTAATTTTCCAAAGTCTGATATTAAGTTAAATTTTCTTGCAATGGTGCCATCTAATATGTCTGTTAGGCCAGATAATCCTAAAATTATTATTGCTAGTATGTAGTTATTTTGCGTACATGCCAAAATTATTATTGGTATTAAAAGAAATCTTAATATTGTTAACGCATTTGGTATATGTTTTAACATAATTCCCCCTTACTTTGAAATAAATTTTAGGCTTTCATTCTCTAAAGTTACTTCTACTGT
>CANRAB010000091.1 GCA_947628475.1 uncultured Clostridia bacterium
GTTTTTGGTATATTAGGATAATTTTTATAAAATTGACTATCTCTTCTTATTTTACATACATTTTTTTCGTTTATATGTTTTCTTTTAGCAATAACTTTTTGCTCTGCTTCTTCTTCAACCTCTCCTAAATCCTTTTCATCTTCTTCATCGTCTTTTCCTTCATCTTCTCTATCTTTTTCTACTTTTTCTTTATCTTTTATAGTATCATCTCTATCTTTTTCTTCCATTTCTTGTTCTAATTCTTCTTTTGTCTTTGCATCTATTTCTTTTAACTGTTCCTGTAATTTGTCTAATTTTACTTCTTCTTGTTCTAAACCTAGTAAATTCAACATATCCCCTAATTTTTTCTTATCTTCATCACTAAATCTATCATCATTTAAAATGTCTTCATTTGGTATAAGCTTTCCTTCTTCATTGATTGTAGCGATATTTACATATACTCCATCTTTTAATTTCATATATATATCATACGTTACTATACTATCATTTTGTCCATTTTCAGTTGTTTTCTCCACCAAATTTACATTTTCTAACTTGATTTTATTTAATTCTAGTTCTTTAATACCTATATAATATTTTTCTTTTACCTCTTGCTCTTTTTTCATATCACTTGCTAAATCTTTACCTTCATTTCCATCTTCCATCTGAATTTCCTCCCATCATATTTATTAATTTTTATCTTATAGCTTAACTATCTTTATTTAACTTTTTTCATAATATCATTATATCACACATTAAACTCTATGTAAAAGTTTAAATCTTCATCTAGTATTTTTACTTTAAATTGTTTTTCCATTTTATTTGATCTTGTACTTAAGGTTTCTTTTATTGTTACATTACATATTCCTTCTTCTGTTGCCTTTTTTGAAGCTACAAGGTTTCTTTTATACCAGTTATTTTTTATATAATTTATGAAATCTTGTTCTGTAGGGAAATTGGTTTCTTTAAATGTTGGTTCTAACAAATTATAAGCGTTTTTATAATCTGCTGAATTTAACATGAGTATGAATTTTTGCACACTTTTTTCTATTTGTTCTTCTTTACTTGTTACATTTGAATAATCTTCCATTGTATAACTATCTAGCATAACTTCATATTGCATATATGCTACTTCTTTTATATTATAGTAATTACCATATTCATCTGTTCCACTATAAATTTTATAATTATCATTCAAATCAACATTATATTGAACTATATTAATATTTTTTAGTTGCTCTTGTTTTTCTATAACATATTTTACAAATTCTTCTACGCTTCCAAATCTTTTGTTTCTATAGCTTTCATTTAATAAATTGTATCCTTTCTCTGGATTAGCATATACTCTAAATATAAAATCTTTTAAATATATTTCCATAAGGTCTACATTATCTATATGCTCATATTCATATACATTATATGTTCCTTGTGATATTTCAACTTTTTCGTCTAATGTTAATTCTTTTATATCTAAAAACTCTTCATTAGTAATTGTTTGTAGTTTATATCCTTTATTTTCTGCTGTTAAATAAACTACCATATATATTTCTTGTTCTGTAACTTCATAGTTACCACTTGCAATCGTTAAAACACCATAAGTATAATATTTTGTCATAAATTCATTTCCTGAACTATATGCCTTTTTTACTACATATTTTATATTTGCATTGCTTTGTATGGTATATAAAGTATTGCCACCTAATTCATTTACTGCTTGTACATTTCCACTCTTTATATAATTAAAATATTTATTTATGTTATTACTTATACTATATAACATTGAGCTTGATGTTATCTCTTGCACACTTGTATTAAAAGTCATTTTAGGAGCCTCTGCATCTACTACATTTTCATTTGCCAAGTTCTCTGTTTCATTTTTTTCTATAGGGCTTCCATATATTTTACTATTGTTTTTTACTTCATTGCTTTCATTTTTTTGCATGTTTAACACTATCATTACTGCACCTATACCTATAGTAAACATAATTAATATAATTATTAGTAATTTTAGATTTTTCATTTTTATTCAATCCTCTCTCACATTTTGCAAAAATTTGAAAGTTTCAAAATTTGTTTAACAATTTTATATATCTTTAAAAAATTCATCTGGCTTTTAAAAATTAGTAGTAATTTTTTATTAATTTCAATTTATAGCATAGGAACGTGTACACATATATAATACATCATCAGCGTTCACCCATCCCGTTTTTCCATAAGAGTTATTTCCATACCAAGGATTTGATAAATAAAACTCGTTTGTTGCTGCATTATAATCTAATATTGCCATATAGTGTTGGCTTGTAGTAAATGGACTTGGTAATACTACTTTTATAATAGCGGGTTTTCCAGTTGCTACATGTTGTTTTACATTATTTTTTTGAGTTTCCGTAAATGTAACATCTCCTACACGTGTAAATGTAATTCCATTACCAGATAATGCTCCGTCTATACTCATACCTGAACCAGGAACAGCATATTGTCTAGCCAAAGCTAAAGGATCTATCTCTTTATTTTGATAACCGCTTAAAATAATACAAACTGATATCAAAGAACATCCATCATCTTTTATAATTGAACTTCCACACCATCTCTGATTAGCATACGAACCTAAATTTTGCTTATAATTTTTATATGTTTTTCCTAGCTTACTTGTAAATTCACCAACATATCCATCTCCTAACGTTGATGAATCTTCTTCTCCTGCTTTTATTATGTCTGCATCTCTTGCAGTTTCTTGCATTTTATTTTCTATGTTATTCGCCCATTCTTTGGCTGTATCATCTCCAACATAATCTTCTGCAATTTGTTCTAATGTTGTATATCCTTCATCCTTCCATTTTTCTGCCTTTTCTTTCATCTCGTCTAGAAAATTATCAAAATCATCTGCCCCTATACCTTCCTCAAAAGCCATTGTTATTAAAAGTCCTGCACTAAAACCATAGTCATACTGCCAATCATATATTTCTCCTACTCTATCTAACATTTTCTGTTTTAAATCATCATCTGTAGAATCATAATTTTCTATAAAATCTTTAATTTGTGCTCTCGATAATTGCCAAATTTCCGTTGTTACATCAATTCCCCCTACAGAATCTGTACTAGAAGAAGTATATTTTTCGCTTGATGATGTTACTTCACCATCATCATAATCAAATACACTATAAAATAAGGAAGCAATTATAGTAATTAGTAGTATTACTATAAAAACTTTTATCAATAGCAAAAATATTGGAACCATAACAGCTTTTACCAGTCGCCAGATTTTTCTTTGAACTTGATTTAACTTTTTCTTATTAAACAAGCCCATAACCTTTGTCTTTACGTCTTTCATAAAATTATCAAAAGATTCCATTTCCTCACCTTCTTTTTATGTAATATAGGCAGATATAACATCTGCCTACACTATATTTGATTAAATTATAGTAACCAATAAGCTGCTAAATCATCATAAAACTCTTGTATCTCACTATCAGAACCTCCCAAACCATATTGCCTACAAAATCTTAAGAAGTCTGCATAGCTTCCATCTACACTTCTGTCTTTGGCTTCTTTAGCTATTATCTTTCTACTTCTTATGTCTTCTGGACTCAATCTTCTTATATTTTTAAATCTATCATCTTTTTGCATTCTTAATATTTCACTTTTATCTATACCAGCACTTTTAAATTCTCCATATTGTTGTGGACTTATGTGGTTAGTAGATAATGCAACAATATCTTTTGCATTGTTTACTCCCTGATTTGAATATAACTTAAACTGATCTCCTGTTATACCTGCTTGTAACGCTTCTCTAACTTGAGCCATATCTGTTATTCCATTATATAAAAACTGTTGAGTAGCCTGCTTAATTCCTTTTTTGCCTCCATACTTACTTAACAATTGTGAGTCCTGCTCAATATTTTTATAAGCATCGCTACTAAATACTTGTTTATCAAATTTTCTGTTATTATATTCTTCTGTTCCATATCCACCTTTTAAGAATGCCTCTCCTACATTTTCTACTCCTGTTATCGCATTATTTGTTAAACTACTACCTGCCATATATCCTAGTCCTGTTACTACACCAGTTTCTCTTAACGCTTTGGCTGGATCTTCAAATAAATCCCCATCAGCCATTTGTGATGCAAATCCAACAGCCCCTGCAGCAGCACCCAATAAAGCACCATTTACAGTAGTCGGAACCGCTCTAGCAAATTTCTTTCCACGTGTTTTCCATGTGTCCGCTCCACCAATAACTTGTTTAACACCTCTGCCTACACTAAATTTAGCTTTATGGTTACTATTTGCCCCACTACCACTTGTTGAGTTACTGATTGTTGAATTGCTACTTTTTGAGTTACTACTTGTTGAGTTACTACTTGTTGAGTTACTACTTGTTGAGTTACTACTTGTTGAATTACTGCTTGTTGAATTGCCGCTTATTGAGTTATTACTTGAACTAAATTCTCCACCATTTACTAAAGTATTATTTGTAACATTCGCTCCTCCAGAATTTCCAGATACACCTTGCGAAGCTGCACCTGCCATTCCTCCTACAGATTGATTATTATTCAAATTTCCATTTGTTTGACCTGCTTGGCTTGTTTGACCTGCCCCAGCCGTATTTCCACTTAACACTGGCGCTGCACCTGCATTACCTGTTTCCTCTGGATTTCTTGTTGCTGTTCTTACACCCTT
>CANRAB010000092.1 GCA_947628475.1 uncultured Clostridia bacterium
ATAATCATAATAATATTAATAATAATCATATCTTTTAAAAAGTTTAGTAAATCCCCAATTTTTTTAGATTTCATATTCATATTCTCCTAAATTGATTTTACTGATACAAATATCAATCAATTTATATATAGATTACCAAATTATAAAAAAAATTCAAGTAGTTTATTAAAAATTTTTCACAGTACATATAAACGACATAGGACACAGTAACAAAAATACTATGCCCTATATCTGCTAGAAACGTTCATTTTTTCGAGTCATCGGAACCGCAAAGAATGTTAAGCATAACTCCAATAACTGATATTATACAGAATATTCCGTATGCCATACTTCCCTCCGATACAGCAATTTGCAGAAAAGTGCCTATCGCTATTCCCATTGCTACATTGATGATACAATTAACAAAGAATGTCCGTTTCATCATAACCATATCCTCCTTAAAATTATCATTATTCGGAGGTTTGCACCTCCGAAAGTTTACCTTTTCAAAGGTGCAACAACAACGTTACTAATATTATTATACATCATTTTACATAAAAGTGCAATTTTTAAGGTAGTTATATATTCTTCATCAACTTCTTTTAACATATTATCAAATCTTGCATACATTTCAGACTTATCATATTTTAGATTAGTATAACTACTATTACTCATACATATTGTTAGTCTTAATTTATTCTTTATAGGACTTTACCATTGACACAAGTCCTAACCCCCTATGAGTTTTGACCAATCGTACAAAACTCTTGGGAAGATATTGCACATACTGAAAATAAAACTAATAAAAAAATATCATTCTTTTTCAGAATGATATTTATATATTCTGTTTTATTAGTTCAAACAGATACGTCATTGGTGCGGATGAAGGGACTTGAACCCCCACACCGAAGTACTGGTTCCTAAGACCAGCGCGTCTGCCAGTTCCGCCACATCCGCATTCGAATGACAATAATTATAATAACATATTCATAAATTGTTGTCAAGAGTTATATAAATTTTTTTTTATTTTTTTAAAATTCGTAAAAAGATCATATAACTTCATTCTTGTACATACTATTAAAAAGAGGATGGAGGAGAGTATGGGAAGTATAAAAAGAAACTATAAAAAAGATTCACAAGTTAAAAGCATTATATTATCACATATTCAAAATAATATAAAAGAATATACAATAGCTAGTTTAATCTTTATAATAGGAGTTTTGCTAGGAGTAGTATTTCTTAATAATCTAAATGAAACACAAACTACTGAAATTAACAATTATATAACATCATCTATAAATGAATTAAAGAATAATTATAATATAAATGAATTGTCCTTGTTAAAAGAATCGATAACAGAAAATATCGCCCTCGTAATAATATTATGGCTTATGGGTTCAACAGTAATAGGATTATTACTTGTATATCTTATTGTTTGTTTTAAAGGATTTTGCTTTGGATATACTGTGTCTTCAATTATATACGTATTGGGTACAGGAAAAGGTATTATATTTTCAATTGTTACAATGTTCTTAAGAAATATTATTGCAATTCCTTGTATAATCGCTTTAGCAGTTAGTGGAATGAAACTATATAAATCCATCATGCAAGATAGAAGAAAAGAAAATATAAAATTAGAAATTGTAAGGCATACTTTGTTTTGCACATTTATATTAATATTATTAGTTTCTTCATCTTTTATAGAAACCTACATAACTCAAAGTATATTCAAATATTGTATAAATTACATATAACAATAGTTCTAAATTATTTAAAACTGAATATATATAATTAATGTGAAAGAAATAAAGGAAATGGAGGAAAGAGTTATTATGACTATTGATGAAAAAAAACAAATGACTAGCTCTGCTATTCAAAATGTTATTTTAGAAAATCGTGAAAAATTAACCATATCAGGAGTACTTGATGTTTTAAGTTTTGATGATCAAATTGTTATTGTTGAAACAGAATTAGGCCTTCTAACTGTAAAAGGAGAAAACTTGAGAATTAATAAATTAAGTTTAGATACTACAGAAGTTATTGTAGAAGGAACAATTTCAAATTTGTCATATTCTGAGAAAAATTTAGACAAGAAGTCTAGTGGTGGTTCTTTTATCGGAAAAATTTTTAAATAATGAAATTTGCAATAAAGGGGGGAAAATCCTGTGCAAAACCAAGTATATGTTTTTATAATATTTATAATTAATGGTTTATTAATAGGATTTTTATTTGACATATTTAGAATTTTTAGGAAAAGTTTCAAAACACCAGATATTATTACATATATACAAGACGTAGCGTTTTGGATTATAGGCGGAGTCTTGTTATTATATTCTATTTTTAAATTCAATAATGGAGAATTACGAATATATATCTTTCTAGGCATACTTTTAGGATTTTTACTATATATGCTTATATTTAGTAAAATATTCATTAAAATTTCCATTTGTTGCTTCAATATAACGAAAAAAATTATTAACACAATTATTATCCCCATAAAATACATATTAAAAATTTTAACATCAATAATTTATAAGCCAACAAAATTTATGTATAGCACTATAAAAAAAATAATTAGAAAAATTATATATTTTTTTAAAAGAAAATCGAAAAAAGTAAATTTAAACGATGGAATATATAAAAATAAGAAGGATTTTGCATAAATTTGTAGAATTATATTATAGGTAATGTATTTTTATTCGTGATTTTAATTAGGAGATACTAATGAAAACAAAAAGAAAGTTATATAAGAGAGTATTTATTGTATGTATAATAATATACGTAATATATATATTTGCAAACCAACAAAAAGTATTAAATTCATATAAAGCTGCCCAAAAATATTATAATGAACAAATTGAAACAAAAGTAGCACATCAAGAATCTTTAAACCAAACAAAACAGAATATAAATTCAGAAGAATATATAGAACAGGCAGCAAGAGAAAAATTAGATATGTATTTACCAAATGAAAGAGTTTATATAGATACTAGTAAATAAGGTGGGTATATTTTTACCTACCTTATAGTTGTAATATTATTTCTACTAATTTATTTCTAAAAATATAATTTTCCAAAAAAAATAATGTTAATATATAAGGGAGGACAAGTAAGTATGGAATTAGAGGAACTATCACTTACAGAATTAAGGGAAATGGCTAAAAAAGAAGGAATAAAAAATTCAAGTAAATTTAAAAAGAATGAGCTTATTTCAATCTTAAAGGAAAAAGATATAGAAGATAATAAAGCAGCAGAAGAATCAATAGAAAAAAGTAATTTTAAAGAAATAATAACTGAAGAAGGTTATAAACTTACTAGTGAAGGAGATGAAGTAGTCGAAGGCATTTTAGAAGTTTTACCTGATGGATACGGCTTTTTAAGAGGTGAAAACTATTTACCTACAATCAAAGATGTTTATGTATCACCTATTCAAATAAAAAGATTTAGACTAGATACAGGAGATAAAGTAAAAGGAATAAAAAGAACTCCAAAAGAAGGAGAAAAATTTCCTGCACTAATATATGTTGGAGCAGTAAATGGCGAACATCCAGAAAAAGCCATGAAAAGAAGATCCTTTGATGATTTAACACCAATTTATCCCCAAGAAAGATTAAAATTAGAAACTACTCAAAATGAATATACAATGAGAATTATGGATTTATTATGTCCCATAGGTAAGGGACAAAGAGGAATGATTGTTGCTCCTCCTAAAGCTGGTAAAACAACCATCTTAAAGAAGATTGCCAATAGTATCACAACAAATAATCCAGAAATAGAATTAATAGTATTACTTATAGATGAAAGACCAGAGGAAGTAACAGATATGAAACGTTCTATAAAAGGAGATGTTATATATTCAACATTTGATGAATTACCAGAACATCACGTAAAAGTTGCTGAAATGGTGTTGGAAAGAGCAAAAAGGCTTACTGAACAAAATAAAGACGTTGTTATATTATTAGATAGTATTACTAGACTTGCTCGAGCCTATAACTTAGTTGTTCCAGCTTCTGGAAGGACATTATCAGGTGGTTTAGATCCTGCTGCATTGCATAAACCAAAAAGATTTTTTGGTGCAGCAAGAAATACAGAAGATGCAGGTAGTTTAACAATTTTAGCTACAGCATTAGTTGAAACAGGAAGTAGAATGGATGATGTTATATTTGAAGAATTTAAGGGAACAGGAAATATGGAAGTACACTTAGATAGAAAATTATCTGAAAAACGTATTTTCCCTGCAATTGATATTAATAAATCAGGAACAAGAAAAGAAGAATTACTACTTTCAAAACAAGAATTAGAAACAATATTTGCTTTAAGAAAAGCAATATCTAATATGAACACTCAAGAAATGACAGAACAAATTATGGAACAAATTGTAACTACAAAATCAAATTCTGAATTTTTAGAAAGAACAAATATATTTTTAAAGAATGAAAAATAAAACATCTAAAAATAAAGTTTATTGAAAAGAAAATCAATAAACTTTATTTTTTTGATAATTTAATTTTAAAATAAGAAAATTTTTATATAAAAATGAATTTAACTATTTTTTTAAAATTGCATAGATAAAGTAGGGAGTAAGGTAAAAATAAGATATTTATTTTTATATTAAACATTGCACAAAATCAAAGT
>CANRAB010000093.1 GCA_947628475.1 uncultured Clostridia bacterium
TTTAACTATAAAAATAATCCATTATTCCAGTATAAATTCCCCAAGCTAGTTTATTTTGATAGTCTTCTTGTTGTAATAGTTGTTCTTCTTCTGGGTTTGATAAAAATCCACATTCTACAATTCCTATTGGTATACTAACATTTTTTACTATATATATATTATCTATTCCTAATGCAACTCTATCGTTTTCTTTTTGTATTGCATTTTTTAAGGAATTTTGTATACTATTTGCAATTTTTTTGCTTTCATCATCGCCTTTTCTGTAAAATGTTTGCCAACCCCAATATTGACTTTGTGGTATTTTGTTTAAATGAATTGATATAAATATATCTGCGCTTGATTCATTGCCTATTTTTACTCTATTTTTTATATCTGAAACCTTTTTCTCTCTTAGAGTTGTTTTATCTAAATCATATATACCATTTTCATCAGAACGTGTTAGAATTACTGTTGCACCGCTTTGCTCTAATAAGGCTTGAACCTTTAAAGTTATTGCTAAATTTATATCGTCTTCATGTATTCCATTGCTACTCTCTGCTCCTCCGGTCAGGACTTCCGGTGACCTGCATCTAATACTATTACTTTATTGCTAACTGGCAAAGATACTGTTGGCACTGACATTTGTGTTTTTATTCTTCCACTCATATTTATAAATCCAACAGACACAACAACGCACATAATTATAAATAATATTCTCTTTTTCCTTAATACAATCACAAAAAAACTCCCCTTTAAAATACAATTTGTATAATTATATTTAGGAAAGTTTTAGTATATTACTTTTTATTTTCAATAACCAATATTAAAAAATATAAATTTTATTTTCTCCAAAATTCTATTTAACAGAAAAATTTATTATATATTTCATTTTTTTCAGGATAATCTTTTTCTTTTATAATTTCGTTAAACTTCTTTCTATCAAATTGTACATTTTTAGTATCTATTGAAAATTTATTATCCCCAACAGTTATTATATCATAGTAAGTGTTATTATCTTTAACACACCCACTTGAACCAATGCAATAATAAAATTTATTATCTTTTTCAAAAAATTGTTTTTTATGTATATGACCAAATAAATTATAATCTGCATCACTTTTTATTCTGCTATCATTTATATTTTCTTTTTTTCTTAAATCAACTTCCAAAAATGGATATTTTTCATTTTTTAAATTATCTTTTAACAAAAAGTGAGATAGTTTTATATTTTTTTTACCATTTTTTATAATCTTATACAAACTACATTTTTTTAAGAACTTCATATCTTCATTTTCAAGCTGACTAGAAATCCATTTGTGATGTTCTATATGATTCAATTCTGCTTCCAAAATTTCATTGTTTTTTAATTGATTTAAAAAATAAATTTCATGATTTCCTAATAATAATTCAATATTATTTTTTTTAATCAACTGTAACGTTTCTTTAGGATTTGGACCTATTCCTATTACATCACCTAAGCAAATTGTTTTATCAATTTTTTCATTATCTATATCTTTTAAAATTGATTGTAATGCTTGTAAATTTCCATGTATATCTGAAAAAATAGCTATTCTTTTCATATTTTCTCCTTTTTTCTTAATTTTTCTGTTAAACACTTCGTTGGTACATGTTTTACATCCATCTCTATATTGTTTTCTTGCATTCTCCAAACTTTATAGCTTCCTTTGTTACTCCATATTTGTATGAAAATTTTATTACAGACTCCTTATATTTTAGTTTTGATACTATTTTTCATAAGAGAACACTCCTTTAATACCATTTATTTGTGGTTATTTAAACAATATCATATTTGGTACTCTCTTTCAATATTTATTTTTCAATTTTTTTGTAACATATCTATTTTAATCCTATGTTCACGCTATATTGTCCAATATACTATTGAGTGATATACTATATATGGTGATATGAATGGATAAAATTTTAACTTTTATTGTAAATGAATATAATGAAATATTACTATTAAAGGGCAGTGAAAATGATCCACAATTTAAAAAATCATTTTGGTATGTAGTGACAGGCGAATGTGAAGAATACGATTTCAATAAAGAAGAAACTGTTAAAAGAGAAGTAAAAGAAGAAACTGCAATAAGTAAAATAAAAGATATTATGTATTTGAATTGGATATTTAAATATAATTCACTTGGAGTGGAATGTACAGAATATGTCTATATAACATTTGTTAAAAAAGAAAAAATAACACTAAATGAGGAAAATATTGATTACAAGTGGTGTGATATAAAAGAATTTATAGAAAAAATACAATGGTATGGAGATAAGGAAGAATTATATAATGTTTTAAAAAAAGCTTTAGATAAAAAACTATATTTCAAAATTGAAAAAATAAAAAAATTTTAAAAGAGGTTCTAAAAAATCTCGTAAGGCAAAGGGACGGTAAGCAAAAGTTCCGTCCCTTTGTCAATATGCCTCTATGGACTTCCATAAATATAATAGTAAATGATTATTAGCAATCAATTATATTATATATTTTTATATTATAATTTACTTTATAAAATGGATGTATTACAAAACTGCCAAGCTAAAAAGTTCATCCTTATTCATCTAAAATTTTATCAGATACTAAAATTTAATAATAGAAAAAAAGTATAATTTCAATTTAACAATCTAAAAATCCACTTTTTTCTATTAAGTCTTTCCCTCAATTTTATTGACTTAACTCTTCGTCTTCTGAATCACTATTTTCCATTTCCGTATTTTTTTTGATTCATCAAATAAAGATTGTGCATAATCAATTCCCATTGCACTTTTCACATTTGCTAATGTCTTAGAAGCTAACTGTCTTGCATTTTTTGTTCCCAATTCAAGAATTTTATATACTTCAGGTTTATATTTTTCAAATTCTTTTCTTCTTATTCTTATTGGTTCTAAAACTTCTTGCAATATTTCATTTAAATATTTTTTTACTACAACATCTCCTAGTCCACCTCTTCTATAATGTTCTTTCATCTCTGCAATTTTATCTTTATCTGTACCAAATGCATCTAAATACATAAAAACAGGATTATTTTCAACATTACCAGGATCTTGTACTCTTAAATGATTTGGATCTGTATACATACTCATTACTTTTTTTCTTATTACATCAGGTTCATCAGCTAAATAAATAGCATTTCCTAAAGATTTACTCATCTTTGCTTTACCATCAATTCCTGGTAGTCTTGATATTTCTGGTACTAATGCCTGTGGCTCAACTAACACATTTCTTTTATATGTTTGATTAAATTTTCTGACAATCTCTCTTGTTTGCTCTAACATTGGTAACTGATCTTCTCCTACTGGTACTAAACTGGCTCCAAATGCTGTTATATCGGCAGCTTGGCTAATAGGATAAGTTAAAAAGCCAACTGGTACAGCTCCTTCGCCAAATTTTCTTAATTTTAATTCTTCTTTAATAGTTGGATTTCTCTCCAATCTTGAAACTGATACTAAATTCATGTAATACATTGTTAATTCTGCTAATTCTGGAATCATTGATTGTATACATATATTAGTTTTCTTTGGTGAAATTCCTGATGCTAAATAATCCAAAGCGACCTCCAAAATATTATCTCTTACTTTCTGTGGATTACCTGCATTATCTGTTAATGCCTGCATATCTGCTATTAATATGTATTGATCATATTGATTTTGTAAACTTACTCTGTTTTTTAATGAACCAACATAATGACCTAAATGTAACTTTCCTGTAGGTCTATCTCCTGTTAATATTATTTTTTTCTTTTCATCCATAATTATTATACCTCATATAATTTTATATTTTTATTTCTATTTCGTTTGTATTCTCATCGATATATAGCTTTTGTGTATTTGCATTACAAAATTCTATTAGATTTTTTTCTATGTCTCTTAATGTTTTAATTATTCTATACCTTAATGTATGGTCTGGATGCCAATGACTATATACTATATTTTCTACATTTTATATTTGTAAATGATTTAATTCTTCGTTTATATCTTATGGTGTATCAAATAAAATATTCTTATCTTCTAAAAACAAACTTTGTCCTAGTCTTTTATATGAATAACCCCTTTTACGTACCTCATCTTATACACTACAATTACAGCATACTTTTAGAATTCTAATATATATCAACACTACATATCATTATAAATTTCATTTTTTTACCTCTTAAATTATTTTATATATTTTAAATAACTTTCTATAAATCCATCTAAGTCCCCATCCATTACAGCCTCTACATTGCCTACTTCGTAATTAGTTCTATGGTCTTTTACCATTGTATATGGACAAAATACATATGACCTTATTTGGCTTCCCCA
>CANRAB010000094.1 GCA_947628475.1 uncultured Clostridia bacterium
TTTTCTTTTAATCCTATTAATGAATCCCTCTTTCCTTTTATTGCTGCTTCTGTTAATACTCTTGTTGTTTCTTGGAAAGATGCTGCTGATAAGAAACTTTCTGTTGCAAGTGATGCCTTTGTTATTCCTAATAAAACCCTTTGACCTTTTGCAGGAATTTTTCCTTCTTCTTCCATTTTCTTATTTTCATTATTGAAGTCATTTATATCTACTAGTGAACCTACAAACATACTTGTATCTCCGCTATCTTCTATTTTTATCTTTTTAAGCATTTGTCTTGATATAATTTCAATGTGTTTGTCGTTTATATCAACACCTTGGTTTCTATAAACTTTTTGTACTTCTGATGTTAAGTATTCAAATACTCCTTGTGGTCCTTTTATTGCTAATATTTCATTTGGATTTATTGAACCTTCTGTAATTGGATCTCCTGCTTCTATATGGTCTCCTTCTCTAACTTTTAGTTTTGAACCAAAGCTTATAGTATATGTTTTTGCATTATCTTCTCCTGTTATTGTAACTTCTTTTCTTTTCTTAGAATCTTCTACTTTTACTGTTCCACTTATTTCAGAAATTACTGCTAATCCTTTTGGTTTTCTAGCTTCAAATAACTCTTCAACCCTAGGAAGACCTTGTGTAATATCTCCTCCTGCAACACCACCTGTGTGGAATGTTCTCATTGTAAGCTGTGTACCTGGTTCACCTATTGATTGCGCAGCTATTATTCCTACTGCTTCTCCTATATTTACTTTCTTTCTTGTTGCAAGTCCCATGCCATAACATTTAGCACATACACCATGTTTTGTTTTACATCCTAATACTGAACGTACTTTTACTTTTGTTATGCCTGCTGCTACTATTTTATCTGCTATATTTGGTAGTATTAGTGTGTCTGTGTCTGCTATTAGTTCACCTGTTGCTGGGTCTTTTATATCTTCAAATGGGAATCTTCCTACTAATCTTTCTTGTAATTTTTCTATAACTTGGTTTCCATCTTTTATATCTTCTACTTCAATATATTCGTCTGTTCCGCAATCTTCTTCTCTTACTATTATGTCTTGGCTTACGTCTACTAATCTTCTTGTTAAGTATCCAGAGTCTGCTGTTCTTAGCGCTGTATCTGCTAAACCTTTTCTAGCTCCATGTGATGAAATAAAGTATTCAAGAACATCTAGTCCTTCTCTAAAGCAAGCTTTAATTGGTATTTCAACTGCTTTACCAGATGTGTTTGCCATAAGTCCACGCATACCTGCTATTTGACGTAATTGGTTCATGTTACCTCTGGCTCCTGATTGTGCCATCATGTATATTGGGTTTAAATCATCAAAGTTTTCTTTCATTGCATCTGTTACATCATTTGTTGCCTTTTCCCATACTTTAATTACAGATTCATATCTTTCACTATCTGTTATTAAACCACGTCTATATTGTTTTGCAATGTTTTCAACTTCTAATTCTGCATTTGCTAAAATATCTTTCTTAGCTTCTGGAACTGCTACATCTGCAACTGAAACTGTAATAGCTCCTTTTGTTGAATATTTGAAACCTGTTGCTTTTATATAGTCTAATAATTCTGCTGAAACATTTAAACCATGTTTATCTATACATTTAGCTATAATTGTTCCTAAATTTTTCTTCATAACTGGGAAGCTTATCTCTAAATCGAAGGCATGTTCAGGGTCTGTTCTATCAACAAATCCTAAATCTTGTGGTATTCCTTGATTATATATTAATCTTCCTACTGTTGTTTCTATTGTTTTTGTTTGCATTTTTCCATCTATTTCTTTTGTTCTTCTTACTTTTATTTTAGCGTGTAAGCCTAAATCTCCATTTTGATATGCCATCATAGCTTCGTCTTCATCTATGCAATACATTCCTTCGCCTTTTTCACCAGCTACTTCCATTGTTAGATAATAACTTCCTAAAATCATATCTTGTGTTGGAACTGTTACTGGCTTACCGTCTTGTGGTTTAAGTAAGTTATTTACTGATAACATTAAATATCTTGCTTCTGCTTGTGCCTCTGGTGATAGTGGAACGTGTACTGCCATTTGGTCTCCATCGAAGTCAGCGTTGAATGCTGTACATACTAATGGATGTAGTTTTAATGCTCTTCCTTCTACTAATACTGGTTCAAAAGCTTGTATACCTAATCTATGTAGTGTTGGAGCACGGTTTAACATTACAGGATGGTCTTTTATAACTTCCTCTAATATTCCCCATACTTCTGGATTTAATTTTTCTACCATTCTTTTTGCACTTTTTATGTTGTGAGCTAATCCTCTTGCAACTAATTCTTTCATTACAAATGGTTTGAATAATTCTATTGCCATTTCCTTTGGAAGTCCACATTGATATATTTTAAGTTCTGGTCCTACAACTATAACTGAACGTCCAGAATAGTCAACCCTTTTTCCAAGTAAGTTTTGTCTAAAACGTCCTTGTTTTCCTTTTAACATATCTGATAAAGATTTTAAAGGTCTATTTCCTGCACCTGTTACTGGTCTTCCACGTCTTCCATTATCTATTAAGGCATCTACTGCTTCTTGTAACATTCTTTTTTCGTTTCTAACAATTATTTCTGGTGCACCTAACTCTAATAATCTCTTTAATCTGTTATTTCTATTTAATACTCTTCTATATAAGTCGTTTAAGTCTGATGTTGCAAATCTTCCTCCATCTAATTGTACCATTGGTCTAATATCTGGTGGAATTACTGGTATAACACTTAATACCATCCATTCTGGTTTATTTCCAGATAATAAGAAACTTTCTACTGTATCTAGTCTTTTTATTAATTTTGCCTTTTTTTGCTCACTAGATTTTTCTATTTCTTTTTTTAGTTTATCTGATAATTTTTGTAAATCTACTCTTTGCAATAATGTTCTTATGGCTTCTGCACCCATGCCTGCTTTAAATGAATTTTTACCGTATTTTTCTTCTGCTTCATGATATTCTTTTTCACTTAATATTTGACCTTCTGTTAATCCTGATGTTCCTTTATCTGTAACTACATACGCAGCAAAATATATAACTTTTTCTATGCTTCTTGGTGATATGTCTAATACTAAAGCTATTCTGCTTGGTATTCCTTTGAAATACCAAATATGAGCTACTGGTGCTGCAAGTTCAATATGTCCCATTCTTTCACGTCTTACTTTTGATTTTGTTACTTCTACACCACATCTATCGCAAACTATACCTTTATATCTTACTCTTTTATATTTACCACAATGACACTCCCAGTCTTTTGTAGGTCCAAATATTCTCTCGCAAAATAATCCATCTTTCTCTGGTTTTAAAGTCCTATAATTTATTGTCTCAGGTTTTTTTACTTCACCTTTTGACCATTCTCTTATTTTTTCATCTGAAGCTAATCCTATTTGGATTTTATCAAATATTTCTAACTCATCTTGTTTTTTATTCTCTTCCATTAGAGTCCTCCTCATTTTGGGTAAAAACCCAAACAATATATATTCTCCCTTAAGCGGACTTTTTAGTCCGCTTTATACATTATCTTTGTTATAAAATATACACTGCTCGAACAATTCCTTCTTGTTATTTTATAAACTTTATAATGTATTATTCAATTATTTTTTACTATTCTTCATAAGAGTCATCGTCATTTTCTAAATTATCTTCTGCAAGTTCATCATCAAATATATCTGCATCGTCTTCATCTTGTATCTCTTCATCTTCTAGCATATCATCTTCTTCTGGTACTTCTTCTTCATCTAATAGCATATCCTCATCTAATGTTTCATTTTCTTCTTCTACCATTTCATCTTCTGTAACTAATGGTCTATTATCATCTAAGTTAAAGTCAATTCCATCTTCTATATTCTCTGTTAATTCTAATTCTCTATCATCTTCAGAGTATAGACGAACATCTAGTCCTATACTTTGTAATTCTTTTATTAATACTTTGAAACCTTCTGGAACTCCTGGCTCTGGAATGTTTTCACCTTTTACTATTGCTTCGTAAGTTTTTACCCTTCCTACTATATCATCTGATTTAATTGTTAACATTTCTTGTAATGTATACGCTGCTCCATAAGCTTCTAGTGCCCAAACTTCCATTTCTCCAAAACGCTGTCCACCAAATTGTGCTTTACCTCCTAAAGGTTGTTGTGTTACTAATGAGTATGGTCCTGTTGAACGAGCATGTATTTTATCATCAACTAAGTGGTGAAGTTTTAACATATACATAACACCAACTGTAATTGGTTTATCAAATGGTTCACCTGTTCTTCCGTCATAAAGAATTGTTTTTCCATCT
>CANRAB010000095.1 GCA_947628475.1 uncultured Clostridia bacterium
TCATCATGTCATTTTCTTCTTCCATACTATTTTTTGTCTTGCCTACTGCCTCTCCTGCCTTTTCAAATATGCCTCCATTTATTGTTACTTGTATTGTTACTGCTACCAATATTAACATTACTATTATTGTTATTATTAGCGCTATTAATGTTATGCCTCTTTCTTGTTTTCTATATCTTTTTTCTTTCATCTTTTTCCTCCTAAATCTAAATTATTTTCTGTTTATCGTACTTTTACAAAATATAAAAAGTTGACATGCCAAAAGTTCATGAAGTATCATTCAAGTTTTTAAACTTGAAATTTATACTTCCTACTTTTAGCATATCAACTTTTTGCTCTCTATATTTTAAATATAATTTACCTGTTAAATAATTTTTTACATTATTTAAGCATACTAAATAAAAACTATCTTCTAAATTATAGCTCTCTCTCTCTCTCTCTCTCTACATTACCAACGGTTTTAGCGTTTTTCATTTTCTTCATTCCTTTCTTTTGTTTTTCATTACATTATTATATTAACATATAGGAAAATATTTTGCAAGAGATTTTTAGTCTCCTTTTTATTAAACCTTTTATTTTAATTTTTTTGAACATACTTATCTTAAATTATAAACTGTCTTGTATAAACATCTACATATATTACAAAAATCTCATTGGCAATTTAATAAAAGAAGCTTTGAGAAAATTCCGTATTTTTTAACAATTTATACTGCTTGATTTTTTATATTTTGTTAATTTAAAAAGCATTCTTTGTTATTTTAATTTTGCTCATTCCATAGTACTGGGCGGAAACTAGTAAATTCTCTAGCACACGAACCATCACAATGAAAAGCAAATAGTCCTGCCTTTTTATTGTCGCTGTATCTACCACCTCGGACAGCAAACGGTGCTAAATCTTTAACAAAATAGCAATAATCTGTGCTCCAACTTTGGATATCATAAGGATCTCCACCTCCTCTATAAGCATCTTTAGAGGTTTCCCAAACTGTATTTCCATATCTCGCTTTATTTTCAGTTAAGTCATAATTTTCTCCCTCATCTGCTAAAGTTCCAGCATATGCTGTTTTATGATATGCAGGTACAGAATTGTTAAAATATTTCACTATATTATTTAAGTTGGAATCTGCAGTTTCTACATCTTTCAAATAGCTTGCTTGACACTCCCATGATCCCCCTGACATGTCATATATCCCATATATCGTTCCTGTTGTACTTCCTTTTAATCCATTTTCTGTTTCATATGTGTAAAATGTTTTAATACCATTTGAACCAAAGTTGACCATCACTTTTCCTTCAGCTTCAGTAGGCTCAGATGTTGCCTTCCACCCCCAATATATCCATTCGTCTCTACTTCCTCCTACCATTCCAGTCCTTGGTGTGTAATATATAGTCGTATCATCAGTAGCTCCATCCCAATAGCTGTTAATCCATACTCCTGATGAGTCATCGCTTCCCTGTGGGTTTCCGTATCTACTTTGTGTTAAATATGCCACAGCTCCCCATTCTGTATCTTTCATTAAATGACTATCTGTTTCACTTGTTAATCCATGTATATTACTTGGTTTTACCATATTTGTACAAGCTATATAGCAATTCTTTACATTTATATTTCTCCAACTTGTTACATTTGGACGTATTGTTACTTGGTCGCTATCTGCACTATTTGATGGTTCAGTATCACCATTATATTGTTTTGAAGCTCCATATTTGGCTCCTATATTTTTATCGCTATCTGTTGTTTTATCACTACTTGCCTCAAATTTTGCTACCCATATTCCTGTTAATTCTATCTTCTCTTCCTCTCCATTTTCTACACTAAATGCTGGGTGTACTACATAGCCATCTGGAAACTTTGTAAAGTTGCTTGTTGTAGTTTCATTATATTCTACTCCATCTATCATATCTTTCGTTCCTGATGTTCCACTTAAAAATTTTATATCTATTATTCCTGCATTACTTGTATGATAGTTTTCATTTGGTATTTTATATGCGTATCTTGGTATCCACACATACATTCCCAATATATCTTCTTGAGCTATTTCTGTTCCTTCTGCTGCCTTTTGATATTCATCTCTTGATTTTGAACCTTCTACATCAGCTGTCTTATCATTTTTCACCGTTACTGAATTTGCCCATCTTTTTGTTGCTGCTGTTGTTCCATATTCATACCAGTCATCACTTTCTTTATCTGCCTTTACCCATACCTTTTTTTCTGCATCCCATGTTACTGGTATCATTCCTTCCATCATTTCTGGGGCATTTGGTTTACTATTTATATTGTCCATCTTTTGTGCTAAATTTTTCATCATGTCATTTTCTTCTTCCATACTATTTTTTGTCTTGCCCACTGCCTCTCCTGCCTTCTCAAATATGCCTCCATTTATTGTTACTTGTATTGTTACTGCTACCAATATTAACATTACTATTATTGTTATTATTAGCGCTATTAACGTTATGCCTTTCTCTTGTTTTCTATATCCTTTTTCTTTCATTTTTTCCCTCCTAATTCTTTCATGTTTTACTTTTTCAACTTTTATCTTTAACGCAAAAAAGTTGACATACTAAAAGTTCATGAAGTATCGTTCAAGTTTTTTAACCTTGACTCTATACTTCTTACTTTTAGCATATCAACTTTTCGTTCTCTATATTTTAAATATAATTTACATGTTAATAAACCTTCTGTATTATTTAAGCACTCAAAATAAAAACTATCTTTTAAATTATAGCTCTCTCTCTCTCTCTACAATATCAACGGTTTTAGCGTTTTTCATTTTCTTCATTCCTCTCTTTTGTTCTTCTTTACATTATTATATTAACATATAAGAAAATATTTTGCAATAATTTTTAAGTTTAAAATGTAAGAAATATAGTGTGCTAATCTAAAATTAGATGCATTTAGAACAAAATATAAATAACAAAAAAAAATAGTAAAAAAAGTTGAAGATTCTATGCAATATTTAGAGCCCCTATTTGAATTGCCTCAAGAAATTAGAAAATGTATTTATACATCTAATGCAGTTGAATCTGTTAATTCTGCATTAAGAAAAGTAACACGTGGTAAAGGAGCATTTCCAAGTGAAAGTTCTGTATTTAAAGTTATGTACTTAAGAATAAAAGAATTAAGTGAAAAATGGAGGAAACCAATATCAAACTGGAAAATAATTCAGCCACAGTTAATAGAAATATTTGATAAAAGATACACAAAATATATAGAGGTTTAAGATATTTTACTTAGCACATTGACACTTAAATATAAAAATGGTATAAATTTTGTAAATAAGAAATGAAAAGATAATTATTTATACTTTAAATTCAAATAAGTAAATTACTATAATTTAAGCGTTTTATGCAATTTACTATTCTAAATACATTAAAAATATAGAATTTTTTCAAAGCAAGTATAATAACTTTTCCTTTGAAAAAATTCATATTCAAAATTTATAAATAAAAAAATGTACACACCAGATCTCCCTAGGTCCGTTTTTGTCAAACATTTTGGGTTCATACCATTTTCTCCAATTACATAAAACTTATTAATTAGCCCATATAACAGGTCTGAAACCTACACCATTTACACCAAGCCCTGCACTTCCGGCAGTATAAAACAAACCTGGAATGCTAGAAGAGAAACCACAACCCTTTATCATGAAACATCCATTAGCAGATATCATGTAACAACTAGAATGCAGCCATCCACAATCCTCCTGATACCCATTACAACGCTCTCCGGAATATTTCCCACAAAGCCACTCCAAACATATTCTTATTTGTTTGATAATTATTAGATCCTTCGATATAGTTATTTGTATAGATTGATTTATGCTCGCCTGGAACCGAATTCTTATAAAATTCCCATGTAATATTACTAGAACACGCTGATGCGTCTACAAAAGCAGACGTAAATTCAAGTGTTCCTCCAATCATATCATATATGCCATATACATTTCTAGTTGTACTTCCTTTTACTCCATTTTCTGTTTCATATGTGTAAAATGTTTTTGTTTGAGAAGTATCATTTTCATCTTTGTAAGTTATAGTTACTTTCCCGTTTTCTTTTATTTCATCATCACTCTGTTTTACCCATTTTTCACTTGTCGCATCATCTCTTGACTGTCCTACCATTCCTGTTCTTGTTCCAAATTGACCATCCCCTTCATAATAACTGTTATTCCATACTCCTGATGAATTATCGTTTTCTTGTGGGTTTCCATATCTACTTTGGGTTAAATATGCTACTGCTCCCCATTCTGTATCTTTCATTAAATGACTATCT
>CANRAB010000096.1 GCA_947628475.1 uncultured Clostridia bacterium
GAACTATTGCATATAAATCTAATTCTTGCAATAGAATTTTCTTTGCATTTTCTATTACTAAATCTCTATTCAAGCTTTTTTCCTCCAAATCATTGAAATACTCTTTATAATTCCCAGTATTGCTAATACAACTATTATTCCAAAAGCTACACTTGCTGTATCTAATAACACATCTGAAATTTGCGGCCCTCTACCAGGCACAAAACTTTGATGTATTTCATCTGTTGCCGCATATATTCCACCTATTATTATTGCATAAATTACTTTATTTTTCAACCCAATTTTATATGTATTGCAAAATAAAAAAAGTAAAATTCCCCCAATAGTATATAATGTAATGTGTGCTATTTTTCTAACGATGTGATGAATTTCTTTTACTTTTTTTATTTTTTCTTGGTTACTAATACCATGGTTAGTTAATTCTACAATTTTTTCAATTACTTTTCCACTAGTTATTCTAGATTTACTTGCTTCTTCATTAGAAAAACAAAATACTACTACTAACCAAACTATAATCAAAATTAAAAATATTATTCTTTTTACTTTCACTTAAGTCGCTCCTTGAGTATTTTCTAAATTACCTTCATTTACTATTTCATATATATTATTCCTTTTTTCTATTTCTTCTCTTGAATTTTTTATTTTTGTATTTACTTCATCTGGATGATGATATGTTGGCACTAATTTTTTCATTGTTTCATCCATTACTTCTAATGGAGTATCTTCATCGCTTACTATTTTTTGTAATTCATCAAGTTTCTGCTGTAATTCTTCGTATGTTATATCTGATAATTCACCTATAAAAATTTTATTATGTGATGTTTTTTGTAACCCTTCTTCTGACATTAATAATTCTTCATATAATTTTTCTCCTGGTCTTAAACCTGTTATTTTTATTGGTATATCTACATCTGGTTCTAGCCCTGAAAGTTTTATTAAAGATACTGCTAAATCATATATTTTTACAGGTTCTCCCATGTCTAATACAAATATTTCTCCACCTTTTGCATAACTCATTGCTTGTAGAACTAGTCCAACAGCTTCTGGTATTGTCATGAAGAATCTTGTTATTTCCCTATGTGTTACTGTTACAGGCCCGCCTGAAGCTATTTGATGTTTAAATAGTGGTACTACTGAGCCATTACTTCCTAGTACATTTCCAAATCTAACTGCTGCATATTCTGTTTTACTAACTTTGTTTTTTGCTTGTATTATCATCTCACATAGCCTTTTAGTTGCTCCCATTATGTTTGTTGGGTTAACTGCTTTATCTGTGGAAATTAATATCATTCTTTTTGTGCTATATTTGTCTGCACAACACGCTACATTAAAAGTTCCAAATACGTTATTTTTTATTGCTTCTAATGGATTTATTTGCATTAATGGAACATGTTTGTGTGCTGCAGCATGAAATACTAAAAATGGTTTGTAATCTTTAAATATTTTGTCTACTCTTTGTTTGTCTCTAACACTTCCTACTATTGGAATTATTTCCATTTTTTCATCATATTTTTTCTGTCTTAGTTCCATTTCTATGTTGTATAAGTTATTTTCGTAAATATCAAATATTACTAATCTTTTTGGTTCATATTTTACTATTTGTCTACATAACTCAGAACCTATTGAACCTCCTCCGCCAGTAACAAGTATTGTTTTATCTTTTATAAATTCTGCAATATCACTATTATCTAGCTCTATTGGTTCTCTCCCTAATATATCATCTATTTCTACATCTCTTAAATTTTGCATTATGTTTTTGTTTTTTATTAAGTCCGCGGTTCCTGGTAATACTCTTAACTTTACCCCTGTTTCTTGGCATATATTTAATATTTCTTTTTTATCTTGTGCTGATATATTAGATATTGAAAAGAATATTATATCTACATCATATTTCTTACAAACTTCTGCAATTTGATATCTATCTCCTAGAATTTTTACACCTGATATTGTATAGTCTATTTTGTTTTGATTATCGTCTATTAATCCTATTAAATTATATTTTCCTCTTATTGTTGACGTTTTTAATGATTTTATAATGTCATTTGCAGCATCACCTGCACCTATTATCAATAAGTTTTTCTTGTCTTCATTAACTTTTTCTATTTCAATTCCTGCTGTTAAAATAAATCTTATTATTACTCTATAAGATACCATTGCTACACCTATTAGTATGTTAGCTAGTATTATTTGTTTAAAAGATACCAATGGTAAATTAAATATATACTTTAGGAAAAATACAATTAATCCAGACATTGCAGCTACCATCATATATTGTATATAATCTTTTCCGTTTTCATATCTTGTAATACTTCTGTATGCACCAAATATATTCAAAATAACTTCATATACGATTACTGTTCCAACAATAGTATTTGATAATAAGAAATTATATGATTCTGTTAATATCGTTTTAGTCTCTTCAAGCAAAAAAGCGCTTATCAAATGTGCTAGACAAACTATAATTATATCTATTATAAACAGTACTATTACTCTATACTTTCTTAATGATTTCATTTTTACATAGTTCTTAAAAAAGAACTTTTCCCTCCACTTTTATACTTTTACTTTTGTAAATATCACATAATATATTATAACATTGAAACCTTAATAAAATCAATAATTTATAATAAAAATTAATCTAAATTTTCTAAATTAAGATATGTTTCTGGAACATCTCCTACTATTACTGTTTCTATAAGCATAACCTGATTATTTATTTTATTATTTATTGTTTTGTATGAGGTTAATATATTTACATTACATTCTATATTTACGTATATCCTATATATTGTTTGATTAATACCAGCTGCTTTAAATTCTGTTCTTATGTCTGTTATAACATCTCCCGCTGGTATTATCTTTATTTTTATTTTAGGTCCAAATCCTGCAAAGTATTGGTTTCCTGTAAGTGCTCCTATTGGCATTTCTATATACTGTTTTGAATTTTTTTCTAATTCCTTTTGAATTTCTACAGCTAAATCTGATATTATTTCATTTAATAATACCACATCTGTTGAAAGCACATTATTCTTTCCATCTTCGCTTTTTTGAATATTTACTACCTTTTTATAATCATATTTTTCTAATACATCTGTTGCTTTTCTGTTTGTTATATCTGTTGCTAAACCCAAAGCTTTTGACTTACATAAGCCTTCAAAAATTGGATCTATTGATTTTAATATATAACTACTTGTAAATATTGCTATTCCAAGTAGTATTACTGTAAAATATACTTTTTTTATGTTTTTTATTTTACATATTTTCATCTTTGGTATTTTTACTCTATATCTTGAATATATCTTATCCATTTTTTTATACAGCTATCTTGTTTTTGCAAACTTTTGGAATATATAATTTTTGACCTACATTTATTTTTTCAACGTTTTCTATTTCATTTATCTTTGCAATTTCTTCTACTGTGCTTTTAAACATTTTTGCAATTTTCCATAGAGTATCTCCTGGTTTTACAAAGTATATTACCATGCTATACAAATTACATTCTTCCGCTTCTTCTACTTTAATTTGTTCTATTATGTTTAATAATCTATTTTTTTGTTCTGATGTTTTAAATTCAAGTACTATCGTAGTTTCAATTGTTCCATCTTTTATTACAAAATCATTTTGTTTTATCTTTATACCTGTTTCTACAATTGATGACTCATTTACTTTCTCTGATACCACTTCAAAATTAAATGGTAAATCCACTGCTTTAGTAGTTATTCCATTATTTGTTTCTAGCAATACTTCTAATCCTAAATTACCTTCATAAATTACTTTTCCTCGTCTTATTTGAGTATTGTTAATATTAGGATTTACTTGAATATCAAACACCCTACCACTTAGTTCTGGTATTCTAATATTTTCCTTTACTGTATATAAATCACTAAGTTCATTTCTCTCAGTAATTACATTTATATCTCTTTTCGTAAATTCAATATTATCTGTTAAACTATATAAATCTTCTATTATGTTTATATCTTTTGTTTCATAGGCTCTGCAACTAACATCTATTTCCGCTTCAACATATATTGAATGTTCTGCTGTACTATTAGGCTTTACCACTAAATTTACTAAACTATTTTTTAAACTACATTCGCAAGATTCATTTATGTTTTGAATATCTACAAATCCCATTATTGGTATTTTAGTTGATGCAACATTTATTCTATTATCTTCTGTTAAATACATTATTTCAACATCTGCATCTGCTTTAGAAAG
>CANRAB010000097.1 GCA_947628475.1 uncultured Clostridia bacterium
AAAAATAACGAAAAAGAAATATACATAAGAGATATAGAAGTAAATTATAGTCCAGCAGTAGTTTCATATCTTATGAATAACAGAATAGAAACAAAAAAAGATTTATCAGCTACCTTGTTAAATTTGTGTGCTAAAAATATTTTAAAAATTGAAAAAGATGAAAATCAAAAAGTTAATATTATTGATTTAGATAATAAAAGAGAAATTGAAAAATTACCAGAAGATGAAAAATATGCTTATGAAATGTTTAAAACAAAAATAACATCATCTAAAATTTCAAAATGGAAAGATAAAGTAAAAGAAGAATATGATAAGTATAAATTTTCAAAGGAAAACAATATAAATTTATATAGTTGTTTATCTTATTTATATATCATATTAATATTAGCAGGTTTTATTTTAGCATATTTTAATATGAATGGAAAAATCTGGGCATATGCTATGGTAATATTGTTCTTTTCAATATGGGAACTTGCAATATTTTATCCAATAAGAGCATTTACAAAATCTTCAGAATTTATAGATACTTATACTAAAAAAGGTGCTATTGAATATAATAGATGGAAAAAATTTGAAAAATTTATGATAGATTATACAATGATAGAAGAAAAAGAATATGAAAATATAGTTATTTTAGGGGAATATTTAGCATATTCAACAGCACTTGGAATTAACAAAAAATGTGATAAAGAATTATACGATAGACTAAATAAAGAATTTGATTTTGACTTTTTTGCTTATGTGGATGAAATAAATATGAAAGAAAGTTAAAAATAATTATTTTGATATAAATTGTGGAGTAAAAAACCTTTGAAATTTCATTTGACCTTTTAACACATAGGTGATATAATATCTAAACAAAATTATAAAATATATGGAAGATGGAGGAGAAGTATTTTGAAAGAGAGATTAATGAATGACTTAAAAGAGTCAATGAAAAATAAGGATATGATTAGAAAAAACACAATTCAAATGGTTAGAGCACAAATTTTACAAATTGAAAAAGATAAACAAATAGAATTAGATGATAATGCAATATTAGATATAATTACAAAACAAGTTAAGCAAAAAAACGATGCTCTTGCTGAATTTGAAAAAGCAAATAGGGAAGATTTAATAAACCAAACAAAACAAGAAATTAGTATATTAAAAGAATATCTACCTGCACAACTTAGCAAAGAAGAAGTCAAAAAAATTGCAGAAGAATGTAAGGCAGAACTTGGTATTACAGATATTAAAGGACTAGGCTCTTTAATTAAAGCAGTAAAATCTAAAGTAGGTGCTGGAAGTGATGGTAAAACTATTTCAGATGTAGCAAAAGAGATATTAAATAAAATATAATGCAAAAAAAGGGGATAAATGTATGAGATTAAGCAAAGATTTTTTTTACACAATTAAAGAAGATGTAACAGATGAAGATTCAAGAAGTGGTAAATTGTTAGTTAGAAGTGGAATGATAAAAAAAATAGGAAATGGAATATATGCTAAAATGCCTTTAGGTGAAAAAGCTTTAAAAAATATAGAAAATGTTGTACGTAAACATATGGATAATGCTGGCGCAAATGAGTTAAAAATGCCTGCTTTATTACCTATGGAAGCATATGAAAAATCCGGTAGAAGAAATGCATTTGGGGCAAGTATGTTTCATTTAAACGATAGATATGATAGAGAATATGCTTTAGGTCCAACACACGAGGAAATTTTCGTTTTAACTGCTATGAATAAAGTAAAATCATACAGAGATTTACCTTTTAACATATATCAAATAGGAACAAAATATAGAGATGAAGTTAGACCAAGATTAGGTTTAATAAGAACTAGAGAATTTACTATGAAAGACGCTTATAGTTTTGACGTAGATTATGAAGGATTAGATGTATCTTACAAAAAAATGTTTGATGCATACAATAAAATATTTACAGAATTAGGAATTAACTATACAGTTGTAAAAGCAGATACAGGAGCAATGGGAGGAATACTTTCAGAAGAATTTCAAGCAATTACTGGAATAGGGGAGGATACTTTAGTTCTTTGCGAAAACTGTGACTTTTCTTCCAATTTAGAGATAACTCCATGTATATCAAATGAGAAAGATTTAGAAGATGAAAAAGAACTACAATTAGTAGAAACTCCAAACAGTCATACAATTGAAGAAGTATGTGCATACTTAAAATTAAACACAAAAAAATCTGTTAAAGCTTTACTAATGAATATAGATGAAGAACTTGTTGTTTTATTTATAAGAGGGGATAGAGAATTAAACGAATCTAAGGTTCAAAAACTACTAAATGCAAAGGAAATCAATTTTGCAAATGATGAGTTAATTGCAACTTCAAATGCTGTTCCAGGTTATACTGGACCTATTGGTTTAAATGCAAAAATAGTAATTGATAATGAAATTTTAAACATGAAGAACTTCTGTTGTGGTGGAAATAAGGAAGGCTACCATTACATAAATGCTAATATAAAAGATTTTAAATATGATGTAGTAGGGGATATAGTAAATGTTCAAGAAGGTGATGTATGTCCACATTGTGGTAAAAAATTAGTATTTAAGAAAGGAATAGAAGTAGGAAATACATTTAAACTTGGAACAAAATATTCTGAGAGTTTAAACTTAAATTATTTAGGAGAAGATAATAAAAATCATCCTGTTGTAATGGGATGCTATGGAATTGGAATTGAAAGGATACTTTCTGCAATAGTAGAACAAAACAATGATGAGAATGGAATTATATGGCCGATGAATGTTGCACCATATAAAGTTGCAATCGTTGTTATTAATCCAAAAGATGAACAGCAGCTTAAAGCGGGTGAAGAACTATACAATAAACTTAATGAAATACATATTGACACTTTAATTGATGATAGAACAGAAAGAGCTGGAGTAAAATTTAACGACATTGATTTAATTGGTATACCTATTAGAATAACAATTGGTAAAAAAGTAACTGATAATATATTAGAGATAAAGAAAAGAAGTGAAAATGAAGCAGTTGAATGCAATATTGATGATGTAATAGGAAAAATTCAAGATATTATAAGCAACTCATAGAAAGCGGTAAATTTGAATTTTTTGAGGCTACAGTATCAATTGATTTTAACTAACCAACAAAAATTAGGAGTGATTAACAAATGATTAATAAAAAAACAAATAATAAAGGAATAGCTTTAAGTACATTAATTTTAATTGTTTTAATTATTGCAATAATATTAGTATTAGCAATATTTGCTGTAAAAATTTTATCTCCAGAAGATAATAAGGTTAAAGAAGATGATGAGAGTATAACTTATGTAGGTAAAGAAGATAAAAGTAACATCAATAATAATAGCAATGTAAATACTAATACAATATCAAGTGATAATGTTTGTTCTGCAATTAAATTAAATATTGGAAATAAAGAAAAAATAACAGGAGGAGAACTATTAACAATTAATGATTATAAAATACTTATACCTGGTGAGTTAATACAAATAGGATATGATATTACTACAGAAAACAATGCTTTAAAAATAAAATCAAACGATAATTCTTATGAATGTGTTTTAGTTCAATTATCAGATAATTATATTATGCCAACAGAAGAAGAAATTAGTGCTTTATATGATACTCCTGAATATAAAGAATTAGAGGATGAAGATTATAATTTTGATGATGAAACATTTGATTTACATATAGAGAAAGAAGAACAAATATCTACAAGCTATTTCAAAAGTTTAGGATATACTGCTCAAAATTCTCCAGATTATGTTTTAACGAGTAAAGAGCTAGATTCTATTGTAGGAAAATACTATTTAGAAGGAGAAAGTATAAGTAGTGGAAGCAATGGTTTGTTTCCGGGTTATGAATATTATCGATATTATGATTGGGGAAAAACAACATTATATACAATTCCTAAATATTATAAAGATAGTATATTCGGAGAAAATACATCTGAATTTTCAGTTTTTCTATATTTATTTGAATATTATAATTCTTCAAATGTTAATTTCAATGTAGATTTATGGCGATTTTAATTAGAAAATCAT
>CANRAB010000098.1 GCA_947628475.1 uncultured Clostridia bacterium
AAGCTTGAATAGAGATTTAGTAATAGAAAATGCAAAGAAAATTCTATTGCAAGAATTAGATTTATATGCAATAGTTCATTAAGGAGAGAAAAATGAATAAAAAAATATTTTTATCATCACCACACATGTCAGATGAGGGTTTTGAAAAAGAGTATGTAAAAGAAGCGTTTGATACAAATTGGATAGCTCCTCTTCGGAGAAAATGTAAACAAATTTGAACAAGAAATAGCGAACTATGTAAATATAAAAAATGCGGCAGCATTATCAGCAGGGACAGCAGCAATACATCTGGCATTAAAAGCATTAGATGTAAAGCAGGGAGATATAGTGTTTTGTCAATCGCTAACATTTTCAGCAACAGCAAATCCAATAATATATCAAAATGCAACACCAGTATTTATAGACAGTGAATATGAAACATGGAATATGGATCCTTTAGCTTTAAAAAAAGCTTTTGAAAAATATCCTCATCCTAAAGCAGTAGTAGTAGTGTATTTATATGGAACACCAGCAAAAATAGATGAAATATTAGAAATATGTAAAGAACATAATACACCATTAGTAGAAGATGCAGCAGAAAGTTTAGGGGCAACATATAGAAACAAACAAACAGGAACATTTGGAGAATATGGAATATACTCATTCAATGGCAACAAGATAATAACAACAAGTGGAGGAGGAATGCTTGTATCTAACAATGAAGAAAGAATAAAAAAGGTAAGATTTTGGTCAACACAAAGTAGAGAACCAGAGAGACATTATGAACATAAAGAAATAGGGTACAATTATAGAATGAGTAATGTATGTGCAGGTATAGGAAGAGGACAATTAAAAGTATTAGATAAAAGAATAGCAAAGAAAACAGAAATATATGAAAAATATAAGAAAGCATTTGAAGATATACCCGAAATAAAAATGCAAAGTTATGTAGATGAAAGTAAACCGAATCATTGGTTGTCATCAATAATATTAGATAAAAAATCAAAGGTAAAACCACTAGACATAATAATAGCTTTGGAAAAAGAAAATATAGAATCAAGACCAATATGGAAACCAATGAATATGCAACCAGTATTTAAAGATTATGATTTTATAAAAGTAAAAGAAAAATCAGTAGCACAAGACATATTTGAAAGAGGAGTATGTTTACCAAGTGATACAAAAATGACAGATGAAGAACAAGAAAGAGTGGTGAAAGTAATTATAAAATTATTTAAAAAGGAGAATGAATGAATGAATCCATACAATAGAATAAAAGAAGCTGAAACCGTTGATACTGTAGAGAGAGAGAGAGAGAGAGAGCCTATCTTTATCAGACAGAAAAATTTATTCACTCGCCCACACTACGGACAAGCTACCGAACAAAAAAATAAAATTGAATGGATAAGTGTACTAAGAGCGTTTTCCTGTATGGCAGTTGTAATGATACATGTAATTAATATACGGATATAAAGGAATGAAATTAACAGGGTTTAGATGGTTTGTCGATATGGTATTACTACAGACGTTAATTAAATTTGCTGTTCCTAGCTTTATTATGATTTCAGGATGTTTATTATTAAATCCTAAACGTGATGTTAATATTAATAAAATAAAAAAATACATATTAAAAATGATTTCTATATTATTAATTTTTGGTTTCACATATTGTTTGCTAGAAAATATTTTTGATTTTGGATTTAGTAATATATTTCAACTAATATATAAAAGCATAATAAATTTATTTCAAGAAAAATCATGGGATCATATGTGGTATATATACATGCTTATAGGACTGTATATTATTACACCATTATTAAGAAAGTTTGTTGAAACAGCAGATGAAGATACAACTAAATTTGTTTTATTAATGTTATTTGTATTCTCATTCGTAATACCAATGCTCAATGTAACTTTCAAAATAAAAATAACAACTTTTTATTTATCATATTTTAATTTCGTTTTTTTATATTTATTAGGCTATTATATAGTACATACTGACATAATTAAAGATAAATATATTTATGTTGCAGGTGTGCTTGGAATAATAGGATATATATTATTTGCATATTTTTTTGATAACCACGGTCAGACAGACAATGCTTTTATGGTATTGGAAACTATGTTAATTGTGAAATTATTTTCAAGTGGAAAACTAAAAATAAAAAATAATAAAGTAATAAATTGTATTTCTAAATATAGTTTAGGAATTTACTTAATACATTCATTCTGGTTAAATTTATTAGTTAAGTTTTTTATGATTACTCCAGATGCATTACCTATTATGGTAGGAGAATTAATGTTCTTTATATATGCATTAGTTTTATCATTGGTTTCTAGTATTATATTATACAGATTGCCGATAATAAATAAATTATTTGAATAGATAGGAGAACGAACTATAATGTATGCAAAATATTTTAAACGTATTTTAGATTTTATACTGAGTTTATTTACCATTATTATTTTAATGCCAATAATGATTGTTATATACATATTAGTTAGAATAAAACTAGGAAGTCCTGTAATTTTTAAACAAGAAAGACCAGGAAAAAATGAAAAAATATTTACACTATACAAATTTAGAACAATGACAGAAAATAAAGATGAAAATGGTAGTTTATTACCAAACGAAAAAAGGTTAACAAAATTTGGAAAAGTTTTAAGAAAGACCAGTTTAGATGAATTGCCAGAATTATTTAATATTTTAAAGGGTGATATGGCAATAGTAGGACCAAGACCTTTATTAGTAGAGTATCTGCCATATTATACAGAAGAAGAAAGACATAGACATGATGTAAGACCACGGGCTTACAGGATTAGCACAAGTTAATGGAAGAAATGCAATTAGTTGGGAAAAAAAATTTGAAATGGATTTAGATTATATAAAATGTATAACGATAACTCGAGACATAAAGATTATTATTCAAACAATAAAAAAGGTGGTAAAAAGAGAAGGCATTTTGATGGGAAATGAAGTGAAAATGTTACCATTAAATAAAGAAAGAGAGGAAAAGAAAATATATGAAAAATAAGGTATTAGTTTTTGGGGCAACAGGTCATTTAGGAGCATATACAGTAGATTATTTAATGGAGCATATTGATTTAGAAAAATTTGAAATAATTGCTGTAGGTAGAAAGAAAACAAATTTTTTTGATAGGTATAATATAAAATACTATGAAGTGGATGCTGTAAAAGAAGAAGATTTTGAAAAATTACCAAAAGAAAATATACATACAATAGTAAATTTAGTTGGAGCCATGCCTGCAGCAACGGAAGGATATAATCCTTACGCATATGTAAAAGTCAATATATTAGGAATGTTAAATATATTAGAATATTGCAGGAAGGTTAATGTAGATAGAATTATTTTTGCACAAACAGAATCAGATATATCAGGGCATTGGTGGGGAAAAGAAAATATACTTATAGAACCATATTGGGAAAGAAAGTATAGTTTTAAAGGTAATTATGCTATGTATGTTTTATCAAAATCGGCAGCTATGGATTTGATGGAAATATATCATGAAAATTTTGGATTAAAAAGATTTACATTGAGATGTCCTACAATTTATCATTATCATCCAGATTCCTATTTTTATAAAGATGGTAAAAAAATAAAATTAGGATACAGAAAGTTAATTGAACAAGCAGAAAAAGGAGAAACAATAGAAATTTGGGGGAACCCAAAGTTAGGTAAAGATATGGTATATGTAAAAGATTTTGCACAATATGTTGAAAAAATTATATTGTGTAATTTAGATGGTGGCGTTTACAATGTAGGTACAGGTAAATTAACAACATTAGAAGATATAATTAAAGGAATGGTTAAAGTATTTTCTGATGATAATAATAAATCCAAAATTATTTATTGCCCAGAAAAGGATGATACAAGATCTTTTGTTATGGACATAGAAAATGCAAAAAAGGATTTAGGATATGAACCTAAGTATGATTATATAAGTTTTTTAAGAGACTTTAAAAAAGAAGAACAATTAAAAAGATTTAAAGATTTATGGGGAGAATAAG
>CANRAB010000099.1 GCA_947628475.1 uncultured Clostridia bacterium
AAAATTTTCCTTTTTAGTTCTTAGATTTGAACTTTTGGCTTTAAGACTTGCCTTTGATTAAAAGTGTTTATACTTTACCATATTTTCTTCTCTTTTTCAAGTATGTTTTACTAAATTTCTCATAGAAAAGCAGAATTTACTTTTATATTTTATTAATGTTATATGAAATAACTGTCAATATACTAATAACTAGTAAATTGACAGTTATATAATTATATATTAATATTATTTTCATAATGATGTATTGAGATTACGCAAAAATATTAACACGCTCTATTCAACCCACAAAACTGGTCGAAATGAACTATGTACAAAGCCTTCGCCGCTATCGCACGTAAATGTAAATACTGACGAGAAGTCGAGCCCAAAAGAGCCTCCTTGACCTACGAAAGCGCCATAACCGGTCCATAAAATATGACTGCCCACCATCCCAAGAAGATCTATGGTTATCACTAGTTTGTAATGATGTTTCCCATTTAGCATTTCCATATACACTTTGATATTTAGCATATCCAACTTCTGATGGCTCGGGTAATTCTACGTGATATATAATTTTATGTTTTAGTGCTACTGTATTGTTAAAATATTGTACACTAGCGTTTACAATCCTAGAACTGTTGTAACTTGCTAGACATTCCCATGCTCCTCCAGACAAATCATATATTCCATATATTGTCCCTGTTGTACTTCCTTTTACTCCATTGCCTGTCCAATATTCATAAAATGTTTTTATTTTTTCTTCACCTTCAGTATCTGGATTTTTATACGTTATTGTTATTACTCCTGCATTTTCTGTTTTTTCACCTTGTTTTACTAAAGTTTTTACTGTTGAATCATCTTTACTTACTCCTACCATTCCTGTTCTAGTTGTACAATATGAAGTACCATCTATTTCACTCACATCTCCTTCACAATAGCTATTATTCCATACACCTGAATCTTCTTCACTTTCTTTTTGCGCGTTTCCATATTCACTTTGTGTTAAATATACTACTGCTCCCCACTCTGTATCTTTTATTAAATGTGCATCTGCACTTGTTGATAATCCTTGAATATTATTTTGCTTTACCATATTTGTACATGCTATATACGTGTTTTTCACATCTATATCTCTCCAACTTGTTACATTGGGACGTACCGTTACTTCATCTGCTCCTTTTACTTTTGGCTCAATTTCATTTTTATAGTGTTTTGATGCCCCGTGCTTTCTCCCCTAAATTTGAGTTTTCATCTTTTGTATTACTACTGCTTGCCTCAAATTTTGCTACCCATATTCCACTTAATCTTTTTATCCCACTTCCTGTATCTACATTAAATGCCGGATGTATTACATATCCGTTTGGAAATTTTGTAAAATTATTCGTTGTATCTGCATTATATGCCACTATTTCTCCATCACTTATTGTATCTTTTGTTCCTCCTATGAACTTTACGTCTATTTCTCCACATACTGTTTTTTCGTCTGTACTTCCTTCATGATATCCCTTTGTTATTTTATATGCATACCTTGGTATCCATACGTACATTCCTAATATATTTTCTTGTAATATTGGTGTACCTACTTCTGCTTCTTGATATTTTGTTCTTACTTCTTCTCCTGCCTCTGCTCCATCTAAACTTCCTACTGTTACTGCATTTGCCCATTTCTTTGTACTTTCTGTTGTTCCATATGCGTACCAGTCATCTGTGTTTACATCTGCTTTTACCCATGTTTTTCCTGCTTCATCCCAATATACCGGTATCATTCCTTCTATTAATTCAGGTGCATTTGGTCCATTTTCTATTCTGTCCATTTTTTCTACCCATTTGTCTATTATTTGTTCTTCATCTTTCATGCTATTTTTCGTTTTTCCTACTGCCTCTCCTGCCTTTTCAAATATTCCACCATTTATGGTTATTTGCACTGTTACTGCTACTAATATTAACATTACTATTATTGTTATTATTAGCGCTATCAAGGTTATGCCTTGTTCTTTTTTATTATATTTCATTTAAACTTTCATTCCTTTCTTACTTTTGTACTTTTTATTTATTTGTTTAACACAAAAAGTTGACATACTAAAAGTTCATGAAGTATCGTTTAAGTTTTTATACTTTGACTCTATACTTCTTACTTTTAGCATATCAACTTTTTGCTTTTTATATAATTTCTCTATTATTAAATTTTCTGCATTGTTTTTGCATGATAAATAAACATTACCTTTTACTTTTAAACATACTAATAAATATTTAAAAGTAAAATCATCTTCTAAATTATAGCTCTCTCTCTCTCTCTCTCTACAATATCAACGGTTTTAGCGTTTTTCATTTTTCCCTCATTCCTTTCTTTTGTTCTTCTTTACATCATTATATTAGCATATAAGAAAATATTTTTCAAGAGATTATTTTATGAAATTTAACTTCTCTCTTCCCCGAGTGTCATCATAGCTGTGATCATAATTGTCAAGAATGTCAAAACTCGTAACTTCCCATTTATTATTTATGCTATTCCATTCTATCTTTGCTCTACAGCTCCACACTTCTGGCCATGCATCAAGGTAAACGTTAGGCGTTTCCTTTCCTTGTTCAGAAGAAATGTAATTTTCGTACGGTAATTCTGAATCCCAAGAAATATTTAAATCATTAGAAGGGGTTAAAATTGTAGTGTTACCGCTAGAAAAATATTTTTCTTTAGTTATATATTCTTCTAATGTTTTTTCAATCGCTTTAGTCGTTAACCCTTTTCCTTTTACAATTAATCCTTTATCCTGTGTAATTTCATAAAGGTTCTCGTTTTTATCTATGAAAATTAAATTTGAAACATCATATTCCCAACTTAAGTGAACTGAATCTATTTCATTAACTCTATTTGATTCAGGAATTACGAAACACTTTCTATCATAATCATAATCTTCTAAACTCATCACATATATGTTTTTATTATTGTAATGGTTGTATTGTGTTTGTAATACAAATAATGGCAATTTATTTGCGTTTTTATCTTCAATTTTATATACATTTTCAATTATCTCATAATCGTTTATTCCATATATTACAAATACAGCACTATCAGGAACAGGTCCATGTTTTCTTAGTTCATTTGTAAACAAGTCGTTAGTAAGATTAATTGCTACTGTACCATCAGTAAATTGCTCAAAGATGCCACAATAGTTAAACGTAAAGTATCTCGCCACTGTTTTTCCCTCTAATCGGTTCAAAAATTCGTCATCCGTTAAACCAGAATTTCCTCGTCCATCTCCGTGGTCGCATATCTCTGCTCCAACTTTTCCATCGCCTGCAACATATAAGTCGTAATATTGATTATCACGAGCAAGTACTAAATCCACCCAACCTTTAGATTCCGTATGTCTTGTTCCTGCCATTCCTGTTCCAACAACTTTAGGTAAGCCTTCTACTTTTGCAATATTAAATGTTCCTTCTTCTATTCCTACTACCATATTTATATAATATAATTCTTCATTTGCTGCATGTACTAGCACTACTGGATGCTGCTTTGATAATGTTTTTATTTGTACGTTTAATATTTCTCCTATGTTTCCATTTACTGCATATTCTGTATTTTCTTTTATTGCACATGTCTTTGCTGACCAGTTTTGCATTGCATTTATATATCCATCCATTACTACTATTCCTAGTGTATTATCTTCATATAATTTTACCATTATGTTTCCTTCAACAAATGTCTTATATGATTTTTCGGGAGCAGTCCATTCTATGCTTTCTAGTATTTTTTGCATTACTAATTCATTTCTTTCATATTGTGTTGGTATGGCTGTGTATTGTATATCATGTATTACTCCTTCATTTTCTACTAATATTCTTCCTTCTATTTTGCTTTCTGATTTTATTTGATAATAAGTTCCTTCTACTCCTCCTACTGTAAATTTGCTTGTTCCAAATTTATTTTGGTTTTGTTTTGCTTTGTTTTTTTCTTGTTCTACTATTTCTTCTATTGATTGTTCACC
>CANRAB010000100.1 GCA_947628475.1 uncultured Clostridia bacterium
TCAACCCTTTCTTCTTCAGTTATTACTTCTCCCATTATTAAATTATATTTTCCATCTAATTTACCACTTATTTTATCCTCTGATCTGTATATATCAAAACCTTCAAACTCTCCCTGTTTGTATAAATATGGCTCAATTCCAGATGTAGGACTATATTCTAAATTATCATCAATGTTTTTTATAAATGGTTCTATAACTTTTTCTTTAAATTCTGATACATAGTTTCTTTTCTTGTCTATACTTTTTAAAAGAAATATTGTAAATATTATAAATAATAGAAATGCAAAAATGATTTGTTCTATATATACCAAAAACACTGTAACAAGTATTATTACAAGAAAATATATATATTTTCTTGAATTTTTTTTTCTTAAGTTTTCTAAGTTTTCATGATTTTCTCTATATATTTCTTCATAAATTTCATTAAAACTTTTCATCTTATTTCTCACCTTCATTGCAGAGTATTTAATTTAATATTATCTTTAGCTTTTACATCTTCTACTTTAAACAATTTTTCTTCTTTAAAATTAAACATTTTAGCGATTATATTACTTGGCACTACTGATATTTTCGTATTATATGCAGTTACTTCTGCATTGTAAATTCTTCTTGCTGCTTGTAATTGGCTCTCTAATTTAGATAGCTTCTTTTGCAACTCAAGATATTGTGTGCTTGCTTTTAAATCTGGATAGTTTTCCATGTATGCAATCAATCTATTACATTCATTATTTAAACTTTCTGCTTCTGTTAAACTTTTTGTGTTCATGTAACTTGTTCTCATTTCTGCTATCTTTTCAAAAAGATCACTTTCATGTTTAGTATATGCCTTTACGCAATCAACTAAATTTGGTATTAAATCAAATCTTTGAGTTAAATACACATCTATTGTAGAATATGCTTGCTGTACCTTCTTTTTAGATCTTACAAGCCCATTGTACTGAACTAAAAATATCAAAATTATTATTACTATTATAGCTATAATATATTCCATATTATTACCCTCTTTCATTCACAATACTTTTTACTATGTAACCTTTCACTATAATGTAGTAAATTGTTTACAAATTCATTATATATTATTTAAAAATTATTGTCTATATATTTTTTTTAATTTATGTTATAATATATATTAATTTGTCTAAAATATTTGATTTGAAAGGAAGAAAATTTATGTATAATTTTTTTGATTATTTCACAGATATTCCAAAAGATAAAGTTTTTCAAAACTTTAGTTTAGAACACATTATAGCAATTATTATAAGTTTTTCTACTATTATCTTATGTTTAATTTTATTAAAAAAATTATCACCTAAAAAGCAGAATATTTTTATAAAAATTTGTGCTATATTAGTACCAATACTAGAAATTTCTCATAATATTTGGTTATACATAGTAGCAGACGCTGGTATTTTGCAACTTTTATCACTACATCTTTGCGGTTTACAAATGTATTTTATACCACTTGCTGTTTTTACAAATATTCTTGTATTTAAAGATTTTGTATTTGCCAGTTCAATTTTAGGAGGATTTTTTGCTACTATATTTCCTTCTGGCGTTGCTGGTGCATATCCTATATGGCATTTTCAAACCATACAAACTCTTATATATCATGGATTATTAATATTTGTACCAATTGCCATAATGCTTACTACTGATTATAGACCAACCTTAAAAAGATTTCACAAAGTCTTAGGTTTATTTGCTATAATTATTGCTATAGATTTATTTGTAGATTTAAAATTTAAACAAAACTACCTATTTTTAGTAACATCTCCAGATATGCCATTACTTAGAAATATACAATTAAACTATGGAACTATTCCATACCTAATATTTACATTCTTTGCTTTGCTATTTATTTGTATGCTTATCCATATTCCTTTTGAGTTAAAAAGGAAATTAACCAAGAAAAATATTTGACATTTTTATAATAAAACACCCATAATCTTTTAAACTAAGATTATGGGTGTTTCTCTATAACTATATATTTTACTTTTTGTTTCTTTGTTTCTTTTCTATTATATCTTCTATTTCTTTTTTCTTCTTTTCTATTTTTTCCTTACCTTCTTCTACAGTTTGCCTTATTCTATTTTTTATTATATCAACATTTGGAAAAGCAGAAACCAATCTTCTTCCTCTCCAACTTTTGCTTATTATTTCTTTTACCTTCTTTGTTATTTCTTCTGTACTATCTTTTGTTTCACTAGAAATTTTCTTAAATGAATGTATTATATTATATGAAATAGATACGTCCACTATAAGCACTATAACTATTGTTCCTGATATTATATGTAAAAGAAAAGTTGGTATATTTATTAATGCGTTTATAAGCATTGGACTTGTAACTCTCAATATAAATTGACCTATCACTGTAAATGGAATTAATGTTTCTAAACAAATTCTGCCATTTATATTGAATTTAAAGTTTTTATAGTCCCACCATCTTGCATGAAATAATTTTTCCATTATGTAGCTTGTAAAATACTCTAATGCTCCACATATACAAATTATTACTATTGAAGATATCCATATACTATCTACTAAGCTAACATCATTTATTGTTTTCATGAAATTTCCTAATAATAGAGTTATTGCAACCGTTCCAAACCCATATATTGGACAATATGGACCTATTAAGAAACCTCTATTTACAAATTTATGTCTTTCTAGTAAACCAAGTACTACTTCCATTACCCAACCTATTACTGAATATACCATAAATAATATAATATATACTTCTATATCTTTTATCATACTAAATTTATTTTACCTCCACTCTCATTTATTATAATATATTTTAGTTTATAGAAAATATACATTTTATAAAAATCTATAAACATATTTTCATTACCATACTTAAGCTAAATCTCTCCTCCAATAAAAAAGATATTGTTGAGCTAATCCTGCTAATTCTCCATACTGCTTTTTTGCAAATTCTTGAATTATTTTTGGTTTTTGCTCCTCATTTTCAAAATATAATTCTGATATTACACGTCTTACCCATACATCTACTGGAAATACTTGATATTTTTTTAAAGCAAATAACATTATACAGTCTGCAACTTTTGGTCCCACTCCCGGAATTTTTAGTAATTCTTCTCTTAAAATATCAACATTATCCTCAGAGCTTAATCTTTTTAAATTAATTCCATTATTTAAAGTTTTTTGCACAGTTTCATACACCCTAACATCTCTAAAGCCTAATCCTAGTTTTCTAAAATCCTCTACACTTGCTTCTGATAACTCTTCTGGTGTTGGAAAAGTGTAATACGTTTTTCCTCTAAATTCTATTTTCTTTCCGTATTGCTTTGAAATTCTTTCTATTATTGTTTTTATTCTAGGTATGTTATTATTAGCTGATATTATAAATGAAATTAATGTTTCCCATAAATCTTGGTGTAGTATTCTAATGCCATCTCCGTATTTTATACTATTTGCTAAATATTTGTCTATTTTAGATAATTTATCTTTTATATCTTCATAGTTATTTTCTAAATCAAAATACCTTATACACTCATTTTTAATATCTTTTTTACAAATTCCAGAGAATATAATTTTATTATTTTCTTCTTTTACATTTATTATATTATCACTAAATACACCTGTATAAGTATTATCTTCCTCTTTATTCCATCTAAAACACTGTCCACATTCAAATATATGTGTACTATTAAAAGATTTTGGATTTTCTAATACATATTTTTGTTCCATTTTTTCACCAACTTTTCGTATATATAATACTCTATTTTTTTGAAAATGTAAATAGGTTATAAATAGCTTTATATGGTTATATAATTTAATAAATAATAAACTATAACAGTTAATATAACATTTTTATAAAATTTTCATACTTTTTTTTAAAAATGTAGTGTTACAATTGATGTGAAACAAAAATAGAATAGAAAAAAAGTGATTCAAGTAGTATAATTGAATTGTTAAG
>CANRAB010000101.1 GCA_947628475.1 uncultured Clostridia bacterium
ACCCTGTCTGCCCGCACTTCGAAGAACCAACCCAAAACAAAAATCTAATCTCTAACCTCCAACCTCTAACCTCTGACTACAAAGGTATTACCCTAATAGCCCTAATAATAACAATAATTGTAATGCTAATACTAGTAGGCGTAACAATAAACGTAGCCCTAAATGGAGGATTATTTAACAAAGCAGAATCAGCAGTAACACAAACAAAAATAGAACAAGTAAAAGAAGCATTAGAAATAAAAAAGGCAGAAATATTAGCAGAAAATGACGGAGAAAAACCAAAAAAAGGATATGAAATAGGAATTGGTGACTTAGACATACCAGATAATTTAAAAAATGAATATGGAGATAAACTTACAGTAGGAAAAGATGGAAATTTATATTATGACCCAGCAGTAGTAAAAGATACAAATGAGCAAAATCTATTTAAAGCACATGGAATAAATGAATTAGGTAGTAAAAAAAATTCTTACACATTTACAATAGGCGAACTTGTAGAAAGAGGATTATTAGGCAGTGATCGGAATGGTAATAATTAATGATAACTTTTGGCCAGATGATATATCAGATGAATTAAAAAATGCTATAATTACGAAACAACCAACTAAGACTGACGTTTATGGTTTACAAGTAAAAACATATAACATAAGGTGCTTGGATCCGCGCTTTACGAATATTCTTGATTGGGTCGGTTATAGTTCGGATATACCTTTTGGTTACTTATTAATCTGTGGTAGTGAAGAAAATAAATTTCCAATAGGCACTTTTGTATTTGCTGTTACCAATAAAGATTACAAAATTATTACTAGTGATAATTACCAAGAATATGCAGATGTTCAGTTTGAAATTTCAATGCCATAAGAACCAAAATTGCTTAATAAGATTTTAAATCTGATATATATTATACAAATAATAGCAGAAATGAAATAATTATTATAACAAGCATAGGAATTTTATTTTATAAAATAAAAAAATAATATAGATTAAAAGGAGATTTTAATGTATAATTAAAAAATGGGCGAGCATTGCTTGCTCATTTTTATTGTTGAATAAAAATAACAATTATATTATGAAATAATTATTATATAAAGGTTTATGGGTAACCTTTTAAAAACCTAAATATATTATACAAGGAATGAAATGAAAGAAATAATAAATTATATTTTAGAATTAATATATCCTACTACATGTGGAATTTGCGGTAAAATTTGCAAGGATGCTTTATGTAAAAAATGTGAATTAAGATTAAAAAAATACGAAATTAATTGCATAAAAAAAACTAAAAAAAATTATTATAATGAAAGTCTACATATATTTAAATATGAAGGAATAATAAGACAAAAAATTCTTGAATATAAATTTCAAAATAAATCATATTTATATAACACATTTGTAAAAATTTTATTAAAAAATGAAAAAGTATGTAATTTTTTAAAATCATATGATATAATTCTACCAGTCCCAATTCATAAAAAAAGAATGTTAAATAGAGGATATAATCAAACAGAATTAATTGCAAAAATAATTGCTAAAAATACGCATTTAAAGCTAGAAACAACAGTTTTAGTCAAGAAAAAAAACGTAATATCACAAACAAAATTAAAAAAAATGCAAAGAAAAGAAAATGTTAAAAATGCATTTATAATACAAAATGAAAAAAAAATAAAAAACAAAAAAGTATTAATATTTGATGACATTTATACAACAGGTAGTACAGTAAATGAATGTGCTAAGGTTTTAAAAAAAGCAGGGACTAACAAAATAGGAGTGTTAACAATAGCAAAAGATTAAAGGGGGTAAAAATGGAAGATTTAGTAGAAAGTATATTAGATTATGTTAGAGCAGATTATACAGATTATGCAATAATGATAAACGGAGAATGGGGTAGTGGTAAAACATATTTTTGGAATAATAAAATAAGAAATAAAATAGAATCATTACAATTAAATGGAAAACACTACACAACAATTTATATGTCACTATATGGAATATCAAATTTAGAAGAAATAAGCAAAAAAATATTTATAGAAACTACCCAATTAATGGATAAAAATATGAAAAAATATATGAATGCAACAGGACAACACTCAATACCAGAATATGCTAAAACAGGTTTAGATATGGCAAATCTTTTTGGTGTTACACAAAATGGAGATAAAGTAGATTACAGCAAATTTTTCTCTACAGAAGATAAAGTTTTATGCTTTGATGACTTGGAAAGAGCAAATGTTGATGTTATAGATATTTTAGGATATATAAATAACTTTGTAGAGCATGACCATATAAAAACAATTATAATATGTAATGAAAAGGAACTTTCTACTAAATTAAAAAGTACAAATATAGAGATGAAAACCTTTATTGCAACATATCTTTTAGATAAAGAAGGAGATTTATCTAAAACAGATAAACCAATGGTAGAAAAAATACAAGATAAAATAGAATATGTATTTGATAAAGCAAATGACTACGAAAGAATAAAAGAAAAACTTATAGGAGAAACTTTTGAATACCAGCCAGAATTTAATTATATAATTAATGGAATATTAATGAGATACGAAAGCAATGCAGAATTAATAAGATTTTTAAGAGAAAATACAAATTACATTATATCTACGTTTAATAAAAGTGGAACAAGAAATTTAAGAATATTAAAACATGCATTAAATGATTTTAAAAAGATATTTGAAATGGTAAATAAACATTATCCAGATACAAATTACAAAGTATTACAAACAATGCTTATTTTTACAATAGCAATTTCGTTTGAAATAAAAGCTGGTAAAATAACAAAGGATAAATTTGTAAATATACTTGATAACGAAGAATATAAATCTATATTGGTTTCATCAAGAGTGCTTATGGATAACAGGCAGTTCTATATTAAAGAATTTGATAATAATTATTATTATAATTTTAAATCTGAGTATCGCTTTTTTAAATTTATAGAAATATATGTAAGAACCAGAATATTCGATATGAAAACTTTTAAAAAGAATATGGAAGTAATAATTAATACAGTAGATACACAAAAACTTACAGGATACAAAAGATTACTTACAGAAGAATATTGGAAAATATCAGATGACCAATTTCCAGATGTAATAGAACAAGTAATAGACGATATAAAGAAAGGAAAAGTACAGTTATTAGATACAGTAAAAATATTTATTTATTTTATTTATTTTATAAAAAAAGGACTAATAAATTATGATATAAAAACAATAAAAGGAATATTCTTTAATGGAATGAATGTTGCATCGTTAAATTCGCAATATTACGAAAATGCTGAGCAAGAAATAGAAGAAATAATAATAGGAGAAAAAACACCAGAAATAAACGAAATATTAGAACATTTTAACACAATTAACGATTCATTAAAGGATAAAATGTATAAAGACAAGGCAGAGGATATATTTAAATGTATACCAATGAAAATGGAATCATTCTACGAAAGATTTGATAAAGAATGTATGGAAATACCGATTTTTAAATATTATGATCCATATCAAATGTTCCAAAGAATATCTTGTGCTAGTAATGAGGATATAGTTTCAATAAAAGAAAAATTAGCAGATAGAGCAGAAAAATATACAAAAGAAATTGAACCAGAAATGAAAAATATAAAACAATTAAAACAAATTATTGATAATTATATTAAAGGAAAAGATATAGGAATAAAAATTGTATTGCTTAAAGAATTTTCGAAAGAATTAGGAACAATTTTAGAAAAATATAAATTAAATAGATTGTAATTTGTAAAACTTTTTCAATTTAACATTTGATTATTAGCAAAATATTATTTTTTGAAATTAAAGGCCTCCAAGCTCACGGGTATTC
>CANRAB010000102.1 GCA_947628475.1 uncultured Clostridia bacterium
TGTGCTAAAGCAGCAGATGAATTACTTACTATTAGTAATATAACGGCTTCTTTTGTAATAGGAAAATTAGATGATAAAGTATGTATTAGTGGACGTTCAATTGGTGATATTAATGTTCAAATTATTTTGGAAAAATTAGGTGGCGGTGGACATATAACACTTGCAGGTGCTCAAATGGAAGGAATAACAATAGAAGACGCAAAACAAGAATTAATTAACAGAATTAATGAATATTTTTCAGAAATTGAAGGATAAACTTCTTATGATAATTTTTAAAAATTAAAAATACTTCAGCTATTATTTTAACTGAAGTATTTTTTTTATTATGCATCTTCATGTTTTAATGTGGTAGTTTCTACCCCATCTACTACTTTAGTGTCTAATACATAAGCGCTTTGTGTATTTACACTTCCTCCATTAATTGAGTTTGTTGTTCCTTTTATTACTCCATCATAGAAGTTGAATGTACTTGTTTCTTGATTCTCTATACCATATACTTGTCCCTCTATTAATGGTGAATATATACTTACTGTTTCATCATTTGTTCCTATTGTTAATGTTCCATTATTTCGTATTACTGTTCCTTCATCATTTCTTATGGTTCCTATTTTTCCTTCTTCGTTTTCTGAGTCAGTTATTGTTAGAGTTCCATTGTTTATTATTGCATAGTCTCCTCCTCCATTTATTACATTTCCCATTAAGTCCATTACTATGTCTTGATCTGCATCTATTTGTAATGTTTCTCCTAGGGAAACTCCATTCATTAACATTACATAGTATTTAGTTTCTGGCTCATTACATGCATCTATTGCTGCTTGCAATGTTTCATAATAGGTTCCATTTACAAAGGCTCTTGCATCGTCTGTTGGATTTACTGTTAAGGTTGCAGCTTGCATACCATCTTCTGGATTAATTGTTGTAATGTATCTTGGTTCTACCATAGTAATATGTCCATAAATTGCAGTTGTTCCTTTTATTTTTCCGTCATAGAAGTTGAAGATTCCTTTTAAATTGCAAACCCCATATGTTGTTCCTTGAATTAATGGTGTCTCTTTGCTTACTTCTCCTCCTTTTTCTCCTACTGTTATAGTTCCAGTTGAAGTATTATAAATTCCATATGCACTATTATTAGTTGATGTTGCTTTTATTGTTCCTCCTGTTATTTCTATACTTCCTGTTGAAACATTATTAATTGCATAACTGTTACCACTAGTCGTTGTTGTTATTTCTCCTCCCATTATCTTTACTTTTCCTGTTGAATTATTATAGATACCAGTATATGATGTTGTTCTTATTTTTCCTTCTCTTATTTCAACCGTTCCTTCTTTTCCTGCATTATAAATTCCATAGCCTGAAGTTTTAATTTCTCCTCCTTCTATTAAAACAGTTCCGTTGTTATTAAATACTCCTGAATAACTATCTCCTGGGTAATTTTGCCTTATTATTCCACCTCTTATTATTGTTCTTCTTGTTGAATAATTATATATTCCAAATTTGCCAAATATTTCTCCTCCTATTATTTCTACTTCTCCTACTTCTTCTTTATTATATTCTCCATTATATATTCCATATGTAGCTGTTATATATCCTTCTTCAATTCTTATTTTTCCTGCTGAAACATTGTATATTCCATATCCAGATTGTTGATATTCCATTGTTGCTTTTATACTTCCTCCTGTCATTTTTACATTACCCGTTGAAGTATTATATATTCCATATCCAGTTGAACTTGTTGCTCTTATTGTTCCATATGTCATTTCTATTTCTTCTGTTGAAGCATTATATATTCCTTTATATGTTGCTTTTATACTTCCTCCTTTTATTTTTACTCTTCCTGTCTTATTATGAATTCCCTCAGAATTTAATCCATTTGCCTCTATTTTTCCTTTTTCTAGTGTTGTTGTTGTATCAGTTTTTTCTAGACTCTTTTTTAATTCTATCGCTGTTATTTCTGTCTGTCCACTATTTTGATATTTATAAAATCTTAGTTGTAAATAATATATGCTTCCTCCATTTAATTGCGTTGTATACTCTCCACTTTCATTTGTTACTTTTATAAATGCTCCTTCAGATGTAGCAGTTGTATTCTCACTTATTGTTCCATATAATACAGAATTATAGTTTTCACCTTTCATTCCTAATTTTATCCTTAAATCATATGTTCCTTCTTTTCCTTCTAAATCTATTTTTATATAACTATAAGCATTTTTGTAATTTTCATTTGAAGGTATATTTGGTTTTATTATTCCTCCTACGTTCTCAAATGAATATTCTCCATTTGGTACTAATTCTGCATTTGTATAGTCTACATATCCTTCCTTTCCTTTGTATATTTCTTCTGTATAAATTCCATATGAATATTCTCCTGTTGTTTCTATATCTCCTCCTGTTTGAACAAAATTTCCTCCATTGATAATTGCTTTTGTATAATTAATAGTTGTTCCTATCTTCGTTGTTTTTATTGTTCCTCCATTTAACTCCAATTCTCCACTTCCTGCATTTTCTATTACTGTCCCTGCTGCATTTTCTATTACTCCTGTTCCTTTTACTATACCATAATTTTCATAATTCAATGTATTTGAATATTTAAAAGTACCTGTAACTTTATCATAAAATCCATTTTTTTCAGCAGTTTTTCCTTCTATTTCCATTCCTGCTTTTACTGCCTCTAAATCTGCCACAAGTTCTTCTTCCTTATAAATTTTGAAATAAGATATCGACATATAAGTATCATATGTATTACTTGTAGATGCAAATAATTTTACTGTGCTTGGTGATGTTCCTTCAGAAGCTGTTCCTTTTATCCATTCTTCTCCATTTACATTTGCTGTCATCGTTCCATTTTTATATTCTTCTACTATATCATATATTGTTCCTTGAACAAATGATTTGCTAGATGTTATACCTGTTCCATTTGATCTATAAGATAATTTTTTGGTATCTTTTGGTGACCAACTTTCAAAACTTGTACTTCCTGTTCCCCATATATTGTTATATGTATTAATATATTCATCCATCCTCACTCTTGTTTCTATTCTATAGTTTCCTGATAATGTTATTCCTGTGTCTATTGCTCCATTTGCCTCACTTTTTATAAATCCTGTTTCCTTTTCTTCTCCATTACTTCCTGTTGAATCTATTATTTTTAATTTTCCATAGTTTGTAAATATTACGTTATTAGCAGAATTTATAATATGTCCTTTTAAATCTAAAATAATATCTTTGTTTTTTTCTATTACATATGTTTCTATGTCTGAAGTTATGCTAACATCTCTTATTATTTCTATTGTTTTTTGTTCTCCTTCTGGACAATCTTTTATTGCTTCATCTATTGTTTTATATTTTACCTCACCTATTTGCGCTACTGGTACATCTTTTCCTAAATAAGCACTTTCAATATCTCCTTCTTTAGTTCTTATTACTTCATATGTTGGTTCTACATTAGTTACATTTCCAAAAATAGCTGTCTCTCCTTTTAAAATACCATCATAAAAATTAAATATTCCTTTTACATTATACATTCCATAGGTTGTTCCATTTATTTCTGGTATTTCTATACTTACATCTTCTCCCTTTTCTCCTATTGTTATTTCTCCCGTAGATGAATTATAAATTCCATATGATGTTTTTCCTGTTGACATTACCGTTGTTTTTTGTAAAGTTATATTTCCCGTATTATTATATACTCCATAAGCAGCATAATTTGTTGATGTTGAATCTGTATTTGCTAAAATTGTTATTTCTCCTATTGTTATACTACCAGTTGAAGTATTATAAATTCCATATGCACTATTATTAGTTGATGTTGCTTTTATTGTTCCTCCTGTTATTTCTAT
>CANRAB010000103.1 GCA_947628475.1 uncultured Clostridia bacterium
TTTCTGGTCTTTTTGTCTATATGCAAGTTTGCAAATTTTTTTAAGTAGACTAATACATTTATTTTTTATAATAATCTTGTATTTTTTTTACTGCTTTTTCGGTATTTTCTTTTGTACCAAAACCTGTTAATCTAAAATATCCTTCTCCGCTTGGTCCAAAACCAACGCCCGGCGTTCCTACTACGCCAATATTCTCTAGCCATTCATTAAATAACTCCCAAGATTTTTTTCCTTCTGGTACTTTAAGCCATACATAAGGTGCATTTTCCCCTCCAAAGGTTTGAAAGCCTACTTTCTCTAGTCCTTCTTTTATTGTTTTTGTGTTATTCATATAATATTGTATATTTTTTTCTATTTCGTTTTGTGCTGATTTTGTATATACCGCTTCTGCTCCTCTTTGTGTTATATATGATACTCCATTTGATTTTGTACTTTGTCTTCTATTCCACATTTTATTTAATTGAACTTTATTACCTTCTTTAGTATATCCTATTAATTCTTTTGGAACTACTGTGTAACCACATCTTATTCCTGTAAATCCTGCTGACTTTGAATAACTTTTAAATTCTATCGCTACTTCTTTTGCTCCTTCTATTTCATATATGCTATGTGGAATATTTGCATCTTGAATATATGCCTCATAAGCAGCATCATATAGAATTATTGATTGATTTTCTCTTGCATAGTCTACCCATTTTTTTAGTTCTTCCTTTGTAATTACTGTTCCCGTAGGATTATTAGGAAAGCATAAATATATCATATCTATTTTTTCTGTTGGTATTTGTGGTATGAAATTATTTTCTGCATTTACCTCTAAGTATGTTATTCCTTCATATTTTCCATCTACAATGCTTCCACTTCTTCCTGACATTACATTTGTATCAAGATAGGCTGGATATACTGGATCTGTTATTGCTACAGTATTGTATTTTGCAAATATATCAACTATGTTTCCTATATCTGTTCCTATTCCATCTGATATAAATACTTCATAATTTTCAAATTTTATTCCTCTTTTTTTATAGTCGTTTTTTATGATTTTTTCTTTTAGAAAATCATATCCAACTTCTGGTCCATAGCCTCTAAATGTTTTACTATCTGTCATTTCATCTACTGCTTTTTTCATTGCTTCCGCAATTTTTTTTGGAATTGGTCTTGTTACATCTCCTATTCCTAATTTTATTATATCTTTATCTGGATTTTCTTCTTGGTATGCTTTTACTTTTTCTGCTATTGTTACAAATAAATAACTATCTTGTAGTTTTAAAAAATTTTCATTAATTGTTATCATATTCAAATTCCCCCTCATATATTGTTGTTGCTGGTCCTGTCATATATACATGATTATTCTCTTTATTCCATTCTATTTGTAAATTTCCTCCTAGCAACTCTATATTAACTTTTCTCTCTGTTTTTCCTTTTAAAATACATGCTACCGCTATGCTACATGCTCCTGTTCCACAGGCAAATGTTTCACCTGAACCTCTCTCCCATACTCTTGCTTTTACTCTTTGTGGATTTATTATCTGTATAAATTCTACATTTACTTTGTTTGGAAAGTGTTTATCTTTTTCTATAACAGGTCCATATTTTTCAATTTTAAAATTTTCTAAATCTTCTACTTCTGTTATTGCATGTGGATTTCCCATTGATACACAATCTACTAAAAATGTTCTATCTTCTGTTTTTATTTCTAATCCTTGTACTGGTTGCTTGTTAGATAATACTGGTATTTTTTCTGCTTGAAGAATTGGCTCTCCCATGTCAACTGTTACTGTTTCTACTTTTCCGCTTTTTACATTTAATTTTAAGGTTTTAATGCCTGCTAATGTTTCTATTGTAATGGTTTCTTTGGTTGTTAGACCTTTATCATATACGTACTTTCCAACACATCTTATGCCATTTCCACACATCTCCGCTTCCGTTCCATCAGAGTTTAACATTCTCATTTTGAAGTCTGCTAGACTGCTTTTATAAATTAAAATTAGTCCATCGCTACCTATGCCAAAATGCCTATTACTAACAAATTGAGCTAAGGATGATATGTTTTTAACATATAGATTTTTTTCTACACAATCTATATAAACATAATCATTCCCTAGCCCCTGCATTTTTGTAAATTTAATCATATAATTCACCCTTTTTAGGTATTAATAAATTGGTTTAATATAATTATATTAAACTGCTTTATATTATATCACAAATTTCTATAATTGCAAATTTAATGAATATAGAAAACAAAAATCCAGCATACTGCTGGATTTTAATATGTTTATTCAACACTTTTATGCTAATTCTACTACAGCTCCTGCTTCTTCGAATTTTGCTTTGATTGATTCTGCTTCTTCTTTTGAAGCTCCTTCTTTTACTGTTTTTGGTGCTCCATCAACTAAGTCTTTAGCTTCTTTCAATCCTAAACTTGTAACGTCTCTAACAACTTTTATAACTGCTATTTTGTTAGCTCCTGCTTCTTTTAATACAACATTAAATGATGTTTTTTCTTCAGCTGCTGCTGCTCCAGCTGCTCCTGCTGCAGGTGCTGCTACTGCTGCTGCTGATACTCCATATTTTTCTTCTATTCCTTTTACTAATTCTGATAATTCGATAACTGTTAAGCTATCTATTTCTTCTAATAATTTTGCAATGTCTGCCATTTTAAAATCTCTCCTTTTATAATTTTTATTTTTTAGTGTTGGTCACAACCCTATTTATTTACCATTATTGGTAATTTTAAATTTTGTAGGTTTTCCTACATTTTATTTGCTGAATTTTTTATTTTACAACTTTTAAGCTGTTGCTTTTTTCTTTGACACTTCATTTAATGCAACTGCAAGTTTTGAAATATTGCCAAGTAAAGCTCCAGCAAGTTGAGCAATAAGTGTTTCTCTTGATGGTAATTTTGCAAGTGTTATTAATTCTTCTACTGCTACTACTTTACCTTCTATGATTCCACCTTTAATTTTATAAAACTCATTATCTTTTGAATATTCATAAATTGCTTTTAGTGGTTCTAAATAATCTTCATATCCTAAAATAACTGCTGTTGTTCCTTCTAACTTATCTTCTAGTCCTTCTATTTTGCAATTTTCTAATGCTCTTCTTGTTATATTATTTTTTATAACTTTATATTCTGCATTTACACCTCTTAATTTGGCTCTTATTCCTGTAACATCCGCTACATTAATGCCTTTGTAGTCTGTTAAAAGAACTATTTTAGCTTTTCCAATTTTTTCTACAAGTTCTTCTACTTCTTTCTTTTTTTGGTTTATTGCTTTTTCGCTTGCCATTTTTTTCACCTCCTAATTTATTTATGTTTTTAATATTATTAAAATAATAATCGCTAAATTTTAATTGCTCCACAATACGAATCTTGATTTATTACTAAAACAATATTGTGAATTTATTTAATGTCTTATTATTTAAAAATAAAAACTCTTGTTTTTACCTACGCAAGGCAAAACAAGAGTTTTTATTCTCTACTTTTTACCTCGGTAGGGCTTATCTTTTTGCCTACTGTCTTTGGTAGTATTTTTTTAATTATGCAATATATATGCTTGGTCCCATTGTTGTAGATATAGCTATACTTTTAATGTATTGTCCTTTTGCTGCTGCTGGTTTAGCTTTTATTATTGCATCCATAACTGTTTCATAGTTTTCTGCTAATTTATCTACTCCAAATGATATTTTTCCAAATCCTAAGTGAATTATATTAGATTTATCTAATCTATATTCAACTTTACCAGATTTAATTTCATTTATTGCTTTTGTTACATCCATTGTAACTGTTCCTGATTTTGGGTTTGGCATTAATCCTTTTGGTCCTAATACTTTACC
>CANRAB010000104.1 GCA_947628475.1 uncultured Clostridia bacterium
TGTTTAAACTTAACCATAATATATAATTTTATGGAAAGTCTTGAAAAATCAATAATTTTATAGTATAATGATTATGTTAATATTGAAAATTTAATTTTTTAATACTAATTAAAGTAAATTTACGGAAATGGCGGATGCAAGAAAACATTAAGAAAAATGGCAAAAATGTAAAGAAAAAGTAATAATATGTAATAAAATAGCGAATAAAAAGCATCCGTAAGATAAAAAAATAAGGTAAATTGAGTGAAAAAAATTAGACTGTTGACATTAAAAAAAAACTATATATAATATAAATGAAGTAAGGAGAATATTATGAAAAGATTTAAGGTATTATTATTTGTAGTAATTGTATTTATTTTATCAATTTTACTAGAAAATCAAATTTATGCAGCAGATACTATGGTCTTAAATATAACAGATAAAAGACCGTATACTGAAAAGAAATACACTGTGCAGACACAAAATGGGACTGAACATACAGTATTTAAAATAGTAAAGAAAGATGGAGGAACTTATGTTCATAGAGACGCATTATACTGTGTAAGAAGTGGTTTAGGCTTTGGAAATTCAGGAGAAGTAGGAGAAGTATCAGATGTAAATGATGAAACATATACTGAAAGCTTCAATTTAAAAACAAACGCAACTGATGTTATAAATCATTATAGAACTATTGGAGCAACTATTTCAAATACAGAATATAACTCAATATTATGGATATTAGATAACATGTATTTACCAGAGCATCCAGATCATGAACAGATGAAAGCTAAATTATTAGAAAGAGCAGGCATAGATGATCATGAAGAGCCAATGACAAATGATGATATAGAATTTGTACAACAAATGGCATTATGGTATTTTACAAACTATGATGAAAATGGAGAAGGAGATTCTCTTTCATTAGAAGTAGATAGCTTAAGTAATGCAACTAAAATTGAAGGTCAAAATGTAAGTGAAAATAAGCAAAGACAAATAGATACCTTATATGAATATTTTATAAATAATGCAACTTTACATGAGTCAGAATATGGTATAGGAAGTACAAGAGAAATAACACCAGTAAAACCAACAATAAATGTAAATACTTCTTTAAAAACTGTAACAGTAAAAGATAACTTTGCAGTAATAGGACCATTTAGTATAACAAAAACAGATGGAAATGTTGGATACACATTAAATTTTAAAGTAAAAGACAAAACAGGTAAAGAAATAACTTTATCACAGGAACAAGGTGATGGTCTTTCAAGTTTACCAACAGTATTTATAGTAGATGATCCAGATAGCATGATACCACTAGACGGAGAAATTAAAGATAGAATAGGACAAGGGAACTTTTATTTAAAAATATCAAAATTATTAACACAATATGATTTAACAGATGTTAATATAGAAGCAACAATTGATTATGATCCAATTTATAAAACAACAGCAACTTTATGGGTAGCAGGAAATGAAAAACAACCAGTAGTAGAAGTAGAAAAAGAAAAAGCTGTTGAAGGTGATTTTAATGTTACACTAAGAAAAGTAGATGAAGAAGGAAACCTACTATTTGGCGCAGAGTTTACAATGATTACAGAAGACAGAAGATCAATTACTGTAACAAATAATGAAGACGGAACATTTAACTCACCTTTATTCCCAATAACATCTGCAGGCCAAACATTTATATTTGAAATAAGTGAGATTTCAACACCACTTGGGTACATAGGTTTAAGTGGAGCCATAAAAATAAAAATAACAACAAAATTAAATTCTTCAGAAACAGCGTATGAAATAGATCAAGTACAATTTATAAATAGTACAGGAGAACCAATTTCAATAGCTGGGGTAACATTTAATGTTTCAGGAAATACAATAACAATAACAGTAGAAAATAAAAAAATAAAAGTATTTGACTTAGCTTTAAGAAAATATATAACAAAAGTAAATGGAACACCAATAGAAAATGAAAAAAATCCAGATATAGATGAAGGATTATTAAGTAGCAGGACAACAGCAGACTATAAACACAGAAAAGACCCAGTAGAAGTAGCTACAGGAGATAAAGTTACATATAACATAACAGTATATAATGAAGGAGAATTAAATGGAGTTGTTACAGAAATACTAGACTATTTACCAGAAGGATTAGACTTTGATTTAGCAGATAATACAGACTTAACAGAGAAATATAATGTAACATATAATAGTGGAACAAGAGAAATAAAAATAACGGCAAAAGAAAGTGGACAAAACTTGTTTGAGCTAGAAGCGTATGATGGAATTACACTAGACTCTGAAACCTTAGAAATAGTATGTAAAGTAACAGCAACAACAGAAACAGCAGATAAAATATTAACAAACATAGCTACTATGAAATATAAACCAGCAAACCCAGATGATGCAGATATAACAGATAGAGATTCTAGTCCAGATGATTTTACATTACCAACAAATCCAACTGACTGGGAAAATTATCATGGAGATGAGGATAATAAACCATTCTTAGGAGATGATGGATACTTCTATGAAGGACAAGAAGATGACGACGACTTTGATAAAGTAGTAGTAAAAGGTGTACCATTTGATTTAAGTTTACGTAAATTCATAACAAAAGTAAACGGAAGAGAAGTAACAAGTAGAATACCACAAGTTGATACAAGTAAACTAAATACAGTAGATGAAACAACAGGTAAAAAGATAACAACAGCAACATATACTCATTCAAAAGAACCAGTAATAGTAAAACATGGAGACATAGTAACATACACCATAAGAATATATAATGAAGGTGAATTAGATGGCTTTGCTTCAAAAGTTGCTGACTATATTCCTGAGGGCTTAGGTTACTTAATGGATTATAAAGGAAATACAGATAACTTATGGATTCCAGAAGCAAGTGGTAGTATAGAAACAATGGACTTAGTTGGAGAAGAAGGATTATATAAAACAGAAGCAGCAGTAAAAAATTTAGATGTAGATGACTTCTACTCAAAAACATCATTAAGTGAGGTAAAAATATTAGCAGGTGAAGCAAAAATATCTACAGCAGCGTTACAAGAAGAAATAATAAAAGCTTATAATCCAGAATTAAGCGCTGAAGATATACAAGAAACAGATAAATGGCAACAATCAACAAGTGGAACAGACGGTTTATATTATAGAGATATAGAAGTAACATGTATTGTACTTGCAGAAAATACATATAAAGGAACATTAAAAAATGTTGCTGAGGTACAAGAAGATAAAGCAGTAGATGAAAATGGAGATGAGATAACAGCAGATGATAGAGACTCAACACCAGATAATGTAGACTTAGATAGTTATACTCCACCAGAAGATAATAGTTCATATCAAGAAGATGATGATGATTATGAACCACTAGAATTAAGATACTTTGATTTAGCTTTAAGAAAATTCATAACAAAAGTAAATACAGAAGATGTAACAACAAGGATACCACAAGTAACAGTAGATGAAAATGGAGATTTAAAATACAATCATGATAAAACACCAGTATATGTGGCAAACAGTGATATAGTAACATATACAATAAGAGTATATAATGAAGGTTCAGTATTAGGATATGCAATGGAAATAGCAGATGATATACCAGATGGTTTAGAGTTTTTACCAACACATGAAACAAACAAAAAATATGGCTGGAAGATGTATGATGCGGATGGAAATGAAACAGAAAACGTAGAAGATGCAGTAGAAATAAGAACAAAATACTTAGAAAATGAACTTTTAAATCCGTATGATCCAAGTAAGCCAATAAGTGATG
>CANRAB010000105.1 GCA_947628475.1 uncultured Clostridia bacterium
AAAAAAATAAGTGAATTGAAATATTTTAAAATTATAATTCAATTCACTTATTTTTATTTAACTTTCAATAATAACTTTAGCGATTTTATATATTAAATCCATTTTTTCTGGTGGACAATTTTGAAATAAATCACTAAAAGCGGTTGTTAAATAGGAAGGAGATTCTGATAAAGCTCCTTGCAAAATTTCACCTTCTGAAACCTCTAATAAAGCGCAAATTTCAGATAATCTTTTTAAACTAAGATTAGTAGAGGCACATTCAATTCTACTTATATAGGGAACCGAAACATCAAGCATTTCAGCTAATTTTTGTTGAGTAATTTTCTTATTAATTCTGGCTTTTTTTAATCTAACACCTATGATACTATAATTAAGCGACATAATTCATAACATTCCTTTCTAAGGCTCAAGTCAGTTTGAAAATGAATAAGAATATAGCAAATTAATTTTCAAACAAATTCTCCTTTTGGTTTAATATAGCATTACATAGTAAAATTTTACAGAAACAGAAAAGTAAATATTTACTGTCAGTAAATATTATTTTAAGAAAAAGAAAAAAATATACATATTATTGACTATTTTTGACTTTTGATATATTATATAAAAATCAAAAGGGTAAAAGGAGTCAGTTGTAAAAGTATGTATTTAAAGAGATTAGAAATGCAAGGGTTTAAGTCTTTTGCAGATAAAACAGTGTTAGAATTTATGCCTGGTATAACAACAGTAATAGGTCCAAATGGTTCAGGTAAAAGTAATATATCAGATAGTATTAGATGGGTTCTTGGAGAACAAAGTATAAAATCATTAAGAGGAAATAAATCAGAAGATGTAATATTTGCAGGAACACAAAATAGAAAATCATTAGGTTTTGCAGAAGCCTCAATAGTTATAGATAATACAGATGGAAAATTACCAATTGAATATGGAGAAGTAGTAGTTACAAGGAGAATTTTTAGAAATGGAGAGAGTGGATATTTTATAAATAAAACGCCTTGTAGATTAAAAGATGTACTAGAATTATTTATGGATACTGGCATTGGAAAAGATGGATACTCAATAATTGGGCAAGGAAAGATTGATGAAATTCTTAGCAACAAATCGGAAGAAAGAAGAAATATTTTTGAAGAAGCAGCAGGTATTGTAAAATATAGAGCAAGAAAAAATGAGTCAGAAAAAAAACTAGAACAAACAAAATTAAACTTGCTAAGGATAAATGATATAATAGCAGAAGTAGAAGCAAATATTGAACCTTTAAAAAATCAAGCAGAAAAGGCAAAGAAATATTTGAGTCTAAGAGATGAATTAAAGTCTATAGAAGTAGGTTTATTTTTATATAATATAGATAATTACAAACAGAAATTACAAGAAATTATTAACGATTTAGAAGTTATAAATTCTCAAAAAAATGATGAAGAATCAAGACTTTCAGTTTTACAAAATTTAAAAGAAAATTTAAAATCAGAACTTGAGGAGATTATAGTAAAAATAGAAGAAACACAAAATTTTGGATTTGAGAGTGAGAGAAAAATTGAGCAAATAAATTCAGAGATTAATGTTCAAACAGAAAGAATTTCAAATAATAATCAAAATAATGAAGTAAACTCAAAAGAGATAGAGGAATTAGAAAAAAGAAATGAAGAAATAATTGAAGAAAAAGAAAGTAGAATACAAAAAAAGGATAACCTACTAGCAAACAGAGAAAAATTTACAAAGGAATTGGAGGAAAAAGAGAAAAATTTAAGTGAACTAACTAATAAACTTACAGATGAAGAGAAAAAATTTGAGGATAAGAAAAAGCAAGTTGAACAAAATGTAGAATTAAAGTATAAAAATAAAGAAAATATAAATACAATAGAAATAAATAATGAAAATCTAAAAAAACGTGGAAAAACAATATCTAATGAAGTAGCAGATACAATATCAAAACTAGATGAAAAAAGAATGATAAAATCTGATTTGTTAAAAACATTTAATGAGAAAGATAATAAAAGAAATGAGTATAAGAAAAGACTAGAAGAAATAAAAACAAAGAGAGAAGAAGCTAATAATAAAATAAAAGAGTATGATGAAAAGTTAAATGAATTAACGGCAGAATTAAGGATAAAAGATTCTAAACAAAAATTTTTAAGTGAAATGGAGAAGGAGAAAGAAGGCTATTCAAGAACTGTAAAATCTATTTTACTAGAATGTGAAAATAATAGTAAGTTAAACGAAGGAGTAAAAGGTGTTTTAGCTAACCTTGTTTCAGTTCCGGAAGAATATCAAACAGCAATTGAAACAGTTTTAGGAACAACATTACAAAATATAGTTACAGAAACAGAAGAAGATGCAAAAAAATTAATAGAATATTTGAGAAAGAATAATTTGGGTAGAGCATCATTCTTACCGATAGCATCTGTAAAAGGTAAAAAATTAGATAGATTGGTAAAAAATGCCTTAGAAGGTGTAATTGGTGTTGCATCAGATTTAGTAAAAACAGAAAAGAAATATGAAGGTATAATTTTAAACTTATTAGGAAGAACAGTAGTGGTAAAGGATATGGATACAGCTATAATTCTTGCTAGACAAAACAGTTATAGCTTTAGAATAGTAACTTTAAAAGGAGACATAATAAATCCAAGTGGTGCAATTTCAGGAGGTTCGGTATCGCAAAAAACTGCGAGTATAATAGGAAGAACAAACCAAATTAAAGAATTAGAAAAACAAATATTAAATTTGAATAAAGAAATAGAAAAAATAACTAAAGAAAAGGAAGAATATGAAAATAGCATAGAAGATGTATTAGAAGAAGTAACTGCATTAGAACAGACAACACAGGAGATAGAAATAGAATATGCAACAGAAAAGCAGAGAATAGAATCGTTAGAAGAATCAATTTCAAATTTAGAGGAAAAACTTGAAAATTTAAAGAAAGAAAAAGAAGAAATAGAAAATAATATTGAAAATAATGAAAATGAGAAAGTTCAAATAGAAAAAAGAAATGAAGAATTAGAACAAGAAACAGTAGCGTTAAATGCTGAAATACAAAGTTTTGCAGAAAAAAATAAAGAAAATCAAAAATATATAGATGATTTGAATTTTGATATAACTAATTTAAAAATATCTGTAAGTTCATTTGATGAAAGTAATAATTCATTAGAAGAAATTTTGGAACGTATAGAAATGGAATTGCAAAATAATATAAATAAAATAAAAACTAAAAAAGAACAATCTAATAAAATGTTAGACGAAAATGAAAAATTAAAGTTATCAATAGAACAAGCAAAAGAACAGATAAATAAAATAAAATTAGAAGTAGATGAAAATTCTAAAGAAGTAGAAAAATTAAAACAAGAAAAATTGAATAAGAATTCTAGCATAACAAAAACTGAAAGTGAAATTGAAGAAAAATATTCTATAATAGAAGAAGTTAAGAATCAAGTAAGTAAGTTAGAAGTAAAAAAATCTAAAATTGATGTAGAGTTAGAGCAAATAATAAACAAAATGTGGGAAGATTATGAGGTAAC
>CANRAB010000106.1 GCA_947628475.1 uncultured Clostridia bacterium
AATCTTTTTATTCCACTTCCTGTGTCTACATTAAATGCTGGATGTATTACATATCCATCTGGAAATTCTGTAAAATTTTTTGTTGTTTTTGCATTATACTCTACTATCTCTCCATCTTTTATTGTATCTTTTGTTCCTCCTATAAATTTTATGTCTATTTCTCCATATACTGGATTTTCCTCTGTGCTTCCTTGATGATACCCTTTTGTTATTTTATATGCATACCTTGGTATCCATACATACATTCCTACTATATCTTCTTGTAATATTGGTGTACCTGCTTCTGCTGTTTGATAGTCTGTTCTTGTTTTACTTCCTGTTATTAAGTTTTCTCCTTCTTCCACTTTTGTTCCGCTTTCCTTTACCGTTACTGCATTTGCCCATTTTTTTGTTTCTGCAGTTGTTCCATATGAGTACCAGTCATCTATATTTTTATCTGCCTTTACCCACGTTTTCCCTGCTTCATCCCAATATACCGGTATCATTCCGTCTATTAATTCTGGCTCATTTGGTCCGTTTTCTAGTCTATCTATTTTCTCTACCCATTTGTCCATTATTTGTTCTTCTTCATTCATTGCGTTTTTTGTCTTTCCTACTGCTTCTCCTGCCTTATTAAATATACCTCCACTTATCGTTACTTGTATTGTTACCGCTACTAATATTAACATTACTATTATCGTTATTATTAGCGCTATTAACGTTATGCCTCTCTCTTGTTTTCTATATCTTTTTTCTTTCATTTTTTTCCTCCTAATCTTTTATTTTTTACTCTTTCAGCTTTTATTTTTAACGTAAAAAAGTTGACATACCAAAAGTTCATGAAGTATCGTTCAAACTTTTTAACTTTGACTCTATACTTCTCACTTTTAGCATATCAACTTTTTGCTCTCTATATTTTAAATATAATTTACCTGTTAATAAATTTTCTGCATTATTTAAGCATACAAAATATACACTATCTTTTAAATTATAGCTCTCTCTCTCTCTCTCTCTCTACAATATCAACGGTTTTAGCGTTTTTCATTTTCTTCATTCCTCTCTTTTGTTCTTTCTACATTATTATATTAACATACCTGCAATTATTTTGCAAGATGTTTTTAGTTACTCTCTATTTTCTAAATTCAAAGCGAAATTTAAAATTTATATTATTATTCAGTTATTTCATAACCAGCAATTTTATATCCTTTTAATCTTCTATTATACATCTTTTCTAATACCTTCATATTATCTAGATAATCATAAACTATTACTTTATCTTCATAATCTCTATGAAGTCTTCCTACATATTGTATGATTCTCCCTTTCCACGAAACTGGCATTGTTAAAAATAATGTGTCTTATTTTCATCTGCTTTTCTTATTGTTTCTTGAATTTCTTTAGTTTTCTTTTTTTCCATATTTTCTTTATATATAACAAAATGCATTCTATTTCTTCTAAACATCCTCTTGGTAAAATTAAAAATCTTTCATCTTCTTCAATATTCTAGGTGTTGTTTTATAAAATATCGGCATTCTTAATTTTTGTAATTCATAAAATTTAGGATTATTAAAACTTGCTAATCTTTTTAAATAAGTTATTTCATTTGGTAGTAATTTTAATTTTTTAATATATATCTGATTATCAATCGTGCATTCTATATTATTTGTAAATACTATAAATTAATCTATATTATATTTACTCATTAATTTTTTTGCTTTATCAATTCCATTCTCTGTTAAATACGTAGATTTTGCCTTGTGTGTACTTCCTCCAATCAAATTTTCTTCTTCTAAGCAATTTAAAATATCAAAGTCATATCCTTTCCAAGCTCTCATACACTCTTCTCCAAAAACGTCTTTTTCTTTCCATGATGTTAAATATAATAGTAATAATGTTAATTCTTTTATTTTTTCTTCCATTATTTATTTCCTCCATTATTGTTTTTTATAGTCCATATTCCTTTTCTTGTAGTTTCTTTTCTTTCTATAATATCATATTTTTTTTAATAATTCCATAATTTTACATAAATTATTTTATCTTTCATTAGTATACTTATTGATAAATTTTTTCTTATGAAATCAAAAAAAGATGAAATTGTTATTATTAGCGCGTTATTAATGTTATGCCTTGTTCCTTTTCTATATAATTTCTCTTTCTCATCTTTTTCCTCCTATTTTTTTATGTTTTACTTTTTCAACTTTTCTTTTATTTTTTTATTTATCATCTTAGTATACTTTCTATAATTATTCCTCTTGCCAACTTAATATTGGATAACCATTGTTTACGGCGTTCATGTCTTGTTTCCATGGTGTACCTTCTTGTCCCTTATTTAACATTTCTACAAAATCTGGACTTTTCATTTCTGTTTCTGTTTTTTCTTCGCCATCATTAGGATTTGGATATAATATAGTTGTCTGACTATCGATCAGTTTTGGTAAATAGAAGCATCTCTCAATTGCTTTTACAGAATTAGTAGATATCAAATTTCCCACCAAACGCAAAGGTTTTGAATTCTTTCTACATATAATTTTTCCAATTGTATATGAAGTCTTTAAAGAACCCGAATCTAATCCTCCAACTAATCCACCTAATTTTTCGTAAACACCATCAGCTCCTATAGCTTCATAATAAATATTTCCAACATTATAAACATTTCGTATGTCGTTACCATTAGCCAAAACGCCCGCCAATCCTCCCATTCGCACTTCTTTCGGATTTTCCCAATAATATTCACTGCAACTTATATTTATTTCTGCCTTATTATAACAATTCAACAATGTTCCACTCTGTTGTCCTACCAGACCTCCAATATTCGATGTTGTCCCTATAACTGCAACACTTATATTACCTGTTACATAACAATTTTGTATAATCGCATCAACAGAATTTTGCGCCGCTATCCCTCCACAAATAGCCCAGCCTTCACATTCTACTTCTGCATTTATATTTATATTTTCTAATCCTAAATTTTGTATTGTTCCTCTATTTTCTGAAAACATTCCTATCATTATGGACGTTTCCGGCTCTGTTTTAAAATTTTGTTGTATTTTCATATTATATATTTTATTTTTCTTTCCATCAAATGTTCCTTCAAATACACAACCATTTAAATCATCCGCACTGTTTAAACTTTTCTTTCCTATTGGAATAAACCCTTTCTCATTTAATATCGTTTTTAAATCTTTTCCTTCTTGGAACTCATATCCATATTCCTCGTAATCTGTACTTTTGGGATTTACATAAGATTTATTTGATTCAAAATCTAGGCTTTGTCCTAGTTCTACAGTCTTTTCTGCATATATGTTATTACCTGTTGTTACTTGATTTGCAAAGAATAATAAATCTTCTATGCTATTTATTATATATGTATTATCTTCTCCTTCTTTTGTTTCTAATACTCCCGGATGTTCATCTTCTACTTGTTCTACTGTTATTCCTGTTATTGTTTCATGCACTAAATCGTCTATATCTAAGTTGCTCTCATTTTCTATGGCTGCTTTTGTCTTTC
>CANRAB010000107.1 GCA_947628475.1 uncultured Clostridia bacterium
TAACAATTCAATTATACTACTTGAATCACTTTTTTTCTATTCTATTTTTGTTTCACATCAATTGTAACACTACATATAAAAACAAATTTAGTAAGAGTTCTAGTTAATATGAAATTTAAGGGTATTTTTAGCATTTTATGTTGATTTTTGTAATATTTTGGTTTAAAATAAATATAGTATGTTTTATGGAGGTTAATTTATGGAACTTAATCCTATTATTATTGGTATTGCTGGTGGAACTGGCTCTCGGGAAAAGCACTTTAGCCGATAATATAAAAAAAGAATTTGCAGATAATATTACTATGCTTTCTCATGACTATTATTACAAAAGCCATGCTGATTTATCTTTTGACGAAAGAAAAAAATTAAATTTCGACCATCCCGATGCTTTTGATACTGATTTACTTATTGAACATTTACATAAGTTAAAAAATGGTGAAACTATTTATAGACCTAATTATTCTTTTGTAGACCATTTAAGAGAAGAACAAACCTTTGAGGTAATACCTAAAAAAGTTATTTTAGTAGATGGTATTTTAATATTTGAAAATAAAGAATTGCGAGACATGATGGATATTAAAATATTTGTTGATACCGATGCAGATATTAGATTTATAAGAAGACTTATTCGTGATGTTAGAGATAGAGGTCGTACTATCGATTCAGTAATTGAACAATATACAACTACCGTTAAGCCAATGCATGAACAATTTGTTGAACCTAGTAAAAAGTACGCAGATATTATAGTTCCTGAGGGTGGATATAATCATGTAGCTTTAAATATGATTATTGAAAAAATTAGAAGTATTATTTAATACATGAAAATACTTCACTTAATAATTTTAATATAAGTTTTATTTATTACAAAAAGTCTCAGTAGTTTTTCTACTGAGATTTTTGTTATTTATTTTAAATTATCATTCAACTCTTGCAAGAATTACTAATCTTTCTTTTCCGTCATCTGTACATGTAGATAATGAAATTTCTATACTACTTTCGTCCCTTTTTCTTGTTATATATTCTGTATCCGTATCAGGCAATTGTGAAATTTCATATATTGTGTATGTTAGTTTTTTACCTGATAAATCTGTAATTTCTATTTTATCTCCTATTTCTAATTTTTTATTATTAGAGAAGAATTTTCCGTTCCTGTAATTATGGCCTATTATTACTACATTTCCAGGTTGATTTAATACTGGGTTATCTGGGTACATAACTGATACCGCTGTGTCTAGAGCTGAAGGTGTTCTTTCTAATAAAATTGGATAATCTACATTTGTTTTTGGAATTTTTATATAACCAATCATTGGATATTCTTTATAAAATTTAGTTTTAGGTCTAGTTGTACTACCACTTGAACTACTACCGCTACTTTCATTATCACCTAGTGGAGCAAGATCATAATTTCCACCTAGTGTTTCATTTTCTGTTTTATTTTCATTATCCGATTTTTCTTTTTCTACCATTTCTCCATATACTTTTTCTCTATCTTTTGAATCTTTATAATCATTATATGCGTTCATTCCCAATACAACTATTATAATTACGATTGCTATTATTAATATAACAAGTAATACTGTTAATATTGTACTATATTTACTTTTAAACATAAGCTTCTCATCTCCTCATATAAATAATTATATCACATTGCTTATCCTTTGTAAATTTAATGATTATTCTTGGACAATTAGTTTAGCATATTTTTCTTTTGCAAATTCTTCATCATACTCTATATTCTCAAATATTTCTGGCATATTATCTTTAAAATGAATTAATAATGGTATCATTACCTGTTCTACTGCTGGATGAGCATGCTTAGTACATCTTAAAGATAGTATATGTTTCCATTCACGTATATTAGCCGTCATAGTTACTTCCGCAGCTGTTGAATGTGGTAAAATCATTCTCATCTGGTCCGGTGTTGCTTCTAAATTTACCATTTTTATATAATGACTTTCTATTTCTTCCATACTTTTTTTCCATTCATTATATAATTCTGTATTTTCCTCTATATTAACTGGTCTTATAAATTTTATTTGATTATCAAATTTATCTTTCCCATAATTACAATATCTTGTACTTTCTATTGAAAATGAGGCATGTCTATGTCTAGTTAAATCTTTATACACACCTATATCGCAAATTATTCTTATGGTAACTTTCTCATGTTCTAATATTGATTCATGTCCTCTATTAATACAATTTCTTAGTAATGTCTTATAACTTTCTTCTGTTATTTTATCTTCTGAGCGATAGCAAGTTCTACAAGCTCTTTCTAAGTTCTTCATAATTCTATTATAATCAACATTTTCTACTTCTACAATTGGTTCTATTATTTTCATAAGAAATTTCATTCCTTTCTAATTCAAAATACATGGGTAGTCTTTTAGGCTACCCATAATTAATTGTTATTCAGTTTTTTTGAGTTCCCTCTGGAAGCGCTGGTACATCTATAACTATTCTTATTTTTGTTAAACGTTTTATTGCTTGAACAAATTTACTTTGTTTTATTCTTTCCCATAATGATGGTTTTACTTCAAATCTAGTTTCTTCCATATATTGCTTTTGTTGTTCTTCTATATTACTTTGTTTTTCTTCTATTATATTTTGTACCTTTTCTGCTTTTGAAACTTCTTTATTTACTGGAGTTGGTATTCCTCTTAATGCCTCTGCAATTTCTATTCCTATGTAACTTAAAGCTTTTGATCTATCTTCTATTCTTTCCATATCAATTTCTATATGTAAGTTTGTTTCTAAGTTGTTTATTCTTGCATTAACCAATTTTACTGCATCATCATAATTTTCTGGAATTTTATTTTTTGTTTTTCCTATTATTGTTAAAGCTTCTATTATATCTTCAGAGAATAATTCTTCTAATCCTTTTACTTTACTTTTCCATTCTTTATCTTTATTTTCAACTGCTTCTAATACTATTTTTAATTCATTAGCAGCATTTATATTGTTTTCTCTTTGTCTAATTAAAACCTCTATTTGTTTTGTATTTTCTTCAAATTGGTTTGTTGCATATTCTACCAACTTATGTGCTTCTGCATAAACACTCTCTGGAAAGTTCTTTTTATTTGGATATTCTATTAAATATACTTTTATTGAATCTATTAAATCCTTAAAATATGCGTCTTCTTCTAATTGTATTATTTGTTTTTTGCTGTTTGGATTTATTAATTTCTGCACTTTATCTATATTAGATAAAATTTTTTCTTCTGTTATTATCATTTTAACGTTTACTATGCCTTGTTTTTGTTTTTTGAAAAATAGCATTTGTAAACTCACCCTCCTTTAGTTTATATAACTCTACTACTTACTATTAATATTATACATTTTTTTAATCAAAAGTACAATAGTTTTTTTGTTACATTTTTGTTACATTTTTGTAATTATTTTGTAATAA
>CANRAB010000108.1 GCA_947628475.1 uncultured Clostridia bacterium
TATTTTTTATCGTTTACGTCTCCATATGTACAGCCTTTTAAAGCTTTCTTTAACTCATATTTTTTTGCTTTTCTTCTTTTTAATTCTTCTTCTGATAAACCTACATCATATAAGTTTACTTTTGTTATTTCGTCTAGTCTTGCTTTTATAAAGTTCATCATTTCATCTAAAGAATATGATTTTTCATCTGTTACTTTTTCTTCTACTTCAGCATTTTTGTTTTTTCTAACCATGTATAGAACTAATATTCCACCTATTATTAATACCATGAATATTAAAATTATATTTATAGCATTCATATTAAACTTAGCTCTCCTCTCTTTTATACTTGTAATTGTAGTTCTTTTAACTTGTATATTATTCTTTCTCCTATTTCTATTATTGATTCTATTATAGGAGCCTGTACACTATTTTGTTTTACCTTTCTGTAATTTATAATAAAGTCTGCTAAATTACCTTCATTGCACGCTTCAAAGAATAATGTGTTGTATGGTATTCCGTACACATCATGTATTCTTTCTGATCTTTGTAAATTTTTTGCATTGTATTTAGAATATTTATCATACTTTCCAAGTAAATACATAATATTATCATTTCTTAAGAAGTCATACTTTCCTCTTTCATTTAAGAAATTCTTTATGTACTTTATTCTTTGAGATGTATTTGCTACTATTAAATTACTTTCTTTTAATACCTCTTGAATGTAAGGTTCTTCTAAGCTTCCCTCAATATCTACAAATACTAAATCATAATATTTATTTGCTAATTTTATTATGCTTGCCATATATTCCATTTGTTTTCTATAATTTTCTTTTGGTATATTGTTATCCGTTAGTACTTCTAATCTTTCTTTAAATATTGTTTTTGTATAATTTGTTATTATTTCTGGAGAAGTTTTATTACTAGCTATTGCCTTTATTAATCCACCAATACCTGTTTCTAAGTCGCTCCTAGGTCTTAATGTTTTTGATTGAACCCAAAAACATTCATCTAGGCTTGTGTCATTATATTTTGTATTTATTAGTAATATTTTATAATTTTGCTCTATTGATAAGTGTGTAGCTATTCCTGCCATAGATGTTGTTTGCGCCGTTTCACATTCATTGTTTCCGTAAAAAGTTACAACTGACATTTTCATTCTCCTTTTTTACTTTTCTTATATATTTTTCAATAATTTCTTTACATCGCCTATTCGTATCTCTGGTGCTATTTGTGATATTATTTCTAATATTCCATCTTTATAACTCTGTGTTAAATCTCTAAAACTTATTCTTGCGTTTCTTTGATTTTCAACTATTGCTGAATTATCCCCTGCCTCAAATGGAAAGTATATTTTTTCTTTGCTCCACTGTGCTGATGAATAGAATGACAAGAAATTCAAATATTCGTCTTCTTCCTTAGCCATATTTCTTGAAAATAATATTTTTGTCATTAACCTTTTTTCTTCATCTTTTCCAATTATTTCTAATCCTTTTTTTAATGAATAGTTATCAAATGCTGTTACAAAATAGTTTTTGTCTGCTGTGTGCATTTCAAAACTTTCATAAGTATCTCTATTATCAATATCTAATAACATAATATCATATTCAAATTGTGTTATTCCTGTATAACTTTGTATTTCTTGTAATGTATCAAATCCTATTGCTATATCAATATCTTCATAAGTTGTTATGTAACATCTGCTGGGCGTTATACATGGAACTGTGTATCTTGTTTTTTGTAATGTTGTTCCATCTATAAGTAATATTTTAAGCCCAGACATTGTTAGTAATTTAGATACATATATTATTAAATCAGTTTTATCATAAGCTCCTATAAATCCTATCTTTTTCAAGTTAAGTGTCCTCCCCTAATCTACCTTTTATTCTCCTTCCAAATTAGATAAGTAATTTTCTCTTGCTTGTCTTGCTGCTTCTATTTGTTGTTGCATTCCAGATTCTATATTGAATTTTTCTTCTTCTGCATATTGTGCTCTTTGTGCATCTATTCTTTCTCTTACACTATATCCTGAGTAATTAGCTGTGTATCTATCTCTTATTGCGTCTCTAGCAGTGTCTATAATATTTGGATTTGTTAAGATTAAATTATATACTTCTGCTGTAGGAACATAAGTACTTTCAGCTGTGTCTTGTAAACCTGCTTCTACATATTTTGTCATGTATAATTCTGATGAAGTCATTGCATAAGCTTCTACAATGGCACTGTTTAGTAATAATATTTCATCTTCTGTTAGGTTTAAACCTACTGTTTGACCATATAAAGTTACTATCTCTTTATGAGAAAGTACTATAAAATCTTGAGCATTTGTTAGTCTTAGTCTTACATCAATGTAGTCTCCTACATCTAGCTGTGTTAACATTGTTATTACATTATATTCTGTATATCTTAGTGAATCTGGATTTTCTTCTCCGTCCATTAACATACTACTTGTTAAGATTGTTCCTCCCATTAATTCTAGTTTGCTGTTTCCACCTGGGAAAGGTATTGTTTGCACATCTCCAGTTTGTGCATTTTTCATTTCTGCTGCTATTAAATCTCCTTTTCTGTCTTCAGTTACTGGTATATCTACTGCTTCTACCATTGCACTTGTTATTTCTTCTCCTGATTTTACATTAAATCCTGGAGCTAATCTGTATACAGCATAAGTTTGTAATTCTTCTTGTTTTTCCTCATCTATCATTGGTTTTACAATTAGCATATAAGCTGCTACTCCTATAAATATTGCTAATACTAGCATTAATAAAAAACCTAGTAAAAAAGCGTTTCTTGTTTTTCTTTGCATTGGATTTGATGCCATAATTATTCCCCCTATTTTTCATTTTTATTTATTATAATTTTACAACATAATATATTAAAATTCAATATATTTTATATTTTGTAATATACTTTTCATATTTTTGTAATATTTTTGTAATATTTGTTTTTTTATGTCTATTTTTACTGTATTTTTTCATATTTCTACATGTTTTTTTCGCAATTTTATTTTTAATTTATAATTCTTTTCTTTTTTATTTTTCTTCCATTTTTTCTAAAAATTTCTAGTTTATTTTATTATATTTTGCACATTCTAATGTTGTAAAGCTTCAATAATGCTTTTTATAACATTTATACTTAGGAGGTGAATTTTAAAATGGCAAACACAAATTCAAATAGAACATTAGTACCAGAAGCTCAAGATTCTTTAAATCAATTCAAATATGAAGTAGCTTCAGATATTGCTGTTAAAAATATATTTGAAAAGCAATATCTAAAGCTACTTCTTTTTATGCTATTTTTTTATTTGATTTTTTCATTTCATTTAATTCATTAAATTTAAAATAAATATTTATTTCTTTATTTTCAGATATGGTTATTTTTTCTATTAAT
>CANRAB010000109.1 GCA_947628475.1 uncultured Clostridia bacterium
TAGTATCAGTTTTCTTATAATAATCATCTTCTTTTAAGAAAGATATACCATCTTTAAATCTTTTTATTTTGAAAAAAACATATAATAATGCAAACTGAATAATTGATAAACTAATAATCTCCAATATTTCATTCTTGAATACACCCAATTGAACCAAAATAAAATTTATACTACTTGCTATGAACTTACTTAAAAAAGTAATTGTTAAAGAAACAATGCTTAATATTATTCCAGTTAGAAATGGAACTTTAATAATATAAGTGAACACTATACTATATAAAATATAACAAAGTAAATTAGCTACACCATGTTTTTCATAATCAAAAAAAATTTGATATATTAAAGCATATATTGCTGCTATTATTGCATTTATAATTAAAATTAACATACCTTTATTTTTTAGCATACCATTACACTTTTTCATATTAATTATACTAAAACTTATACAAGATGTGATACTAATCGTTTTTATAAAATTAAACAAAAAACTTGCTATCATGTAAATCACCCTCTATTTGTTATATCATTAATTATATTTTAATATAAAAAAATAATCAAGGGAAATGCTATAATTTCATAGTATTTCCCCTGATTATTATCTCGCATCATATTTTAACCAAACATTCTGCTGATATAGTCTAAATAATCTTTTAACCATTGCCACATTCTAAATCACCTCTTTTCTATTTCCAATTTTTTGTCAAATCATTTGTTATAACAAAAAAATACTACTTAAAAACTAAATTTTAAGTAGTATTGTGATTTAGAATATTTGAGTAAATATCATTTTTATAATGATTTTTTTATCTTATCTACATAGTAATATATTAATTCTGTTGGTGTTGGAACACCTGTATTATAATTAACTGCAGTTGTATAATATTTCTCTAAGTCATCTATTGATGATTTTCTCCACGCATGTTCAATTGCTGTTTGAATTGAACGTCCTATTGTACTATTACCTTTCTTATATTTTTTTGCTAAGTGTAAAAACACATTTTCTTTATCTGGTCTATCTTCTATTATGTATAATATTGCATCATGCACATAAGTTCTTCCAATTAAATGTGAACTTATCCCTATTAAATCTAACTCCCTATTAATTCTCTCTGATATCCTATTTCTATATTCATTTAGATTTTCTAATTTGTTAGAGTTATTCTTATCCTCTAACTTTTTATTAATTGCCATATCATCTAGTAACAAGATATTTCTTATTACTAAATCTGCACAATAATCGTCTTTTAATTTATGAAAGATTAAATCTACACCATTTTCATGGGCATACATATATACTGTTTTTGATGATATATTAGTTGTTATTACTATTATTGGTTTTACATCTAAATTCATTGTTTTTATTGCACTTAAAACTTCTAATCCAGAACCTTCTCCATTATTTAACTCTATATCTAAAATAATGGCATCTGGAATATATGTTTTTATTGATTCTATTGCTTTTTCTGGTGAATTAACTATATCTACTAATTTAACATCTTCTCTAGAATCTATATAGTTTTTCATGTTCAAACAATCATTTTCATCATCTTCGACCAATAAGATAGTTATAGGTTTATTTCTATTCATAAGTAAAATACCCCCTTATTTTCTAAACATTTACCTTAAAATATATCATATTTTTGTACAAAATACTACAAAAAACTGCATTTTTCTCATTTTTTACTATCTTTTTTTATTATTTTATTAAAATTTTTTTATATTACAATTAGAGTATATTAAATGTTTACAAATAAGTTTTATATAAATCCCATTAAGAAAGGAATGAAATTTTATGAAAGAAGAAATTTGTAAAAGAATAAAAAATATTAGAACAAATATGAATATGAACAAAAATGAATTTGCTAATCTTTTAGGAATAACTCCTCAATATTTGTGCTCAATAGAAAGTGGAGCTAATTGTCTTTCAGTTGAAAAGATTATCTTACTTTCCCAAAAGGCAAACGTTTCAACAGATTATATACTATTGGGTAAAAATAATATTATTGATGAAACTACAATAAAGAAATTAACAAATATTAATCAACAACAATTAGATAATTGTTATGTTTTAATTAATGATATTATCAATTTAGTTAAAAAAAGTATTTAACATGTTATAATTCCATTATTAAAGTATTTATTAATTTTTTAAATAAATGCTTGACATGTTATTCTCCTACTGGTAAAATTATGTTAATATAAATATTATATTTCATAAAAGGAGTTTTTAACATGTTTTCTAAAAAAAATCGTAACAATAGTTATAATAAAGTATGTCCTAAAACTTTTAATGAGTTACAGGCTTCTCCAGAATATTTGCAAAATAAAATGCAAATAGAATGTATTACAAAAGTTTTAGTAGAAAGAGCAGATGTTCCTCAAAAGCTAGTTGATTGGCTAATTCAATCTGTTAGAGAAAATTTAAAATTAGAATATGGAATTTGTGAAAAGAAAATTAATTAATAAAAATATTACCTTTAAGAATATTAATATAAAGTTTAATACTCTTAAAGGTAATTTTATCAATTACTGTCATCATTTTTCGTAATATTTTCCATTCTCTTTGCTTGTTCTTTTTGCTTTTCAATAGGTAACCAATGATATTCTGAACATACAAATTCACCATATTTAGTTGTATCTTCTTTTTTAGGAAATTTTTTATCTTTTTGCATATAATAAACACCTCTAAATATAGTATAACCAAATTACATTTTTCTAAACACTCCACAAACCCTTCCAAGAATTTTACAATCTGGTACTATTATTGGATCCATTGTATGGTTTTCTGGCTGTAAACGTATATGATCTTTTTCTTTATAAAATGTTTTAACTGTTGCTTCGTCTTCAATTAAAGCTACTACTATTTCTCCATTTCTAGCTATATCCTGTTTTCTTACTAATATATAGTCTCCATCTAAAATTCCTGCCTCTATCATACTTTCTCCTCTAACAGTAAGCATAAAACTTTCGCTATTTCCTATAAAATCTACTGGTATTGGGAAAGTATCTGTTATATTCTCAACTGCCAAAATCGGAGCGCCAGCTGTTATTTTTCCTACAACTGGAACATCTACTAATTCTCTACCACTATAGAACGTTTTTTCATTTACACCAGTATTATTTTTCTTATTAATACCTTTTAATAATCTTAAAGTTCTACCTTTCTGATTCTCTTTTTTGATAAATCCTTTTTCTTCTAACTTAGCTAAATACGCATGTACAGTTGC
>CANRAB010000110.1 GCA_947628475.1 uncultured Clostridia bacterium
ATTTAGCAAATAATCAAAGTGTACAGGGACAGCAAGTATATCAAACAGTAGAAGGAATCTGCAAATGTGGAAATAACGCTCAAAATAATGAGTAGTTTCCACTATGGGTCTGTTTAATACAGACCCATAAAAATACATAGGGAAGGAGTGTATGATTAATATCATACAGGAGGAAATATGATAATTGATGTTGGATATTGGACAAGAATATTTAAAAATATATTAGTACTTGTAATATCATTATTATTTATTTTTTTTGCATTTAAGTTGGCAATATTTTACATGCCATTTTTAATAGGATTTATAATATCATTATTGGTAGAACCGCTAATAAAGTTGATTGTTAATAAAACAAAATTAGAAAGGAAAAAGAGTGCAATCATAGCTTTAGTATTAATATTTGGAATATTGTTAGGCTTACTTGCTTGGGGGATTTTTAGCTTAATTACAGAAAGTTCTAACTTATTGCAAGGTTTTAATACTTATATAGAGATGATGTATGACAAGGTAAAGGATTTTGTAGGTAGTATAAGAGATGGACATACAAATTTTCCAACAGAAATAGTCTCAATAGTTGAAAATTCAACAGATAGAGTAGTTGCATTTATTACAGACTATATTTCCAATTTTTTAACAAAAGTTACTCAAATAATTTCGGAAATACCAGTTATCGCTATATATGTTTTTATTACACTTTTAGCAACATATTTTATATGCACAGATAAGATGTATCTTATAGATACAATAGAGCATCAATTACCTCATAGATGGGCAAGAAAAATAGGGATACATTCTAATGATATTATAAAAGCTTTAGGAAATTATTTAAAAGCTGAAGTTATACTTATTCTAATTTCATTTTTTATAGTTTTAATTGGTTTATATGCTATAAAGATATTTGGCTTTAATGTTCCGTATCCGCTTCTAAGTGCACTTGCAATAGGATTTGTAGATGCTTTACCAATACTTCGGTTCAGGAACTGTTATGGTACCTTGGGCTATAATTTCAGCATTAAATGGAGATTTAAAATTAGGTATTGCAATAATAATTATATATGCAATTATTCTAATAGTAAGACAGTTAATAGAACCTAAAATAGTTAGTGATAAAATAGGAATACATCCAATATTTACATTAATTGCGATGTATACTGGTTTTAGAATAACAGGTGTACTTGGATTATTTATTGGACCTATTGTTTTAATAATTTTAAAAAATATATTTAGTGTAAGCATTGAAAATGGAATAATAAAAAGTATATTTACCTAAGTCTTGATTTTTGAGTGATTTTAACATATAATTTTTAGATAGGTGAAGGATATGTTAGAAAAAAATCAAGAGTATGAAGTAGATATTATAGATGATGGATATCAAGGTGAAGGTATTGCAAAAATAGATAATTTTCCTATTTTTATTCAAGGAGCTATAAAAGGTGAAAAGATAAAAATTAAGATATTAAAAGTTCAAACAAACTTTGCGTATGGTAAGATAATTCAAATTATAAAAGAATCTTCTAATAGAGTAGAAGCGGAGTGTAAGGAGTATAAAAAATGTGGTGGATGTAATCTAAGACATATTTCTTATGATTATACTCTAAAAATAAAGAAAGCAATCGTTGAGAATTGTTTATATAAAGCGTTAAATAGAAATATAGAAGTTCAAGATGTTATAGGTATGAAAAATCCTTTATTTTATAGAAATAAACTTCAATATCCTGTTGGAATAGATAAAGATGGAAATGCTGCTATGGGAGTATATTCAAGTAGAACACATAATATAGTTCCAGTTTCAAATTGCTATATTCAAAATGAATTATGTAATAAAATTGCAAATGATATATTTGCATTTATTAAAGTAAATAATGTTTCTGTGTATAATGAAACTACTCTTAAAGGAACTGTTAGACATATTGTTATTAGAATTGGTGTAAGAACAAATGAGGTTTTAGTTACAATAGTAGTAAATGATAATAACTTTAAAATGGACAAAGAATTTGTAAAATACATTACTGAAAAATATCCAAATATAAAGAGTGTTGTAAAGAATTATAATACTAAAAATACAAACGTGATATTGGGAAATAAAAATGAAGTAATGTTTGGAAGCGGATACATATATGATATTTTAGGAGAGTATAAGTTTAAAATATCACCATTATCATTTTATCAGGTAAACCCAATTCAAACTGAAATTCTATACAACACTGCACTAAATGAAATAAAGTCAAGCCCTGATGTAAAAAATAGTACTGCTCTTGATTTATATTGTGGTATAGGAACAATAGGAATATTTGCATCAAAGTATTTTAAGAAAGTATATGGAATAGAAATTGTTGAACAAGCAATAGAAGATGCAAAAGAGAATGCTAAAATTAATAATGTAGAAAATATAGAATTCTACGCAGGAGATGTAGAAAAAGTTTTACCTCAAATTTTAGATAAAATAGATGAAAAACCAAAAGTGGTTTTTGTAGACCCACCAAGAAAGGGATTAGATAATAAAACTGTAGAACTTTTAAAATCATTAAAACCAGAAAAAATAATTTACATAAGTTGTAACCCTGCAACACTTGCGAGAGATTTAAAAGAACTACAAGAAACCTATACGATTAATTCGGTACAGCCTGTCGATATGTTTTCATTCACTCATCATATCGAAAATGTCACGGCTTTACAGTTAAAGTAATTCATAAAACATATAAATAAAATAATTAAAATAAAATTACAAATAGTGTATATTGGAAAATGTATGAAAGTTATAAAAGGAGATAAAGTATGAAAATATTAGACATGATTCCATCTTTAATTATAATACCCTTTATATTATCAGTAATACTGGTAATAATTGGAATGTCATCTAAAAAGAAAACTTTAAAGAAAGTATGTACTTTATTAGGTTTTATAATACCTATAATATGTATATTTGTATTATTTGCAATTATAATACCATATAGTTTTCTAACTTTAATGTTTAAAGGATATAATGGAATTATTGGCATTATAACAGTAATTTTTACTATTTGGTTAGTAATATCGTTGATTATTAAATTTAAAAACAGAATAATATTATTGAAAAATAACGAAAAAGAAATATACATAAGAGATATAGAAGTAAATTATAGTCCAGCAGTAGTTTCATATCTTATGAA
>CANRAB010000111.1 GCA_947628475.1 uncultured Clostridia bacterium
ATTTTAGTTGATGCAACATTTATTCTATTATCTTCTGTTAAATACATTATTTCAACATCTGCATCTGCTTTAGAAAGGACTTTATTATAACTAATCTTTGTTTCTTCATCTATAATTTTAAAATTTACTTTCATTATTTCTGCAAAATCATCTGCTGCATCGATTGCTATAGTGTCTTTTATTGATACCTTATTTTTTCCATCACCTACTAATGAAGTTATTTTTTGTGAATTATTTAGTAACTGAACATTTTCCACTGAATTTATGCCTGTAATTATCTCAAAAGTTTCATTTGAATATACACTTATAGTTGTTTCTGTATTTACTTTAACATTTAACTTTCTTCCATTTATAATTTTTGTATCAAAATTTTTTATAACAATGTCCTCATCAAACTGCATATTTTCATTGCAATTTTCCACATCTATAATTTGGGTAAAATCTAAATTTGCATTTAAACTTCTTATACTATTATTTTCATCATCTGCAAGATATATTACATAAGTATTAATTGTTCCATCTAATCTTACTTTACCTTCCATTATCTCTTTTTTATAAATACTTACTATTCCATTTGTACTAATTACATTTAATACATCTGGTTTAACATCATTAACAATTATATCATTTTCTATTAGCCTGCTCTCCTTTTTTTGTCCTACTATTTGATTTAATGTCATTTGATTCTTGGTTGTTTCTATTACCATAATTTTCACAATCCTTTCTAATATTAAATTAGTTTGAAAATAAACTATAACTTTTAATTGCTAAAGATTTTCATAAAATATTTATGTTTTTTCAAACCCTTCCTCATTAATTATTACATTATATTAGAAAGTCAAAAAAAAATTCCTAAAACTAGGAATTTTTTAAAATTTTGTTCTTAATACTTCTGGTGTTAATGGAAAATACTCTTTCCCATTAAAAATTGATATTTGTAATTCATTTGTTAGTATATCTGTATATCTGTAACTTGCATTTGTATCTTTATCTTTATTTTTTACAATGAAGATATTTGGATAAGTGTTTTCTATTACTGCTTCTTCTTCAAAAAATTTTTTTCGTCCCATTGCTCCTCTTATAATTATCTTTTGTCCTATGTTTTCATTGATTTCTGTTTTAATGTTTGAGATATCGTCCTTACAAATCATCTGAGACTCACATCCTCTTCATTAATTTTTTCAAATTATATCATCAATGTTGATTAATGTCAAAAAATGTTTTTTTATGTCGTGTCTTGTTTTCACTATGGTTGTAAGGTTTGCTGGTTTCTTCTTGATATATTACATTTATATTACATTTATGTTACATAAATATTACCTTTCTTTTTCCCATTGCTCCTATACCTCCAATGCCTTTTTCTCCTTCTTTTATTTCTCTTGCGATTTCTAAACTGCTTACAAATCTATTTCTATCCGTTATAGCTATTTTTTCTGCTACAATTAACGGATCTACAAAATCTATTAAAATTCTTCCAGGTGATGAAGCAAAGTCTGCTCCTGCTTCAATTATTGCCTCAAAAAAGCTTTGACAGGCACCTGCAAAAATTACTAATTTATTTGAGGACATTGCCCATTTTCTTGCTTCTTTAACTGTACTCACAAAATGTCTTGAATTTCTATAATTATATATGTTTGAATAATTCATTCCATTTTTTAACATGGCATCATGTCCGCGTTATTACAAGGATGTCTGGATTATATTTTTCTAGTAACGGTCTTACAAGATTTGCTTGTTTATTTTCTGGAATGTTTTTTACTACAGCATCTAAACCTAATTTTTTATAATACTTTGCTGACTTCTCACTATACTTTCTATCACCATCTAAATGTAAAATTTTTCCCGGTTTTATCGGATAAACTCTATAATGTTCTCTTTCATTATTTATCCTTCTTTTTAACAACTCATCTATTTTTTTCTCTGCATCTGCAACTCTATCTGCATTCACTTTTTCAATGTCTTCTAATGGAGCATCCGCTTCTATTCTTACAGTTACTCCTTTTAAAATAGCATAACCCTGCCCATTTGTTAATTTTATTATTCTATTTACAATAAATATAATATCTTTATTATATGATTTTCTAGCTACAATATCTCCTTTTTTTATTAATGTTATATTATTTTTCTTATCATCTTTTTTTAAGTTAGAATTTTTCTTTTGAATTATATTTAATCTTATCAAGCTAATCACCTCGTGCTAATATATCTTATGTCGAATTTTGTAATGTTGTGATTTTGGGATTATTAAATTTTTGAAAGAATTATAACTTAAAAAATATGGAAACCTTTTATACAATAAAATATTTTGCTTAGCAATAAAAATACCTAAACTATTAAACATTTTGTTTAATAATTTAGGTGTTTTATTTAGATTATATATTGTAAATGTACCAACTAACTATTTTTGCTTTAAGTTAGCAAATATTTTTTCTTATTTATTATGTTCTCTTTCGTATTTTAGTTTTGTTGCGAGTCCTCCTCTTATATGCCTTTCTGCTTTATTTTCATCTAATACTCGCCTTACTTCTACTGCTAAGGCATGATTTATATGTACTAGTCTTTCACTTACGTCTTTGTGTACCGTGCTTTTACTTACTCCAAACTTTTTGGCTGCTCCTCGTACCGTATCTTTTGAATCTATTATATAATGTGCTAAATTTATTGCACGTTCTTCTATTGATACTCCTCTCATAAACAAAACCCCCATAAGAATACTTTTGTTTAAGTTTATTCTTATGAGAATTGTTTTATTACTTTTCTAATTAACTTTTGCTTATCTGCTAATTTAATTTATTATTTATTTATATCTTACAAACTATATACTTTTGATTTTTACTTTTGGGTTTATCTGGTATAGTCATTCTTATTTTTCCTTTTTCTAATAAAATCTTTAAATAGCTTCTTTTAAATCTATCCACACCTTTATATCCACAGTATTCAGCAATTTCTTTTGCCGTTCTTGCTTCTTTACAAAACTCTAGTATTTTTTCTTCAATATTTTCATACGTCTTTTCATACGTCTTTTCATACGTCTTTTCTTGTGTATTTTTACTTTCTCCTGTTAAATCAAATAATTCTTCATCTGTTTTTCTATAAAAAATAACCATAAATCCATTTTTTCTAATTTCAAATTTTACTTT
>CANRAB010000112.1 GCA_947628475.1 uncultured Clostridia bacterium
AAACTGTATGTTCCAATTCCATTTAGAGGCATTTCATAACCACTATTTAATTTAACTGTTTTTGTATCAAAATTAAAATTAGTATTATCACTACTTGCCAGCATCAAATTTGAGTTTATTTCATTTTTATCATTGTAATTATTATCATAATCTTGCACAACATTTTGAACATTATTACTTGACATCTTTTTTTTACTTTCCTTTCTTTCTTCTTTATTCTTATAATATATAAATCCTATTATAACACATATCATAATTAAGAAAAAAACTGCAAATATAACTATTTTATTTTTCATAATTTTTTATTCTCCTTTCATAAATTTTTTCCTTTAAATCAAGAATTAAACAATCTAAAATATCTTTTTATTTTTATTTTATTATATATTGTTTTTTTATAAATAGCCAATACTTATTTTGAATAGTTTATCATAGTTGACAGGAATAATAAAAAATACTATAATATTTTTAGTTTTTTGTAGGAGGTTTTATAAAATGGAACTTAGACTTTTAAAATATTTTTTAGCTGTTGCAAGAGAAGAAAATATAACTGCTGCTGCTGAAAGTTTACATATAACACAGCCTACTCTCTCAAAACAACTTATGGAATTAGAAGATGAAATTGGAAAGAAACTATTTATCAGAGGCAAAAGAAAAATTATACTTACAGAAGATGGCATACTCTTACGCAAAAGAGCAGGAGAAATTATAAATTTAGTTGATAAAACAGAAGCTGAATTAAAAGAATCAGATAATGAATTAATCTCTGGAGATATTTATATTGGTGCTGGAGAAACTGATGGCATAAGAACTATAGCAAAAGTAAGTAGCAAATTACAAAAAAAATATCCTAATATTCATTATCATCTTTTTAGTGGCGATAGTGATGATGTTTTAGAAAAATTGGATAAAGGTCTTATTGACTTTGGTATTTTAATTGAGCCTTCTTACATAAAAAAATACGGATATATTAAACTACCTACTTATGACACTTGGGGACTTTTAATGAGGAAAGATAGTCCTTTAGCAAAAAAAGACTACATAAATTCAAAAGAACTTTTTAACATTCCTCTTATATGTTCAAAACAATCTATTGATAATAATGATTTTTTTGAATGGTTTGGAGAAGATTTTGAAAAATTAAACATTGTATTAACTTATAATTTACTTTACAATGCTTCTTTATATGTAGAAGAGGGGTTTGGATATGCTCTTGCTTTTGATAAGTTAATAAATTTAACAGATGATAGCAACTTATGTTTTAAACCTATTGTACCTAATATTAAAGCTAATTTAGTTATAGTATGGAAAAAATACCAAGTTTTTTCTAAAGCCACACAAAAATTTTTAGATGAATTACAAAAAGAAAACAACATATAAAAATAAGATGATTCATTGAACCATCTTATTTTTGAAATTGTAATTTATAGCATAATAAATATTATTTAATTAATTAACAACACTATAATCTGTAATATCTGGCTTTATAATATCGTTATCTGTAACCGTATTAAATTTATATTCAAAATCAATTACTACATCAGTTTTTTTACTATCATTTTTATTTGACTTTTGTATCTCCCTAATTGCTAGTCCTGTTTCTTTATCTATATATCTTTCATAACTTCCTACTTTAATAACATAGCTTTCTTTTCCATTACAATAGGCAGAATCTACACCTGTTATAAATGCTTCTAGTATATTTGTTAAAATTCCATCTGGCAAATAAGTTATAGGTAATATATGTCCGTCTATCATTTTTTCAGAATCTTGTATATATTTTTTTTCTTCAAATTCTGTTAAAAATAATTTTTCACTTCCCTTTTTGTAATAAGTTATTTTATGAATTTGATTACCATTTCCAAATCTTGTAATTGTAGTTAAATAATCTTCTCCTTTGTTATAGCTTTCTGTTATTGTTAGTAAATTACCTTGATATGAATATAACTTAGCATAATAATTATCATATAATTTATTTTCTTTAGATTTTTCTAAAAGTGAAACCATTATAAAAATTCTTCTTCCTACCACACAAATATATATTAATATCAGAACTAATAAAATAAATTTTAATACTTTCATCTTATTACTAAATTTTTTTATATACTTTACTTCTCTTCCATCTCTTTTATTAGTTTTTAGACTTAATTCTTTTTGCATATTTTCTAACACTTTTTTACATTCATTACACTCTCTTAAATGTTCTTCAATATACATATTTGTTTCTTCATCTGTGAGTTTTTCAATGTAATTTGGTAATAAATCTTGAACTATTTTACAATCTCTTTTCTCTTTCATATTAATCAACCTCCTTTAATTGATTCTTTCCTCGATAAAATGTTACTCTAGCCCAGTTTTCTGTTTTATTCAAAATAATTCCTATTTCTTTAAAACTAAGTTCTCCTGTTATTCTCAAATACATTACTTCTCTTGTTTTCTCATTTAAGCTCTGCATTTTTTTATATAATGAATTTCTTTCATCATTGAGGATAATTTGTTCTTCTAATGTATTTAAAGCTTGTACATCTAATAAATCTTCTTCTTTTATATTCTCTAACCTTTTATTTTTTCTACAATAGTCATACCAAAGATTTTTAGCAATTTGACATAACCATACCGACATTTTACATTCGCCTTTATATGTATCTATTTTCTTTACTGCTTTATAAAAAGTTTCTTGTGTTAGCTCTTCCGAAATATCGTTATTTCGAGTTAAACAGAATAAGTATTTGTTTACTGTGTCCATATATTGTTTATATATTTGTTCCATATCCTGCATAACTTTTATCCTCCTTTGATTATATGACGATTAAAAATTAATTTCGTTACATGATTTTTGATTTTTTATTTATAAATTATAAGTTAGTATTAATAAATTTTTCACAAAAAAAATATATTTAGTTAGTAATATATAAATTTATAGCTTTTGTACACTTTCTCAAATATAGCATAAAAAAGTATTCCCCTTATTGCTGACTTTACCACCTCCTGTACTTTTAGTACTGTTTGTCCAACATATCCTCCAACTAATTATTTTATACAAAACACAGCATATAGTGGAATTGATTTAATATTATTTTCAAATCCAAAATTTCTAGTAGAAAA
>CANRAB010000113.1 GCA_947628475.1 uncultured Clostridia bacterium
TGAATTTAAACCATGTATATTTTTATCTTTTACCATATTTGTACACGCTATATAACAATTTTTCACTGTTATATTTCTCCAACTTGTTACATTTGGGCGTATTGTTACTTGGTCTGAACCTTCACTATTTGATGGTGTGTCAGTAGGTTCTGTATAGCTTCCACTATCTTCTGTTCCAGCATATCCTGCTCCTTTTGAACTTCCATATTTGTCTCCTATATTAGGATTTTCCTTTGTCGTTTGACTACTGCTTGCTTCAAATTTTGCTACCCAGATTCCTGTTAATTCTATTTTTTCTTCTTCTCCAGTATCCACACTAAATGCTGGGTGTACTAAATATCCGTCTGGAAATTTTGTAAAATTATTTGTTGTATCTTTATTATACTCTACGCCATCTATCATATCTTTTGTTCCTGATGTTCCACTTAAAAATTTTATATCTATTATTCCTGCATTACTTGTATGATAATTTTCTTGTGGTATTTTATATGCGTACCTTGGTATCCATACAAACATTCCTATTATGTCCTCTTCTGGTATTTCATCTCCAACTTCATAATAATCATATCTTGATCCTGACATTTCTGCATTTGCTTTTACTGTTACTGCATTTGCCCATCTTTTGGTACTTTGTGTTGTTCCATATTCATACCAGTCATCACTTTCTTTATCTGCTTTCACCCATACCTTTTTTTCTGCATCCCATGTTACTGGTATCATTCCTTCCATTATTTCTGGGGCATTTGGTTTACTATTTATATTTTCCATCTTTTGTGCTAAATTTTTCATCATGTCATTTTCTTCTTCCATACTATTCTTTGTTTTTCCTACTGCTTCTCCTGCCTTTTCAAATATGCCTCCATTTATCGTTACTTGTATTGTTACTGCTACTAATATTAACATTACTATTATGGTTATTACTAGCGCTATTAATGTTATGCCTTTCTCCTTTTCTATATAATTTCTCTTTCTCATCTTTTTCCTCCTAACTTTTTTACTTTACATTTTTCAACTTTTCTTTTATTTTTTTATGCAAAAAAGTTGACATACCAAAAGTTCATGAAGTATCGTTCAAGTCTTTAAACTTTGACTTTATACTTCTAACTTTTAGCATATCAACTTTTTGCTCTCTAAATTTTAAATATAATTTACCTCTTAATAAATTTTCTGCATTATTTAAGCATACAAAACAAAAACTATCTTCTAAATTATAGCTCTCTCTCTCTCTACATTACCAACGGTTTTAGCGTTTTTCATTTTCTTCATTCCTCTCTTTTGTTCTTTACATTATTATATTAACATATAAGAAAATATTTTGCAAGATGTTTTTTGGTTACATTTCATTCTATAACTTTTAAATTTCATATAAATCACCATGAACTTATTTCTAAATTCAAAGCAAAATTTTTTATAACTTTGCCGACAATGTCGACAATTTTTAATTATTCCAAAGTACTGGTCTAAATGTCTGGGACGGCGTAGCTTGACCATCCAGTTTATAAAAGTAAAATAATCCCTGCCCAGAATTATCCGTAGGATTTCCACCTCGCGTCAAAAACGGAGCGCTTCCAGTCATAAAGCTAGAAGCATCATTATTCCAGCTACCAGCATTTGTATAATTATTAGATGTTTCCCACATACAATTTCCGTAAATTTGTTTATTAGCTTCATATAGTTTTTCCTGTTCATTTGATTCTCCAAAATATATTGTCTTATGCTCTATTGGTACACTTTGCTTAAAATAATCAGATATTTTTTTTATATTAGTTTCATTACACTTTCTATAAATACTAACATATTCGAAACCTCCTCCTGCCATATCATATACCCCATATATTGTTCCTGTTGTACTTCCATGCATTCCTTTTTCTGTATTATATTCATAAAACGTTTTTGTTACAGTGTTATTTCCACTTGCAGTATCCTTATATTCTATTGTTATTGTTCCATCTACATCATTAATTTTTTTCTCGCCATTTTTTACTAAAATGGTTGCTGTCCCGTCATCTCTTGTACTTCCTACCATTCCAGTTCTCCACGTTCCATAATGTGTTTTACCATCTGCACTTCCATCTCCTTCATAATAGCTGTTGTTCCATACTCCTGAACTTTCATCTTCTGTATTCTGTGCATTTCCATATTCACTTTGGGTTAAATATGCTACTGCTCCCCATTCTGTATCTTTCATTAAATGACTATCTGCTCTTGTTGTTAAACCTTGCACATTGTTAGGTTTTACCATATTTGTACAAGCAATGTAACAATTTTTTACATTTATACGTCTCCAAGGCGTTACATTTGGTCGTACTGTTACCTCATTTTCATTTTTCCCTATTTTTGGTTCTGTAGACTCCAGCGCAATACTATAATCCACACTACCTGCATATCCATATTGTTCTCCTAAATTATCATCATTATCTTTAGTCTGACTACTACTTGCTTTAAATTTTGCTACCCATATTCCACTTAATCTTTTTATTCCACTTCCTGTGTCTACATTAAATGCTGGATGTATTACATATCCTTCTGGAAATTTTGCAAATGAGTTTCCCTCCTCATCTTTTGTTGTTTCTGCATTATATTCTACTATCTGTCCATCATTTATTGTATCTTTTGTTCCACCTATGAACTTTATGTCTATCATTCCTGCTTTATTTGTATGGTAATTTTCATCTGGTATTTTATATGCATACCTTGGTATCCATACATACATTCCTAATATATCTTCTTGTAATATTGATGTGCCTGCTTCTGCTTCTTGATACTGCTCTCTTGTTTTACTTCCTGCTATTAAGTTTTCTTCCTCTGTTTCTTTTGTTCCCTCTGCCTTTACTGTTACTGCATTTGCCCATTTCTTTGTACTTTCTGTTGTTCCATATTCATACCAATCATCTGTGTTTGCATCTGCTTTTACCCACGTTTTTCCTTCTGCATTCCACTCTACTGGTATCATTCCTTCTATTAATTCTGGTGCATTTGGTCCATTTTCTATTCTATCAATTTTCTCTACCCATTTGTCTACTATTTGTTCTTCTTCTTTCATACTATTTTTTGTCTTTCCTACTGCTTCTCCTGCCTTTTCAAATATGCCTCCATTTA
>CANRAB010000114.1 GCA_947628475.1 uncultured Clostridia bacterium
TATATCTACAATAGAAGCAGAAAGCATGCAATTATACACAAGAATATATGATGAAGCAAATAAATTCCAAGAAAGAGAATTACAAAGTACAGAATATAAAGGCAAGGAAGTTAAAGTATCTGAAATAGAAGGAGATTTTTTTGCAAATATAAGAGTTGAAGGTGCATATTCATTTTGGAAAGAACCAGAAGATTATAACAAGTACATGGAAAATGTCTATCCAAAAATTAATGGTAATTGCACATCTGTTGTAGCGAGCAACTTATTTGCTAGAGCAAAACCAAAAGGACCTACATTTGTATATGATAATAACAAAGAGTTTCCTTTAGAATTACTTGCACCATGGGATATTGCATCTTCAAGCGCAAATGAAACCTTTTCTCCAGCAAGTGTAAAATATAATTATAGAAATGGTATACAATTTAGAATACCAGAAGAAGAAATTAATAACACAAGACATGGACATAATGAAGCGGTAAAGAGAAAATGGCATTATGATGAAGGAAAAGGAAAGATGGTAAAAGAGAAACCTAGCAGAGTGTTATATGTACAAGAAAACATAAATCAAACAGAAGAGGAAAGAGAAAAAGATAGACAATGGAAAATGGCTAAAAAAGCAGCAGCACAATTAGGAATAAATATTACGATTTTAAATTTGGAAAAAAATTTACAAAATCAAGAACAGAAAATTGAAGCATTAGAAAATGCACTTTTAAATAAAGAAGAAAACAAAGAAAATTTAACAGAAGAAAAAATAATTGAAAAATTAATTGTAGAATTTGAGAACAATAGAGTTACTATGAGATATGTAAATAACAATTTGAAGGAAAAGTATTTCACAGATGAAAAAAGGGACAAATTATACAATTTAATAGAAAATAAAATAAAAACGTTAAAAAATTCTAATCCGCAAGAAGCGGAAAAACTTATGGAGTCATATATAGGAGTTTTACAAAATGAATTTAATAAAGCATATACAATTACAGGAAATGCAGTAAACGGTTTGCAAGACTTTGAATATATAAAGAATAGGTTAAATGCACAAAATGTACAAGAAGCTAGTAATGAAGAAATACAAAACAAAAAGTTACAAGATATTTATAAAAGATATAATATTAATTTAAGTGATATAGAATTTGTAAATAAAATGATAGAAAATAAAACACAAAATATGGACGAAGTAAGAGAGTAGATATATTTACAAAATATAAGAGTTTATATACATAGGTGATTATATGAAAAGTAAAAGTATAAAAATAATAATATTTTCTGTGCTCATTTTATTAATATTAAGTATAACAAATACGGTTCAAGCAAATATAATAAATAATATATCAATGGAAATTTTTATAGATAAAAATGGAAATGCAGAAGTAACAGAAAAATGGGATGTAAACACAAATAGTCAAACAGAATGTTATCATCCATATTATAATTTAGGAAATTCTAAAATTACAAATTTAAGAGTATATGATACAAATAAAAATTACACTACAATAAATCCATGGAACACATCTGGTTCATTATCATCAAAAGCATATAAATGCGGAATAAATAAGATTGATAATGGAGTAGAACTTTGTTGGGGCATAAGTAATTATGGTTCAAATACATATACAGTAAAATATAATATTTCAAATTTTGTATCGCAATTAACAGATAGCCAAATGATATATTGGACACTAATTCCTTATGAATTTTCTAATGAAATAAAAAATGTAGATATAAGAATATATGCAGATAAAAATTTCTCAGATACAATAGAATTATGGGGATATGGTAAGAAAGATGGAATATGTGGTGTAAAAGATGGAGTAATATACATAAGGTCAGAAGGAGTTTTGAAAAAATCTGAATATATAACAATATTAGTAAAATTACCTAAAGGTATGTTTAACACAATCAATAATCTTCAACATGACTTTAATTATTATTATGAAATGGCTGAAAAAGGAGCAAAACATAGTAATTTTGATATAGATACATTTACTACTATAATAAAAATTGTATTAACACTACCACCAATTTTATTAATTTTTTTCCCTGTATTAAAAGTATTATGTATTATCATACTTATAATGGCACTGATAAGTTCTGGAATGTTCTGGATAATTATGGGCATTTGGTTACTTACATATTCATTTGTATTAGGAATATTATATTTTTTAATTTCATTTGTTTTATATAAAAAATTGAAACCGATAATTAAAGCAAAACTAAAAAAATTTGGTTTTAAATATGGCAAGGCAGGAGAAAAAATAAGAAAGGATATACCATATTTTAGAGATATTCCATGCAATGGAGATATATTTAGAACTTATTATATAGCATATCAATATTCAATATTAAAGAAAAAAACAGATTTTTTAGGTGCAGTTATATTAAAATGGCTAAAAGAAGGTAGGATAATAATTGAAGACAGGAATCAAGGCAAAGATTCAGCAAAAGAAGATATAGTTGTTGCTCTATATAATGGTGATAAAAAGCCATTTTCTAACAAACAGGAAGAAGAAATATTTGCTTTGTTAAAGCTTGCAAGTAAAGATGGAATATTGGAAAATAATGAATTAGAAAAATGGTGTAAGTCGCATGCTGATGAAATGATAGGCTGGTTTGATATGACACTAGAAGATGAAAGAAAGAAACTAGTTGAAGAAAATTTAATAATTTGTAAGCAAGAACGAGGATTATTTAGTAAAAAATATATAGCTACACAAGAATTGAAAGATCTTGCAAATCAAATAGCTGGGCTAAAGAAATATTTATTAGATTATACATTAATAAATAAAAGAGAAGCAATCGAAGTAGAACTTTTTGAAGAATATTTAATTTATGCACAAATGTTAGGAATAGCAGGTAAAGTTTCAAAACAATTTGAAAAAATGTATCCAGATGTAATTGTACAAACAAGTTATTTATCTTACCATAATTTGTTATATGTAGATTTTATTACTTCAAGAGGAGTAAGAAAAGCAAGTTTTATGAGAGGTAGTTCACAATTTTC
>CANRAB010000115.1 GCA_947628475.1 uncultured Clostridia bacterium
CATCAATCGATGCCGCAAAAACTCCAGGCACTTGGTTCTCATGGTAAAAAGCAGCTCCCTTTTGTGATAGGTGCATCATATAATTAGCTGTGCCCGCCCAAGAGTCGTGCTTATCGCCATTCCAACCGGTACTCATAAACACTTTCAGGATTTGTTTCCCAAATACCATTTCCATATACAAAGTTGTTAGCTTTATAGTTTAGAGTAGAATTTTTTGGATCGTCAGATGGTTTATATTTAGTTTTATGGCATATTGGTACCTTTTGGTCATCTTGTAAATATTTTACCCAATCTAACTTCAATTCTGGTTCATCTACATAACCCGACGTGTGATCCCATACTCCCCCTGACATATCATATATTCCATATATTGTTCCTGTTGTACTTCCTTTTATTCCATTTGCTGTCCAATATTCATAAAATGTCTTTGTTTCTGTTGCACCTTCATCATCTGGATTTTTATACGTTATTGTTATTACTCCATCATTTTCTGTCTTTTCGCCTTGTTTTACTAAAGTTTGCACTGTTGAATCATCTCTACTTACTCCTACCATTCCTGTTCTTGTTGTATAATATAGAGTTTTTCCATCCGTACTTCCATCACCTTCATAATAACTATTATTCCATACTCCTGATGAACTGTCGCTTCCCTGTGGGTTTCCATATCTACTTTGGGTTAAATATGCCACTGCTCCCCATTCGGTATCTTTAATTAAATGACTATCGGTTTCACTCTCATTTAATCCATGTATATTATTTGTCTTAACCATATTTGTACACGCTATATACATATTTTTTACATCTATATATCTCCAGCTTGTTACATTTGGACGTACTGTTACCTCATCTTTTCCATTACCTACTTCTGGATTTGCTGTACTACTTGTTCCATCAACTTCAGATCCATACGCTTTTCCTTTTGAACTTCCATAGTTTTCTCCTAAATTTGTGTTGCTATCTGTTGTTGTACTACTGCTTGCTTCAAATTTTGCTACCCATATTCCTGTTAATTCTATTTTTTCGTCTTCTCCATTGTCTACGCTAAATGCTGGGTGTACTACATAGCCATCTGGAAATTCTGTAAAATTTTTTGTTGTTTCTGCATTATATTCTACTCCATCTATCATATCTTCTATTCCTGACGTTTTACTTAAAAATTTTATATCTATTATTCCTGCATTACTTGTATGATAGTTTTCTTGTGGTATTTTGTATGCATACCTTGGTATCCATACGAACATTCCTAATATATCTTCCTCTCCTATTGTATCTCCTACTTTATAGCTGTCCCTTTTTTCTGCTTTTACCGTTACTGCGATTGCCCATCTTTTGGTACTTTGTATTGTTCCATATTCATACCAGTTATCTGTGTTTACATCTGCTTTTACCCATGCTTTCTCTTCTGTGTTCCATTCTACTGGTATCATTCCTTCCATTATTTCTGGTTTATTTGGTTTACTGTCTATATTATTCATTTTTGATACTATTTCATCTATTATGCTGTTTTCTTGTTCCATACTGTTTTTTGTCTTTCCTACTGCTTCTCCTGCCTTCTCAAATATTCCACCACTTATCGTTACTTGTATTGTTGCTGCTACTAGTATTAACATTACTATTATTGTTATTATTAGCGCTATTAACGTTATGCCTCTCTCTTGTTTTTTATATCTTTTTTCTTTCATTTTTTCCCTCCTAATTCTTTTATGTTTTACTTTTCAACTTTTATTTTTAACACAAAAAGTTGACATACCAAAAGTTCATGAAGTATCGTTCAAGTTTTTAAACTTTGACTCTATACTTCTCACTTTTAGCACATCAACTTTTTGCTCTCTATATTTTAAATATAATTCTCCTGTTAATAAATTTTCTTCATTATTTAAGCATGATAAACACACATTATCTTTTACTTTTAAACATAAAAACAAATATTTAAAAGAAAAACTATCTTTTAAATTATAGCTCTCTCTCTCTCTCTCTCTCTCTCTCTACATTACCAACGGTTTTAGCGTTTTCCATTTTTCTTACTTTCCTTTCTTTTGTTCTTTTTACATTATTATATTAACATATCAGAAAATATTTTGCAAGAAATTTTTGGTTTCAATTTACAAAAACGAGGTTACACATTATATGCACAAAGTAGCCAAACGCAGGAGTTATATATTTATTAAAAATTGAAGACCCCCGAAAAGCATCGAAGTCAATCGCCGGCGTGGGTTCAATTTAGAATAAATATATAACTCCGACGAGATTTGGCGGACTTTATAGTACAAGCTGTGAATAGTAACAACATTTCTTTATTTTTCATCTTTCTCTAATTTTGCTATTTCTTCCCTACTTAATCCTGTTACTTCAGCTATGTCTGCTAATTTCATTTTCTTTTTTAACATGTTTTTTGCTATTTCTATGTTTCGTTCATTTTTTCCAGTTTTTATACCCTCTTCTGTTGCATATTCTAACGCTGCATGTTCATCTCTTATTGCTTTTTCTCTTAATTCTGCTATCCTCCTTAACTTTTCATTTCCACTTACTTGCTCTAATTCATTTATTGCCTTTTGAATTCTTTTATTCTCTTTCATTATTTGAACTACCTCCTCCTTATTAGGATTATCTATAAACATCATCCACTGTCCTATCTCATTTTCTTTGTCTTTTTTATATAGTCTTCTTGCCTTTGGTAATTCTATTATAATTATTTCTAGTCTATCTGTCAATATTCTTTTTCCACTTTTGTTATCTCGTATTTGCCATTTTGTTCCTAACTTTTCTATTCCTCTCATTTCTTCTATTTCATGATCTAATATTACTATACTTATTGTCTTTCTTAATTTTTCATATTCATTCCCTCTTTGTCCCTGTCTTATATAGGCATTTGCCCAATAATATAATATCCTTTCATTTTCATATTTTTCTCTTTTTAATTGTATCTCTATTGTACATTGCATTCCTCCCTTTAGTTCTGCTCTTAAATCCATTATCCCCATTTTTTCTTCTGATGAT
>CANRAB010000116.1 GCA_947628475.1 uncultured Clostridia bacterium
ACATAATCATTATACTATAAAATTATTGATTTTTCAAGACTTTCCATAAAATTATATATTATGGTTAAGTTTAAACAAATGAAATAATAAAATAGAGAGTTGTAGAAGGGAAAAAAGAATGATTTAATTAATCATTCTTTTTTTTGGTGGGCTACCAGGGGCTTGAACCCTGGACCTTGGCATTAAGAGTGCAATGCTTTAAAAAAAATTACTAAAATTGTGTAATGCCTGTTACTCTAATTTAATATGGCCAAATGCTTTAACATCAATATTTACACAATTTATTACAAAAGTTTAAATAGGTTTAAATAAGTTTGGAAAACCGAGTAAATTTTATCAAAACTGGGTAAATTTTTATTCAATGTTGGGTAAAAAATAGTTATTATAAGTATAAATCAGAACTAAAAGAAAATGTTGCGTAATAAATAATTAATGCTTGACATATTTTTAAAATAGTTGCATAAAATTTTATTCTTTATATTTTAGAATTAATATAACAAAAAATCACTTTTTCACTTATAGTTGTAATTTAAGTGAAAAAGTGAAAATTTAATATATAAAAATATTAAAAAATAGAGAGATTTTATACTCTCTATTGCTTGTTTGATACTAACGACATTATTTTTCATAGCAATCATTTAAATAATTTATTTAGAAACTATATTTTAAATCATCACTGATACTTTCAATGTTTCCATCTTTGTCCATAAGTAAAAGCTTATATGCTGTATATGGTTCAGATTCAAAAATTGCACTTAAATAAATAGATAATTTATTATCGATTAATTGTATTTGTGAATAATCAATATATTTTAGCTGTCCATTAAATGCAATATCTTTCCTAAATAAAATATTTCCAGAATAGTCAACTTTCATAATTGTATCTTTACTATTATCTCCAATTAACACAATTCCATCATCTATCATTAAAACTTTGATTTTCTCACCAACTATTACTGAATTAACTTTATCTTTTCCTGTATTCAAATCGATTAAGTGTAAGTCATTATCGATAACACATGCAAGTGTATCATTATTGTAATCCATTGGACTTGAGTATGCTTTTGTAGATTTATAATCAAATTCCCTTGACCATAATTTCTGACGATTCTTATCAAAATAATCGATATATACATGCTTTGTATTTTCATCATAAGTTGAAACTATAAAATGTTGAAAATCCGCTGATATAAATAATTTTTTTGTAGTATTTATATCTAAATTGTTATCTTCATTATCATAAACAATTATTCCTTGATCATCATACATATTAAATGATTTAAAATTTAAATTTGATTGATCATCCAATATAATATTATAATAATTGATTTCTTCTCCTGGATATTCTGCAGTATCTTTTGAAACTTTAATATCCTTGCCAAAAATATATTCTGCAATATTTTTAATAACATCAAAAGAATATTTTGAATCAAGCAATTCAAAGCTGTCAGAACTATCATAATGATATCCTTGTATAAAATCAGCTGTTACATTGGAAACCATATATGATTTACCATCAATTTCTTTATTTTCAGTATTTGTATATGTACCATAAACAAAAATCTTTTCTCCACCCGTTAATCTTTCGTTTAATTGTTTTCCTTTTATACAAATAATATTTCCATTTGGTATTTCATCGATAGTGTCATAAAATGCTTTCCATCCATCTTGACTTAAATCTGCTGTTGCAACTTCATATTCTTCGTCTGTTGAATTTAAGACTTTTACAACTCTTACATAAGTACAAACTTTTGCTCCTTTAAACATTTGAGGATATTTTTGTGAGTCTGTTGCTGAAAATTGCATATAATTATTATTAAAATATTCAATTATATTTTTTTGAGTTTCATTAAAGTTTTCATCATTTGAATTGTAATTACCAAAACTTATGTTACCCACATAACCAGCTTGTATATTACTACTATTCTCATTACCTTGGCTGTCGGTTTCAGAACTATCTACCTCTGTTGAAGTTGATACAGTTTGTTTATTATTAGATTGATTTTTTATTACAAAAAATATCACAACTCCAATTATGACTATTGCAACAATTCCTAATATTATGAAAATTTTATTAGTTTTTGAATTATCAGGACTTTTATTTGATCTTACTTCTGAATTTAAAATTTTTTCTTTTTCTACTTTAAATTCATCGTCTGAAAGTGCGCCACTTTCTTTTAATTTTTGCAAACTTTCAATTTCTTTCATCTGTTTTTTGTTCATGCTCTTCCTCCTTGTAATTTTAATAATATTAAACTTTTACAAAACAGATTATAACATAAATATTTTTTTTTGTACATATTTATAATTTTTTTCTATTTTCTTTATTCTAATTATTCTCAATAATTCATCTACACAAAATAAAAAAATGTTTTATAGAACACTATGTCCTATAAAAACATCGAAACTGGTGCGCCATAGAGGATTCGAACCTCCGACCATTTGATTAAGAGTCAACTGCTCTACCAACTGAGCTAATGGCGCATATTTAATTATTTATATACTTGCTATTGCTTGTATATCAATATTTTGGTCATTCTAGTTCATATTGTAAAGTAGCAGATTAAGAGTACCCTGCTCTACCAACTGAGCTAGTAACCCTTATATAATTTTACTATTTTACATTATTATATGATTTTTAACATTCATATTCTAGCATATTGTTTATTATTTGTCAAGGTATATTTTTCTATTTTTATTGAATTGTAGGTTACTTAATACACCTAATAAAAATATTAAAAATTAATTATTTTATTTATATTTTCTATAAATTCTAATTCTTCTATTTTGTTAATTCCAAAACATTTCTTACCTAAATCTTTGAATGACGCTCCACAATGATAAAGTTCTTTGTTATCTATAATAATAAACCTATCATGGAATTTGTTCGTTTTTGCTATTTTTAATACCCCATATTGCTCATTAAACTTCTTAATATCTAGTTTTGTTAGATTACAATTTTGTGAAGTTAAAATAATTGCTTGGAC
>CANRAB010000117.1 GCA_947628475.1 uncultured Clostridia bacterium
CAACTTTTTCACTTTCCTTCTCTTCCAAAAATTTCTCATCTATTGAATATTCATATACATCTATTAAATCCTTCATTTTACTATCACAAAGATTTACAGTTTCTATCCAATCTAAATATGATTTAGCTTGTTTTGCTATTTCTTTTGTTAATTTATTGTTTGTTATTTGCAATAAAGCATCCTTATCTTTAATACTTTTCTTTAAATTTTTATCTATTCCAGTTATTATTAATTTTTCTCTTGCACGGGTTAAAGCTACATATAATAGTCTCATTTCTTCTTCTTTTAATTCTTTTCTTATATTAATTTTTATTGCCTCTTTTGCTAAAGTATTATACTGTATTTTTCTTTCATAATTAATATATTTAGGGCCAAATCCTATTTCAGGATGTATTAATATACTATCATTCAAATCCAACATATTAAACATATTGCCTGTACCACATAAGAACACTATTGGAAATTCTAATCCTTTACTTTTATGTATACTCATTATTCTTATTACATCTTCATTTTCTCCAATTAATTTTGGTGCTCCCATATCGCTACTTGCCTTTGTTACTTTATCTATAAATCCTATGAAATTATATAATCCCTTAAAACTTCCCTGCTCATAATCTTTTGCTTTTTCAAATAACATTCTTAAATTTGCAGTTCGCAAATTTCCATTTTGCATTAAACTCACATAATTATAGAAGCCTGTTTTTTCATATATATACCAAATTAGCTCATCTAATTTTAAATATTCTTGTTTTAGTCTAAATTCATCTATTAGAGCCAAAAATTCGTCTATCTTTTTTCCTAATTTTTCATCTTTTCTACTGTCTAGTAGTGCTTTATAGTAACTTTGCCTATTATTATTCATCCTTATCTCTATTAGCTCATTATCTGTAAAGTTACCTATTGGACTTCTAAGAACAGTTACAAGTGCAATATCATTATCTGGGTTACTTATTATTTTTAATAATGACATTATTATTTGTATTTCTATACTCTCAAAATAATTTGTTCCTATGTCGCTAAACACCGGATATTCTAAATTAGTTAACTCCTTTTCATATATTGGAGCAATCTTTGCTGTTTTTCTAAGCAAAATTACTATGTCTTTAAATTGAAGTTTTCTATACCCTTTCTTTTTATCAAATACATAGTATCCACTATTTATAAGTTCTTTTATTTTACTTGCTACAAATTTTGCCTCTACTTCTGCTTTCTCAAGTATCTCTTTACTTTCTTCTATGCCATCTACGTCAGTTGCTTCTTCATCGCTTTCACCTTCTTCAAGTGCTTTTTCTTCACTTGCTGCATCTATAATATGCAATTCTGCTTTCCCCAAAGTTTTCCCTTCAAACTTTAAATACTCTTGTCCCATATTTAAGAACTCTTTTTCATCATAATCTATACTTCCAAAATCTTTGCTCATTATATTTTTAAATATTGTATTGCTTAAATCTAAAACATTTTCTCTACTTCTAAAGTTTGAGAATAACTGTATTTTATTTTCTTTATATGTATTATATTTTTCTAAAAAAAGCTCCGGTCTTGCTTGTCTAAATTTATATATACTTTGCTTAACATCTCCAACCATGAATATGTTGTTTCCTTTTGATACTTTATTTAAAATTTCTTCTTGAATTTCATTACTATCTTGATACTCGTCGATGGCAATCTCTACAAAATCTTGCTGATATTGTTTTGCAACTTCTGTTGGTTCATATTCCCCTTTTTCATTTTTTTGAACCAATATTTGCAGAGCTAAATGTTCTATATCATTAAAATCTATTATATTTTTCTGCCTTTTTTTGCTCTTATATTCATCAGAAAATTTTAATATGACATTTTGTATTTCTTTCATAATTTCATACATAGTGTAAATATCTAAGTTGGCTTGTTTAGAATCATATATAAATATTTTTTTTCTTAAATCATCTATCCTCTTTTTTACACTATCTCTAATTTCTTTTGCTTTATCCTTTACGTCTGATATTATTTTTTTGTCTGATACCCATTTTTTTGTTTTGTCTTTTATTTCCTGCATTTCGTTATATATTTCATCCCAGTTACTGCAATTCAAAATATTTTCTAATTTTTCTATATCATCGTTTATTATTAAAAACCATTTACTTAAATCTGCCTCTAGTTCTAAATTCTTACTTGTACTTTTTAAGGTGTCTACACAATCTAGTATTATTTCTTTTGACTCTTTTATAAGAATTTTGCCCCATTCCGTCTTTGAAAAATCCTCCTCTACATTTATATTGAATTTTTCTACTTGGTTTTGTAGCCACTCTTCTGGATATGGCATACTTTGAATATATTTATATATTTTTAAAATTATTTCTTTTAAGGCATCATCATCTCTATAGCCACAGTATGTGTTTATAAGTTTTATGAAATTTTCGTTTTTTTCTTCATATAATTCTTCAAAAACATCTTCTAAAACTTCCATTCTTAATAACTCTATTTCTGGAGTATTAGCTAACCTAAAATTTGGCGATATATCTGTTTTATAAAAGTTATTTTTTATTACTTCTAAACAAAACGCATGTATTGTTGAAATATGTGATTTATTTAATAATACAATTTGTTTTTGTAAATTTAAGTTATCTGGATCCTTTTCTAATTTTTTATATATTGCCTCTAATACACGCTCTCTCATTTCTGTTGCCGCTGCATTTGTAAATGTTACTACTAACAACTTGTCTACATCTACATTTTCATTCATTATTTTATTTATTATTCTTTCTACTAATACTGCTGTTTTTCCACTTCCCGCTGCTGCTGCTACTAATATGTTATTTCCTTTTTTATATATTGCATTTTCTTGTTCTTTTGTCCAGCCCATAACTTAAATCCTCCATTTTTTTCTATATTTTAGCACAGAATAAAAAATTAGTAAACATTTTTGTTTACTAATTTT
>CANRAB010000118.1 GCA_947628475.1 uncultured Clostridia bacterium
TATATTTTAAGATTATTTCTGTACCTTCTTTTAAATTTTTTCATAGATTTTCCCTTTCCTTTTAAAAAAATTAAGTTTTTTTATTTGTTAACAAATATTCTTTGTTCCATCTTCTTAATTCTAGTTATTGTTGTATTTTAATTATTTAAGAATTCATATAACCAAACTGATGGAAATCCAATATATTTAATATGAAATACATATTCTCCCTTTATCTGTTCTATTTGCGCAAAGCTTTTATCTGCTACATTATTGCTATCTCCTTTTGTTCTATATGTTACTGTATCTCCTTCATGCTTTATATCTATAATTCGATGAGCTATGTTTTTTTCTTCTATACTATATATAATGATTGAATTTTTAGAAATTTCTTTTAATTGCTTATCGTTCAATTTTTTGAAAATTACTACATCCCCTCTATTAAATGTTGCTGACATACTGTTTGAAACTATTGCTATTGATTCATATTTGAAGATGCCTAACATAAATAAAATTAAAAGTAAAGATATTGAAATTGTTAATAAATAGCTAACTTTTGTAATTAGATTATCTTTTGTTTTTCTCATATCTTTCTTTTCTTTTATGAATTTATATTTGAATATTACGTATATTAGAGTCGCAGATAATATACATGTTGAACCTGTTATAAACCAATTTATATCTGGTAAAATTGGCAATAGCAAGATTACAAATTTATTAAACAATCTAAATGTTAATGTTAGCGAATATGAACCCTTTAGTGTTAGATAGGTATATAATATACTATATGCTATAAATGGTAATACGTTAGAACAAATATATTCAAAAAGTTCTTTTTTACTTGAAGATAGACTAGCTAATGTATTATAACTAATCTCTACTAATATTAAAATTATTGTTAATAATACGAGAATTACTTTGTTATCTTTATTTCTAGTCGCAATAACGCATCTTGTAACTTCTATGCTAATTACTGGTATAATTTGTATTATTGTATTTTGTATTATAGCTAATATACTGTGGTTATATGGGCTTTTTAAGAATCCAAATATAAAACCAACATAAAAGTACAAAATAACGTGTATACACGAAATTACAACCATATATATAAAATATCTTCTATTTTTATTAAACCTAATGTAACATTTTTTCATGTATAACATTATATATGTCAATATACAACCCCAAAATATTGGATTTACTACATTTGTGTATATTATATTGTTTTCATTTATTAATACTATTGTTATAAATATATATGCAAATATAATTATTAATAATCCTCTGTTTCTTATATATTTCATAAATTCACCTTATGTTCTTTTCCTTAAATATCCACCCACAATCTTTAATTTAAGAATGTGGGTGGATTTTTATTATTCTTGTTCATATTCTATAATGCCTGTAATTGTTCTTGTTTTTACTGATGGTACTTCTGTAGTTGATGCAATATATTCTACTGTTAATGTAAATGTTGTTTGTTCCCCTGCTTTCAATATATGGCTAATATCTGTTGTTACATAATTAATTGCTGGTGAACCATCCATGTCCTCTTGAAAAATTACATTAGCCAAAGTAGCATTAATTGTACCAGCATTTTCAATTGTTATTTCATAAGCTATTTTATCTCCCGGTTTTACTAATTTTGCATTCAACGTTATACTCGTATTAGTAAACTCGGGATTTCCTGGATCACAACCATCACTAAAGTTTTGTACTTCAACATTAGCTACTTTTACATCCCATTCTCCTACAATTTCAGCAGTTCCATTTAATGTTAATTGGGTAGCAAATGCTGAATAACCTACTGCCATCAGCAATATAACAATTACCAATGCACCTATAATAATGTTTTTATTATTTTTCATTTCCAGCACCCCCTATGCTTACATTGCTTTTATAATTTTATAAAAAATTTTGCAATATTTTTATGAATTAAATTTTATTTTTGGCTATAATTAGTACAATTTTTTATGAGACATAAAATATTTCTGCTTTAATTTATTATATGAAATTGTTAGTTTTATGTTAACAATATTGTTGCTGAGAACTTAATATTATTAAACAAAAAAATTGGCATAAAAAAATAAGTCGATTTTATCAACTTATTTTAGAGCGTTTAATGGGGTTATTTGCGAAAATCTTTCCTCCCGCTTTTCAGCGGGATAAAAAACTTTTTATATTAAATAAATATTGTTTTTATTTTAAAAAATACTAAGTTCATCTGTATATATTATTTTATTGTTATATACTATAAATGTTTCAAGAATAGCTTCTAATTCTTCTTCATTTTCATCATGTGAGATTGTAGTGCCAAAGATAACTACTTTTATTACATATAGATTATTACCTATTTCTTCAACCTTTTTAAAATCATCAATTTCAAGTTTAATTTGTTTGTACATTTCATTCGTATCATTAAAACGGTTTTTTAAAGATTCTCTTATCTCAATTTTATCTTCGTTTATCTCACTTTCACTATATTCTTTATACCATTCTATAAAATCGTTGTAATCATCTTCGGAAAAGTCTTCTTCATCATAATACCAACTATCAGCTCCAGCAAAGTCAAGACAATCAATAATTGCATCAACATCTTGTTTATTATATGCAGTTATAAATTGTTTTATAACCTTTTTTGGACTTTCTTTAAAATTTAAGAATAGAGCTATTATAACTCCAATAAGAATAATTACAATTATAGATATGACAATCATAATCCTTTTCTTCATATAATTCACCTCTTATTTATATTTTAACAATTTTTTGTATAAAAAGCAATATTATGACAAATTTTTCTCTAAGTATATGTGTAAATTATATCAATGATGTAAAACAAATTAATATTATATAGATTTCCCCCCTTATATTTTATTGTCAAATCCTTTTATTCTTCTTTTTCTTTTATTTACATTTATAAATTAATAATTTTTTCTATAAT
>CANRAB010000119.1 GCA_947628475.1 uncultured Clostridia bacterium
ACAACAGGAGAATTATGGGAAAGACTTTCAAAAATTGGTGGAGAAATGTTAGTAAGAACAGTTGATAATATTGAAAATGGGATAGTAACAAGAACAAAGCAAGGCAGTGATTTTACCATGGCGCCAATGTTAAACAAGGAGATGGCAAGAATAGATTGGAATAATAAGACAGGAAAAGAAATAAAAAATTTAGTTAGAGGGTTAAACCCAATAATGGGAGCATATTCAACATTAAATGGTAAAAAAATAAAGATATGGAAAGCGCAAAGTTTAGAAATGAATGAATTTGAAGAAGAACATCCAGAATTTAAAGACCATAGAGAAAGAATGAATACTTTAGAGGGTGGAACAGTTATATATTCAGATATAAAAAAAGGTTTATACGTAAAAGCAAAGGATAGTGTAGTAATATTACAAGAAGTTCAAGCAGAAAATTCAAAGAAAATGCCTATACAAGATTTTTTAAGAGGAAATCAAATAAAGATGGGAGAGTTTTTTGAGTAATTTAGTGTTATAAAAAACTTGTAGGCTAACAGAGGTTCAATTTGGAATAGATATATAACTCCTTTCGAGATTTGGCGTACTTTTTAGTATAAACTTTGAATTGTAACAATTAAAGTTTGAAAGGATAGAATAAAAATGAAACAAGTTTGTGAAAATATTGTAAGAAAGTTAGAAAAAGAAAATAAAACAATAGCTTTTATGGAATCATGCACAGGAGGATTTTTAGCAAATGAGGTAACAAATATAGCGGGAGCATCTAATGTGTTAAAAGTAAGTTTAGTAACTTATTCAAATGAATATAAAATAAAATTTAATGTTGACAAAGATATAATAAATGAATATACTGTTTATAGTATAGAAACAGCTGTAGAGATGGCAAAGAGAGTAGCAGAATTTGCTAGTAGTAATATTGGAGTAGGGGTAACAGGAGAGCTTGGAAATACTTTAAGTAGTGAAAATAAAGTATATTATGCAATTTATAATAATGATACAAAGCAGTATGTTAGTAAAAGTATATTGGTAAAAGCAGAGAGCAGAGAAAAAATGAAAGAAGAAGTAGCAAGTCAAGTATTTGAAAACATAGTAGCGATGATAAATTAAAATATAATAGTTTTAGTAAATTAATTTGAGGTTTAACTTTAAAATTTATACGGTGTTTTAAGCTTGAAGGGAATGAGATTTATAGTGAAAAATAAAAAGTTAGAAGAATTTAATAACTCCCTAAAAAATAAAAAAATAGCAATCATAGGCTTGGGAGTAAGTAATAAGCCATTGCTGGATTATTTGAATAATTTGCATGCAAAAATTACTGTATTTGATAAAAGAGAAAAAGAAAAAATAGACGAAGAAATATTAAATAAAATAGAAGAATATAATATAAATACATCATTTGGAGAAAACTACTTGTCAAAATTAAAAGATTTTGATATAATTTTTAAATCTCCATCGTGTAGACCAGATGTACCAGAGATAAAAGAAGCAGTAAAAAATGGGGCAATATTGACATCAGAGATAGAGCTTGTTTTAGAACTTGCACCATGCAAAATAATAGGTGTTACTGGCAGTGATGGAAAAACAACTACAACGTCGTTAATTTATGAAATTCTAAAAAATAAATATAAATGTTATTTAGGTGGAAATATAGGAACGCCATTATTTACAGAAATAAAGGATATGAAGCCATCAGATATTGTAATATTAGAATTAAGTAGTTTTCAATTAATGACCATGAAAAAAAGTCCCAATATTGCTGTTATAACAAATGTAACTCCAAATCATTTAGATATACATAAGTCTTATGAAGAATATATAGAATCTAAGAAAAACATCTTGAAATATCAAAAAGAAAGTGATATATTAATATTAAATTATGATAATAATATAACAAAAAATTTTGAAAAAGAAGCTAAAAGCAAAGTAATTTTCTTTAGCAGCAAGAGCAAATTAAAAGATGGAGTTATATATGATGATGGAATAATTAAAGACTGCGAGGATGATTTACGAAGACATATATTAAAATTAAAAGAAACACATCTTAGAGGAATACATAATGCAGAAAATATTTGTGCTGCTATTGCAGCAACAAAAGAGCTTGTAGAGATAGAGGAGCAGGTAAAAGCAATTAAAAGTTTTGAAGGTGTTAAACATAGGCTGGAATTTGTAAGAGAAATTGAAGGAGTAAAATGGTATAACGATTCAATTGCTTCAAGCCCAACAAGAACAATTGCAGGATTAAAATCATTTGATGAAGAGATTGTTTTAATAGCAGGTGGATATGATAAACATTTAGACTATGAACCGATTGCTCAGCCAATACTTGAAAAAGTAAAAACTTTAATTCTTATAGGGGCAACTACAGAAAAAATATATGGAGTAGTAAAAAAGAAAAGTGAAGAACTTAATAAAAGCATTGAAATATACAAAGAAAGTACATTAGAGGGAGCAATTAAAAGAGCAAAGCAAAAGGCAACACGTAATCAAATTGTATTATTTTCACCAGCAAGTGCAAGTTTTGATATGTTTAAAAATTTTGAAGAAAGAGGCAATAAATTTAAAGAACTAGTGAAAAAATTATAAGGAGGTGTTCTAAAGATGGTAATAGATGCAAATGGAAAGATGTTTGAAGACAGAAGAAAAAAGGAAAGAAGAAAAATTGAAGACAGAAGAAGAGTAAATGAAAATGTATCATCAAATAAAAGAAAGTCTGATAGAAGGCAAAATAATGATAGAAGAGATCCAAAAAATGCGTACAAACCATAAAAGGGCAAAAAAAGCCCTTAGGTAATATGCCGTTGTGGCGGAACTGGCAGACGCACATGACTCAAAATCATGCGGGAAACCATGTGGGTTCGAGTCCCACCATCGGCACCAGAAAGGAAAAACATACAAGTATTGGAACTTT
>CANRAB010000120.1 GCA_947628475.1 uncultured Clostridia bacterium
ATACAACAATAAATTCTCAAGTAATGTTCACCTTCTTACTTTAAATATTATATCATTTTTATTTATATTTGTAAACACTTGTTTGCAAAATACTTTTAAAAAAAGAGTTCCAATTGGAACTCCTCCTAATATGGTCTAATTATCTTGAAAATTAATTATATTATATGCTTCTTCTTCTGTTAAATATCCATATTTAATCATTTTATCCATTACTTGTTTTTGTCTTTGTTTTGCTAAATCTGGATTTTTTGTTGGTGCATATACTGAAGGAGCATTTGGTATGCCAGCTAGCAAAATACTCTCATAATCTGTCATTTCACTTAGTTCCTTATTAAAATATCCTTTACATGCCTCTTTTACTGTATCATATCCATCTCCATAATAGCTTGTATTAAAATATAATTCTAATATTTCATCTTTTTCATAATTTTTTTCAATAGCAGCTGCCATAAATGTTTCTGCAATCTTTCTGCTTAATTTTTTATCTTGAGTAAAATACATATTTTTTGCTAATTGTTGAGTAATTGTACTACCTCCTTCAACAAATTCCATGGATTTTATATCATTTACCATTGCTCTTCCTATGGCAATTATATCAATTCCTTTATGTTTATAAAACCTATGATCTTCAACAGATATTACTGCTTTTATATACATTTGTGGTACTTCTTCTAGCTTAGCATAATTTTCCTTTTCACTAATTGATTGTACTTTTTCTTCTAAAGAAATTTGTTCTAAAGCTTCTTTATACATCTTATATCCACTATGAACTATTAATAACCCTATACTTATTAATACTATTAATATAATTAATACTATGCGCATTATTACTTTTAATATTTTCATTATTATCACCTTAATTTCATTATTATTTTAATAAAGTGCAAACCTTTTTTATTTATAAATAAATTATATCACAAATTAAGGAAAAGAACCTTACAAAATTGTAAGATTAAGAAATTCTTTTTTGTTAAAGGTTACAATAATATAAGCAGATAGAAAGTTCTATCTGCTTATTATGATTAAATCTTGCTTTTTTTAATTGTTTCTATAACACCTTCAAGAGAAAGTTTTAATTGTTCTCCTGTTTTCATATTCTTCAAAGTATATAACTTTGTTGCTCTTTCTTCCTCTCCAATTATAATAACAAATGGGATGTGCCACTTATCAGCATATTTCATTTTTTTCTTTATTTTTGCATCATCAAAGTAAATGTCTGTATTAATTTTTGCTTGAAGTCGCAATATACTCGCAAGTTTCATACATTCTTCTAACTCTGGATCCATTGGAAGAATTAAAACATCAGCAACAGAATCTTTATCTACTTTTACCGCTTCCATTTGGTTCAATTGGTAGAATAATCTTGTTAATCCTATGGAAATACCAACTCCTGGTAGTTTTTTATCAGTATAATATTCTGCAAGATTATCGTAACGTCCACCTGAACAAACACTTCCAATTTTTTTATAATCATTTAAGAATGTTTCATATACTGTTCCTGTATAATAGTCTAATCCTCTTGCTATTTTAAGGTCAATAGTAAAGTATTCTTCTGGAACTTCTAAAAATCTAATATATTTTATTACATCTGAAAGTTCTTGTACCCCTTCTTTAAATGTATCTTCTAATATATTTAATTCTTTTAATGCAGATATTTTTTCATCAGCACTTCCCTCTATAGAAATAAAATTTATAATTGTATCGACTGCTTGATTACTAATACCAATAGTTTTAAGTTCACCCTTAACAGCTTCCGCTCCAATTTTTTCAATTTTATCAATTACACGCAAAATTTCTGTTGCATTATCAGATAAATTAAGAGATTTAAAAAGTCCATTAAGAATTTTACGATTGTTAATACAAATTGTAAAATTATCAAAACCAAGTTCTTTAAATGTATTATAAATTATACTAGGAATTTGAGCATCATTTATAATACTAAGCTCTCCATCTCCTATTATATCAATATCACATTGATAAAATTCACGATATCTACCTTTTTGTGCTTTTTCTCCACGATAAACCTTACCAATTTGATATCTTTTAAATGGAAATGTTAAATCATTATAATATTCTGCAACATATTTAGCAAGTGGTACTGTTAAATCAAATCTTAAAGATAAATCTGAATCGCCCTTTGTGAAGCGATAAATTTGTTTTTCTGTTTCCCCTCCTGCTTTTGCAAGAAGCACCTCAGATAATTCAATAACTGGCGTATCTAAAGGTAAAAATCCAAAACGTTCATAAGAATTTTGAATAATTTGTATCATTTGGTTGAACTTAACTTGGTCATTTGGTAATAATTCCATAAATCCAGGTAAAGTTCGTGGTTCTACTTTATTTGCCATACTTTTACTCCTTTCATTTATTAATTAACTAATTTTCCTACTAGATCATAATCTTTTACATCTGTTATTTTTGCTTTAACCCATGTATTTTCTAAATTTGATTTTGTATTTGGTATATATAATAGACCATCTTCTTCAGGTATATCCATATATGTCCTTCCAACATAATATTTACCATCAAATGTTTTATTTTCTATTAATACTTCATATTCTTTTCCTATTTTTTCTGTTAATTTTTTTCTTGAGATTTCTTTTGCTAAATTCATTATTTCATTATGTCTTTTTGTTTTTGTTTTATAATGTATTTGCTCTGGTAGTTTTGCTGCTGGTGTTCCATCTTCTTTTGAGTATTTAAACACACCTAATTTATCAAAATTTGCTTCTGCAACAAAATTATATAGTTTTTCAAAATCTTTTTCAGTTTCACCTGGAAAGCCAACTATTAATGAAGTTCTCAAAATGACTTCTGGAATTTCTTTTTTTATCTTTTTTATTAGTTCATGTATTTCTTCTTCGTTGCTTTTTCTATTCATTCTTTT
>CANRAB010000121.1 GCA_947628475.1 uncultured Clostridia bacterium
TAAAAATATTCTATCAAATTGGTATCTCTTATTCAATCTTTTTCTAATAATTTCCCTACTAAAAGTTTATACTAACTGGGTTTCAATTTTTTTAAACCGTCACTTAATTTTACCATTTATAATTTTTTTATAATCCCATAAAAAAATACCTTGAATTTAATTTCTTAAACTCAAAGCAAAAATATTATTTATGTTCTATAATAAACCACCATCTAAATAGTTTCTTCCACTATAATATATATGTGCAATATATATCATTTTTTCTAGCTCATCTATCGTATATAATATAACATAGTTATTTACAATTATTCTTCTATATTGTCTTTCTGTTCTATCTATCTTTCCTATTTCAGGACACATTTTGGGAGAATTCTCTAATAAAAGGACATTATATATTACTTTTTCTCTTAATCTATTTGATGCATCTATATTTTTTAATTTATTAGAAATATAATCACATATTTCTTCAAACTCATCTAAAAATTGGTCTGCTAATTTTATGCTATATTCCATATTTTTCTTTCCATTCTTTAAAAATTTCTCTTGCATCTTTTACTCTGCCATTTCTTATATCATCTTCTGCCTTTAATAAATGTTCTTCTATATCTGCCTTTAATAATTTTTCTCTATATTCTTCCATTTTCATAATTACAATATCATTATTGTTCATAGTAATGACCATTTCTCCATTTTTATTTACTGCTGTTTTTAAATCTTGTATATTTGTTACTTGTATCATATCTCTACACCTCTCTCTACTATACTATATATAGTATAACATAAATTCTACTATTTTTGAATACTTTGTGTTAACTTTTTAAAACTATTATTTGTAAATAATTTCATTATATACAATTTTCTTGAATTGTACTTTAATCACACTCATTGTACCAACCTTATAATTATTTTTAGTCTATCTGTCAATACTCTTTTCCCACTTTTGTTATTTGGTATTAATAAATTTCTTTTCTTCCATATACTTACCTCCTTTAATAAGTGAACTTCTATATGGCTACAAAATCCACTTTCTTTATTTTTAATCAATATTTGGATTTTTTTAAGGATTTAATTTCTTTTAGATTTAAAAATTTTTCCTTTTTAGTTCTTAGATTTGAACTTGTGGCTTTAGAAATAGCCTTGATTAATTGTTTATACTTTACCATAATCTTTTCTATTTTTCAAGTATTTTTTATAGAAATTTATTGTTTCTTAAATTTTTAAAGTAAATTCCATCAAAATTTAAGACGGAATTTACTTCTATAATTTACTATATGGCAATATTTATCTTAATTGATCCAAAGTACCGGTCTAAAACCAAGACCACCAGCAGAACCTCCATACCATCTATTGAAACTAAAACACCCTGCCGTCATGCCCTGCGTATACGATCCTCCAAACATAAAGAATTGCATATTTTTCCAAGCATAAAATGAGTTACCAAAGTTCCATGCCGTACCGCCATTTCCATTCGATGAGGTTTCCCAAAGTCCAACTCCATACTTTGATTTATTATAATCATAAGAACTGTAGTCATTTCCATCAACAGAGCTTTGATATAGAGACTTATGCTTAACAGGAACATTTGAATCTTCTCTAAAAAAAATAATCGAACCTTCGTCTTTATTAACAGTAACTGATAAATGATATAGATAACCTGCTACATACTCATTAGCTCCTCCTGCCATATCGTATATTCCATATACTGTTCCTGTGGTACTTCCATGAACTCCTTGTTCTGTATTATATTCATAAAATATTTTTGTTACATCTCCATCACCATTTTCGGTATCTTTATATTTTATTGTTACTGTTCCAGTCGCTCTATCTATTTCTTTGTCTCCATTTTTTACCAAATAACCTTCCGTCCTATCATCTCTTGTCTCTCCTATCATTCCTGTTCTTGTTGTTCCATAACTTACCTTACCATCTGCACTTTCATCTCCTTCATAATAGCTATTATTCCATACACCTGATTCTGCTTCACTTTCCTTTTGTGCATTTCCATATTCACTTTGCGTTAAATATGCCACTGCTCCCCATTCGGTATCTTTAATTAAATGACTATCTGCAGTTGTTGATAATCCTTGCACATTCCCTGTTTTTACCATGTTTGTACAAGCTATATATGAATTTTTTACACTTATATTTCTCCAACTTGTTGCATTTGGTCTTATTGTTACTTGGTCTGAACCTTCACTATTGGATGGTGCCTCAGTATCACTATATGCTTTTGAAGCTCCATATTTGTCTCCTAAATTTTCATTCTCTTTTGTTGTATTACTGCTACTTGCTTCAAACTTTGCTACCCATATTCCCGTTAGTCTTTTTATTCCACTTCCTGTGTCTACATTAAATGCTGGATGGATTACATATCCGTTTGGAAAATGTTCAAAATCTCCTGTTGTTTCCGCATTATATTCCACTATATCTCCATCACTTATTGTATCTTTTGTTCCTCCTATAAACTTTATGTCTATTATTCCTGCATTACTTTTGTGATAATTTTCATCTGGTATTTTATATGCATATCTTGGTATCCATACATACATTCCTAATATATCGTCTTCTTCTATTGGTGTTCCTACTTCTGCTTCTTGATATTTTGTTCTTGTTGTTTTTCCTGCCTCTGCCCCATCTAAACTACCTACTGTTACTGCATTCGCCCATCTTTTGTCTTTTTCTTCTGTTCCATATGCGTACCAGTCATCTGTGTTTGC
>CANRAB010000122.1 GCA_947628475.1 uncultured Clostridia bacterium
ATTATATTATATCACATATTTACATAAATTGCCAATTTATACAACATACACTAATATACATATTAATTGTAATAGACTTCCGAATTACACAAGCTAGATGAAATATTGAATGCATCCACTTTTTCTTCTGTCCTAAACCATAAAATATTGCACCTACTGTATATACTATTCCTCCTCCTAATAATAGCGAAAATCCTAGAGGTTCTAGAGCTTTTATAACAATATTCATTCTTGCAATTATGCACCAACCCATAACTAAATAACATATTATTGAAAATGTTTTGTACTTTTTTAAATCTATTGAATTTAAAACTATTCCTAGTACTGCCAATCCCCAAACTATTCCAAATATTGTCCATCCTACCACCGGATTATATTCTCTTAATGTACATAGTGTAAATGGTGTATAAGTTCCTGCTATTAATAAAAATATTGAACAATGATCTATAACTTGAAATACCTTTTTTGCCATTTTATTTGGTTTTAATCCATGATATATGCTAGACATTGTATATAATACTATTAATGTTATTCCATAAACTATGCTTGCAGATATTCCATATCCATTTCCATGTATTGCTGAAAAGATAACTCCTAAAACTATTGCTATTATTCCCAAGGTTGCTCCAACTATATGTGAAACCATGTTGAATATTTCTTCTCCTTTTGTGTAAGTAGGCAATATTCTATCTGCCAATTTTGTTCTTTGCATAATATCTCCTTTTAATTATTGTAAATTCATTCTTTTATATTTTATGAATGATACTACTCCTATTATACATGTTATTATAATTGCTACAACTATAACCTGATTTTTACCTGTATTTGGTAAGTTTTTATCTTTTGTAGTTGCATCTTCTGGCTGTATAGGAGTAATAGTTGGCTCAGAAGGTTCCTGCTCGTCATCTGGTTCTGAAGGTGTAGGTTCTGTTGGTTTTGGTTCTGTTGGTTCAGGCTGTATTGGTTCTTTTTTTACCTCAAACTCTACAACTATATGCTTATCTTCTTTCACTTCTTTAAATTTATCCATTGTATATGTTCCATCTTCTTCTGGTGTAAATTCTATCTCATTCCCATTTACTGTTATTCTCTTTATATAATACCCCTCATTAGGTGTTATTATTATATCTTTTTCACTATTCTTTAAATGTTCTACTTCTTCTTCTATTTCCTCTCCTTCTCCTGTTATATGTCCTCCTGTTCCTTTTACTTCTGTTGTAATTATGTGTTTTCTTAATCTATACCAATATGTAACCTCTGTTGTTTTTCCAGATTCTATCTCTCCTTCTGTTGGATCTCCTGTGGTTTTACCAGTATATTCGTACATATCTGTATCATATTTATCTTCATCTAATGGATTTGTTACATAGTGTGTTCCATCTTCTAATTCTTCTGTTATTTCATCATCTACCAACTTAGTTTCATCTGGCATTCCTTCTATGTAATGATGAACTACTAATCTTCCTGGTTCTTCTGATAAATGCCATACTCCATCACTATCTTTATATCCTGGTGCACTTGTTGGTAGTACTACTATTGGTCGAAGTGCTGCATTGCTTTCTTCTATATTAAGCTGAGTTCCTCCAACAATTCCTTCATAAGAACAACTAACTAAACAATCCATACTATACTCATCATAAAATATGTAAAAATCACTATCATGTTCAGGAGTGTCTATTGCGCTTTTAACTAATGTATCGTTAGCAAAATAATTATTTATTTCTTCTCCACTTTCTTTTTGTACCGCAAAATCATAGCAATCCTCTAATCCTGAAAATGGTGTAATTGCAGTAATTGTTTTCCATCCTTCTGTTGTTTTTACTTCATCTCCAACTTGTGGTTTTGGGTAACCATTTCTTTCAGTAAATGATTTCCATCCATCTTTCGTGTATATTGGATGATAATCTGTTGCTTTTAAATATGTTTCATCATCAAATGTATATTGTATAAATGATGTTGCTTGTTGGTGTATATACACTTTTTTTACAGTTCCTTCCTCAAGCTCTCCTGTATCTATATTATAATAAACTATACTATTTCCTTCCCTTAGATCCTTTGCTTTAACTGTTTCCCCTGACTTAGAAACCGTAATAACATTTTCTCCAAATACACACTCAGCTTGAAGCCCACAATAATAGTACCAGTCAAATTTTCTATATGTAGGAGTCGCAAACCAATATTTATCAGTTGTATCTGTTATTGAAGTATGTGGAAAATATAATTCATCATTATATCCATTTGCATCCGTAGATATGTTTAATTGTTCCTCCATATTATTATTTGATGTTCCTACTTTATAGCCATATCCTTTTGTTTCATAGTAATGTATAAATGGAGGAATTCCTCTATAACCATAATTATGAAAACAATTATCAAATGTTAAGCTATCTGATTCTCTAACTACATTATCATATAATTTCCCATATCCTTTTTGATTCCATGAGTCTACCCACATTTCTACTGTTGGACTTCCATATGCAAATGAACCTTCAAATCCTAGTGCAAAGTCTTCCCATATCTTTGTATCCAGCAATATTGCTGTTGCTTTTGAGTTTATATCTGTAACATTAGCATATTCTATATCATTTTTATATTTTCTTAGCATGAATTGATTTGCTACACTCGTTGAAACATCTCCCATTCCACTTTTATTGGCAAAATTACTATCATCTGTCCAATATGCGTTGTATTCTCCATTTGT
>CANRAB010000123.1 GCA_947628475.1 uncultured Clostridia bacterium
TAAAGCCATTTCTTTCTTTATCAAAAGGGATACTTGCTCTTGTTTTATCAGGCGTTGTACTTAAAGCTTTCATATTAGTAAAACCAGCTATTCCTGAAGGAGTGATAGAAGCTTCTGCACCTCCTGTAATCATTACATCTTCATATCCATGTTTTATCATTCTATAACTTTGACCTATGGAGTGTGTTGCACTTGCACAAGCAGTTACTATAGTTTCAGATTCTCCCTTTGCTCCTAATTCTATGGCGATATTTCCTGAAGCCATATTTGTAATAGCCATTGGAATATACATTGGAGATACTCTATCTGGGCCTTTTTCTTGTAATTTTTGATTTTCCATTTCTATTGTTCTTAATCCACCTATGCCTGAACCAACAATTACACCTACTCTCTCCATATTTGTATTCTCTGGTGTGATACCACTTTTTTGAAATGCCTCTTTTGCTGCAATTATTGCAAATTGTGTAAATCTATCCATTCTTTTGGCTTGTTTTCTATCAAAGTATTCTTCTGGATTATAGTTTTTAACCTCTGCTGCTAACTTTACTTTATACCCTGTTGTATCAAATAAAGTAATTTCATCTATTCCACATTTAGATTGTTTTATTCCTTCCCAAAATTCTTCCACATTATTTCCTATTGGAGTTATTGCTCCAATTCCTGTAACTACAACTCTTCTTTCCATTACTTAAAATTTCCTCCCTAATATTATATCTAGTTTGAAAAAGAAACTCTACATTAACATGCCACCATCAACTTGCAAAACTTGCCCTGTAACATAAGAACTTTCTTCTGATGCTAAGAAATAAACCACATTTGCTACATCTTCTGGCATTCCTATTCTGTTCAAAGGTATTTGTTTCTTTATACTTTCCTTTACACTTTCTTGCAATACATCTGTCATGCTTGTTTCTATAAATCCCGGAGCTACTGCATTTACTAATATATTTCTACTTGCAAGTTCCTTTGCTAAACTTTTCGTAAATCCTATTATTCCTGCTTTTGATGCTGCATAATTACATTGACCTGCATTACCACTTATTCCAACTACTGATGAAATGTTTATAATTCTTCCTTGTCTTTTTTTCATCATATATGGTACTACATTTTTTGTTATGTTAAATGTTCCAACTAAATTAACATTTATAACTTTTGAAAAATCCTCTGGTTTCATTCTCATTATTAATGTATCTCTTGTTATCCCAGCATTATTTACAAGCACATCTATCTGTCCAAATTTTTCAATTGCTAATTCTACTATTTTTTCACTCTCCTCAAAATTTGAAACATCTCCTTGTGCTTCTAATACCTCTACTCCTAAACTCTTTATCTCTTCAATTGTTTTATCTACTTCTTCACTTTTGTTTACATAGTTTAAAACAATGTTATATCCTTCTTTTGCAAATTTGATTGCTATTTGTTTTCCTATACCTCTACTTGAGCCAGTTATTAATGCTACTTTACTCATTAAAATCATCCTTTCTTTAATTTTATGATAATTTCTTAATTTAAAATAAAAAATTCTTTATTTTAAATTAATAAATAATGCTTATTTTTTTAATAACAAAATCGCTTCTTCTAAACTATTTACATCATTTACATTAAGTATTTTAACTTCTTTATTTGTCCTCTTTACAAATCCTGTTAAAGTCTTTCCTGGACCTATTTCTACAAAAGTATCTACTCCCATCTCAATCATTGTTTTTATTGTTTTTTCAAATTGCACCGGACTTACTATATGTTTTTGTAATATTTCTTTTATATTATCTGTATCTTTATATGGCGTTCCATCTATATTTTTTATAACTGTTTTTTCTGTTTTCTGTATATGTACTTTTTCAAGTTCTTTTCTTAATTCTTCTGCCGCCTTTTCTAATTTAACTGTATGAAATGGTCCTGATGTTTTAAGCTCTACTACCTTTTTTGCTCCAATTTTTTTTGCTTCTTCCATTACCTCTGTAACCGCTTCCTTTTCTCCTGAAACTGCTACTTGCCCTACACAGTTATAATTTGCAGGAACTACAAAACCTTTATTACATTTCTTGCAAATTTCCTCTACTTGATTATTCTCTAAACCTATAATTGCAGCCATACTCCAATTTCCAGTTGGTACAAGATTTTGCATAAGTTCTCCTCTTTTTTGTACTATCTTTACCCCTTCTTCTAAACCTAAAACATTGCTATAAATTAAAGCTGTATATTCACCCAAACTTAAACCACTACAAATCTCTGCATTTATATTATGTTTTTTTAAAACCTCTAATATTGCTAAACTCATTGTTAAAATACAAATTTGAGTATTTGCTGTTTTACTTAAATCTTCTTCTGTACCTTCAAATGTTATCTTACTAACATCCATATTTGTAATATTCTCTACATATTTATACATATTTCTTGCTTCTTCATACTTTTCATATATGTCTTTCCCCATGCCTATTTTCTGTGAACCTTGACCCGGAAAAACAAATCCAATTTTCATAAAATCAATCATTCCTTTCTCTAATAATAAGTTATATATTTATTAAAATCTTTTTAGATAGTTACAATAAAAATTCTGCAAGTGAAGTGGTTCTAACGGAAGGAGCTAGAATTTCTAAGTAGATTTTTTGGAAATAGTTCAAATTTACTTTGAAAGGGTGCCAAAAAAGATACATAGAATTTCTGCGAA
>CANRAB010000124.1 GCA_947628475.1 uncultured Clostridia bacterium
GTATCTCTATTGTACATTGCATTCCTCCCTTTAGTTCTGCTCTTAAATCCATTATCCCCATTTTTTCTTCTGATGATGTTATCTCTACAAATCTGTTTTTATCTGTTGTTTCTACTTTTACCTCTTCTCCTACTATTGCCGATATTAGATTCTCTAATATCTCCTTATTATCCTCTCTAAATAATGCATGAAATACTACATCGTTCTTTGGTATTAATAAATCTCTTTTCTTGTTTTCTACCATATACATTACCTCCTTAAATAAGTGGACTTCTATATGGCTACAAAATCCACTTTCTTTATTTTTTAATCAATATTTGGATTTTTTTTTAAGATTTAATTTCTTTTAGATTTAAAAAATTTTCCTTTTTAGTTCTTAGATTTGAACTTTTGGCTTTAAGACTTGCCTTTGATTAAAAGTGTTTATACTTTATCATAGTTTTTTCTTTTTTGCAAGTATATTTTTTAATTTTTTATTAATAACTTGTGATAAGTTCACCCTATGATATAATGGAGGTATGAGAACTTTTATATTATACATCATAACTTGTGACTATTCAAGGGTGAACAAGTCATAAGTTAAAATATTATTTTAGGGTGAACTAATCAAAAAATATTGGCAGATTTCTGACTTCTATGAATTAAATTTTATTTCTATGTACATTTCTTTACAAGATATAATAAATACATAAAATTTAAACAGATAATATATCTTTATTTATATTATCTGTTTATAAAAACATTTTTATATTTATAAAATTATAATATGTATTAATTGAGCTTCTTTTATTTATCATTTTAGTATATTTTCTATAATTATTCTTCTTGCCAACTTAATATTGGATAACCGTTCTTTCCTTCTTTAAACTTTTCTCCTATTATATCTAATATATTAGACATTTCGCTTTCTTTTTCTATTGCTTCAATTTGTTTTTCTGCATGTACTCCATCATTATGTCCAACATCCTTATAAGTTCCATTGTTTAAATAAGAACAATCTTTTATTTTACCAGATCCGTAATTACAACCAGCAATTTGACCTACAACTTTTGTTCTACTTACCTTTACGTTTAAACTAATTATTCCTTTATTATGACAATTATTCATATTCGAATTTTTAAAATACCCAACTACACCACCAACAACTATTGACCCAAAATCACCTTCGAAATAAATATCACTAATATTATAACAGTTGTTTATTATAGCGTTTTGACTGTTAGAACCACCAATCACTCCACCAACCCAACAAAGATTATCATTACTATTACAACTAACTCCTATTTTCCCAATGCTATAGCAATTTTCTATGTTACCATTTTGTCCTGAATTTCCAGTCATTCCACCAATCACTATGTTTCCGTTAATATTTGTAGCATATAATTTTGTATTACTATAACAATTGCTAATCTTAGCATCACCACTACAATTGCCTGCTAAACTTCCAACACATACTTTAGCACTTTCTTCACCAATAGTTGACAGATTTCCACAGGCAAAACAACTATCAATTATTTTATAATTAACTCCAGCAATTCCTCCATTCATAACAGTATTTATACCGTTCGTAGTCAACGTTGCAGATATATTACAATTGTTTAAACCTAAATTTTCAATTGTTCCATAATTATTCCCAAACAATCCTACTCTAAAATCATTTTTATTGTCCTCTAATGTTTTGTTTATATACAAATTATTTATTATTTTTCCATTTCCATCAAATGTTCCCTTAAAACTTTTATCTCTATATCCTTCTTCATTTGTTGTTATTCCTATTGGTTTAAATCCTTCTCCTGTTGTTAATAATGTTTTTAAATCTTTTCCTTCTTGGTTAGTGTATCCATATTCTTCATAATCTGTACTTTTTGGATTTACATATGATTTATTTGAGGCAAAGTCTAAATCTAAACCTAATTTTACTGTTTTATTTTCATAATTATTTCCATCTGTTACATCTTTTGCAAAAAATAGTAAATCTTCTATACTATTTATTATAAATGTATTTTCATCTCCTTCTGTTTCTAATTCTCCCGGATTTTCATCTTCTACTTGCTCTACTGTTATTCCTGTTATTGTTTCATGCACTAAATCATCTATATCTAAGTTGCTCTCATTTTCTATAGCTGCTTTTGTCTTTCCTACTGCTTCTCCTGCCTTCTCAAATATTCCACCATTTATGGTTATTTGTACTGTTACTGCTACTAATATTAGCATTACTATTATGGTTATTATTAGCGCTATTAAGGTTATGCCTCGTGTTTTTCTTTTTTTCTCCATTCTTAAATTCCTCCTTTTGCAGTTTTTCCTGCATTTTGTTTACTTTATATGTTTTTTATTTTTTTACCTTATTCAACACAAAAAGTTGACATACCAAAAGGTCAGGAAGTATCGTTCAAGTTTTTAAGCTCTGACTCTATACTTCTCACTTTTAGCATATCAACTTTTTGTTTTCTATATTTTAAATATAATTTTCCTGTTAAATAATTTTCTGCATTATTTAAGCATACTAAATATGCACTATCTTCTAAATTATAGCTCTCTCTCTCTCTCTCTCTACATTATCAACGGTTTCAGCGTTTCTCATCTTCTTCATTCCTTTCTTTTGTTCTTTC
>CANRAB010000125.1 GCA_947628475.1 uncultured Clostridia bacterium
TGTTGCTTCAAATATTGCAGATAAATCAATATCTTCTAAATATTCTTCATCTAATTCAATATATTTATCAAATAAATCTTTTAAATAAAAATACATCTTATCATTTTGTATCATAGCTGATACATTAATTGCTTCTTTATTATCATATAAAGCTATTACATTTTCATTAAAATATTTCTGGTTTTCATCATATTCTGATATTACCTTTAATTTTAGTGCACTTAAAATTCCGTTCATTGCTTTTACTTGTGGATTTGATCCTTTAACTTCTGCTGTTAATTCTAACTCAACTCTTCCTGCATTAACATCTTCAAGTTCTTTGTCTGTCATTTCAAATACTTCTTCTACATTTTTAGAAAATATTTTTGCTGGTTTTTTGTTTGAAATTAAAATAATAGCTCCCATTATTGCTGCTACTAATAAAACTAATATAACAGCTACAATTATACCTACTTTTTTAGTAGACTTTTTTTCAAATTCTTCCTCCATAAAATTTCCCCCTTTTTATTTAGAAATCATCTAAATTATATGTTTATAATAGCACACTCTGGTTTTAAAGTCAAATCCTCACACTTTTTAATTTTACTCATATAATACAGTGTTATATTTTAAAATTTAAGTTAATCAGGAAAGGAATGATTTTCATGGGACTTACAAAAAATTCTACTGGTTTTAATGTTTCCGAGCAAGATATTTTTGAAAAAGATATTAATCACGATTTTACTATTGCTATTGCAGGTAACCCAAATGTTGGAAAAAGCACAGTTTTTAATGGCTTAACTGGTCTTCATCAACATACCGGTAATTGGCCGCGGTAAAACGGTTGCTAATGCTGCTGGTGTTTGTAAATTTCAATCTAAGAGTTTTTTATTAATAGATTTACCAGGTACATATTCTTTAATGTCTAATTCTCAAGAAGAAGAAATCGCTAGAAATTATATTTGTTCTCGGTCATCCAGATGTTACTGTTGTTGTAATTGATGCAACCTGTTTAGAACGTAATTTGAATCTGGTTTACCAAATAATGGAACTTACTTCTAATGTTATTGTTTGTGTAAATTTATTAGATGAAGCTAAAAAGAAAGGAATTTTTGTTGATTTAAAGAAATTAAGCTTTTTACTTGGTGTACCTGTTGTAGGGACTATAGCTAGAAAGAAAAAAACTTTAAAAAATTTACTCTCTACTATTTACGATATGGCTACTGGAAAAATTACAGCTACCCCTAAACTTGTAAATACTAAAATTGAAAATACTACTGATTTGTTGAATGATGCTTCTAAAAACGAACTTGTTTCTAGTTTTATTGAAAAATGTGAAGAAGTAAGTAAAAGTGTATGTATTTTAAGAAACAAAAACTATAATTTACGTGATAGAAAAATTGACAAAATACTTACCTCAAAAAAATATGGCATTCCCATCATGCTTTTATTTTTAGGCGTAATTTTCTGGATTACTATTATTGGAGCAAATTATCCCTCAAAAATACTTTCTACCTTCTTTGAACTAATACAAGAAAAACTATATATATTCTTTGATAATTTTCATAGTCCTGCTTGGCTTAAAGGAATTTTAATTGACGGAGTTTATCAAACTTTATCTTGGGTTATAGCTGTTATGCTTCCTCCTATGGCCATCTTCTTTCCTATGTTTACATTCTTAGAAGACTTGGGTTATTTACCGAGAATAGCGTTTAACTTAGATAGGTGTTTTAAAAGATGTTGTACTTCTGGCAAGCAAGCTTTAACTATGTGTATGGGCTTTGGCTGTAATAGTGCTGGCATTGTTGGCTGTAGAATTATAGATTCTCCTCGTGAACGATTAATTGCTATCTTAACTAACAATTTCGTACCTTGCAATGGAAGGTTTCCTTTTTTAATTACCATGGCAACAATTTTTATTGGAAGTTTTTTTGCACCTTCAATTTCATCATTTGTAGCTACAATATTTGTTTTACTATTAATACTTCTCGGTATTTGGCTTACACTTATGGTTTCAAAGTTGCTCTCTAAAACCATCCTCAAAGGTATACCATCATCTTTTATTTTGGAACTTCCACCATATAGGAAACCGCAAATTGGAAAAATTTTAGTACGTTCCTTGCTCGATAGAACACTTTTTGTCCTTGGTAGAGCCGTTGCAGTTGCTGCTCCTACTGGTCTTGTTATTTGGCTTTTTGCTAATGTAAATATTGGTGGAATATCCATATTAACACATTTAGCACAGTTCTTAGAGCCTTTTGCTCGACTTATGGGATTTGATGGATACATTTTACTTGGCTTTATTTTAGGTTTTCCTGCAAATGAAATTGTTTTACCTATAATTCTAATGAGTTATATGGCTACTGGTACTTTAGTAAATTTAGATGATACTTTCGCTATTGGTAAAATTCTTATTCAAAATGGTTGGACTTTGCTTACTGGTATAAATGCAATGATTTTTTCTCTTTTGCATTTTCCTTGTAGCACTGCCCTTATTACTATAAAAAAAGAAACTAAAAGCCTAAAATGGACTTTACTAGCGTTTACTATTCCTACTGTTTGCGGTATTGTTATTTGTATGTTTACAAATTTAATTTATAATTTGATT
>CANRAB010000126.1 GCA_947628475.1 uncultured Clostridia bacterium
TTGGAAACCTTGCAAGGTATATTGCAGATGAAGCAAAAAAACTTGGAGTAAAGGAAGTATATAAATTAAATACAAATAAAACTTGCATAGAAAAGATGCAAGAAATAATTAAAAAAGAAGATTGTATTTTGTTAAAAGCGTCTAATAGAATGAATTTTAGTGAAATATCAAAATGGTTACAAAAGGAAAAATTTGAAAAGTAATTTTTTAAAAAATTATATAGGTGTTATTTAATCACTTATTAAATTTTAATACTATAGAATTAATTTTATGGGAATGTTTTGCAATGGGAAGGGAATGTGAATATATGAAAAAGATAAAATTAGGAGTGATTTTTGGAGGCACATCAACAGAACATGACGTTTCAGTTATTTCTGGAACATCAGTTTTAAAAAAATTAAATAAAGATAAATATGAAATTTATCCTATATTTATAAGTAAAAATGGAGACTGGTTTCAATATAAAGAAATTGATAAAGATATAGTAATGGGAGAGAATATTGAAAGTACAGAGAGAATAGAAAATATATGTAAAACATTAAAAAATTTAGATGTAGTATTTCCAGTTTTGCATGGCCTAGGTGGAGAAGATGGAAGTCTACAAGGAATGTTAGAATTATTAAAAATTCCTTACGTAGGATGTAAGATATTATCTTCTAGTATATGTATGGATAAAGTATATACAAAAATTATATTTGAAAAAGCAAATATTATGCAAGCCGAATATGTTTATATTAGAAAAAGTAATGATGAATATATATACATAGAAAAAGATTTTTCTGAAGAGAAATATAATATATTTGAGATTACTCAGAAAATAACAGAAAAATTAGATTTTCCAATGTTTATAAAACCATCAAATTCAGGCTCATCAGTTGGAATAAACAAAGCAAATAATATAGAAGAATTAAAAGAATGTATTGAACATGCAGGTATGTTCGATAATAAAATATTGATAGAAGAAAATATAAGTGGAAGAGAAATAGAATGTGCTGTATTAGGAAATGAGGATGTTCAAACATCAATATTAGGAGAGATAATTCCAGCAGACAAATTTTATAGTTTCAACGCTAAATATAATAATAAAGAATCAAAAACAATAATACCAGCTGAAATATCAGAAAAGTTATCTAATAAAATAAGAAGCATAGCAAAAAAAGCATATAAAGCAACAGATTGTAAAGGTTTAGCAAGAGTAGATTTTTTTATAGATGAAAAACAAAATAAAATATACATAAATGAAATAAACACTTTACCGGGTTTTACTGATATAAGTATGTATCCAAAATTATGGGAAAAAACAGGATTAAAATATGAAGAATTATTAGATAAATTAATAGAATTGGCTTTATATAGAATATAATAAACAAAATGCTAAATTATATAAATATTATTAATTAAATTAAAATATATTTTTTAAAAGTATTTATTAGAAAGGAATAAGAAATGGAATTAGAAGAAATAAAAGATCTTGTAAAATTAAGATTATCAGAAAAAAGATTTAATCATAGTGAATGTGTAATGGAAAGGTGTATTGAAATCGCAAAAAAATTTAATCAGGATATAGAAATTGCAGCTAAAGTAGGAATTGCTCATGATATAGCAAAAGAAATGACAAATGAAGAGAAATTAGAATATGTAAAAGAAAATCATATAGAAATAGATGAAGTTGAAAGAGAAAATCCTACTTTATTACATGCAAAAATAGGCGAGGATATTGCGATAAAAGAGTTAGGATTTACTAAAGAAATGGGACAAGCAATAAGAGCACATACAACAGGAATAACAAATATGACTTTATTAGATAAAATATTATTTATAGCGGATAGAACAAGCAAAGAGAGAGGTTTTCCAGATATAGAATATGTAAATAATTTATTAGAAGAAAGCATAGATAAAGCAGTATTATATATAATAGACAAAAAAATAACGCTACAAATAGAAAGAAGAGCAGCAATGCATCCAGACAGCATTATAGCAAGAAATTACTTATTAAAAAATGGAAATATATAATTAAAAATTATATTTAAAGAGAGGAAGAAAAAATGAAATTTATACACATAGCAGATTTGCACTTAGATGCACCATTTACTGCATTGAGCAAACAAGAGGAATTAGGCGATATAAGAAGATTAGAACAAAGAAAAATATTTAGTAAAGTAATAGAACATATAAAAGAAGAAAAAATAAAATATTTATTTATAGCTGGAGATTTGTATGAAGAACAGTATGTTAAAATTTCGAGTATAGATTATATAAATAATTTATTTAAAACAATTCCAGAGACAAAAATATTTATAGCTCCAGGAAACCATGATCCATTTTTAAAAAATTCATATTATGCAAATTATGAATGGAATAATAATGTATATATTTTTAATCAGGATGTAAAAATATATGAATTTGATGATGTAGATATTTATGGTTATGGATTTAATGATTTTTACTTAACAAATTCAAAGATAGAAGATATTGAAATAAAAAATAAAGAAAAAATAAATATTTTAATTACACATGGAGACTTAAATGCAAGTACCACA
>CANRAB010000127.1 GCA_947628475.1 uncultured Clostridia bacterium
TTTAGATGACGACTTAAAAAAACAATATCAAGAATATAAAGATGGTTTATACGGAACAGTAGTAGACGATTCATCAACAAATAATGTAGCTGAATAATATATGTATAAAAAAATGATAATTAAAATGCTTTACCTACAATTTTTAGTAAAAATTGTAGGTAAAGTTATTATTTTATTACATAGTAAAAATTGGCATAAAATTTGATTTATTTAAAAAAATATGCTATAATTAATAAGATTATGTAAAGTTTAAAAATCATAGGAGGAATGAAAATTGATAAATAAAGGTGTAAAAGTAACAGTTGATTATAGTAATGGATGTTACAATGTAACAGGGTTATATCGTGGAAAGGTATACTCTATTAATAAGCCAATAAGAGGTATTGATAGAGATGCAAACTTTAAAGCAAATTATAGTAGCAGACTAATAAAAAATAGAAAAAGTCAAATTTTAAGAGATATTAGGAGACATATTATTGCAGAAGATGCAAATTTTACTTATTCTAGAAGAGCCATAAAAGATGTAGATACAGTAATGTATAAAGCTTTACAAGATTGGGATTCAATGAATTCAACTCATTATGCTATAGATTATTTAAAAACTGTATTACAATCTTTTAATTCAAACGGAGAAAATACAGCAGAATTTAAAGAAAAATGTAAAGAAAAAAGAGCGGAAAACCTAAAAAAAGCAGGCATTGATATTACATATAATTTAGGTATGTTAAAAACAAGTAAAAAAATAAACATGTTTGATAAAATAAAAGGCATGATGATTGCTAAAAAACAAAATAAAGTTTTGGGTGTTAATGTAAATAACTCTTTTATTATGAATACTCCAATTTATTTAGAGGATAAAAATTGGTTTAAAGAAAGTGAAGATGAAGTAATAGAAGAATTTGGAAATGATAAAGGTGAAAATGATTTAACTGAAAAAATTAGTGAAGAATTAGCAAATATAAAAACATTACCTATAAATAAAAAGAAATTTCCTGAAAAAATATTATCAAAAGAAGAACTTGATAATATACATCCTCTTGAACAATATGATGAAGAGTTTGAAGAATTTGTAGCAAGAATGATGCAAAATAGTAAGAAAATAACAGAAAAAAATGCTTTTAGTGATAGAATGACTGCTCGTGTATTAGAAAATATTGATTTTAAAGATAATGCTGAAGAAGATAATTTAGTATATAATCCTGATACTGGAAAAATTGAAGAAAAAGAACAAGTGGCAGCGATTTCAGAAGACGAGGTAATAGAGCCAGTAATACAAATAATAAAACAAGAAGAAATAGAAGAACCAGTAATACAAACAATAAAACAGGAAGAAATAGAAGAACCAATAATACAAACAATAAAACAGGAAGAAGTAGAAGAACCAATAATACAAACAATAAAACAGGAAGAAGTAGAAGAACCAATAATAAAGCAAGAAGAAGTAGAGCAAACAAAAGAACAAATAATAGCTAGGATAATTCAAATTATTGAACAAGATGAACCAATGGTAAAACCAGTAACACAAACGTATAAAGCAGGTCCAAATAAAAAAATAAAAAAAGAACTTCATGAGCGAAAGAATTTCTATAAAGCACAAATGGAAAGAAACTTAAAACATAAAGAAGAAAAGGCAAAAATAAAAGAAGCTCAAGCTATAAAAATTGCTGAAAAAGAAGCGAAAGAAAAGGAAGCTAAAGTTTTAGCAAATATGAAAAAAATGGCAAAAGAAAATGAAAAAAAATTGAAAGAAATTGAAAAGGCAAGAGTGGCTGAAGAACAAGCTAAAAAGGCAATCGAAAATGAAGAAGCAAAGAAAAAAGTTGCTTTTAATTTGGAAAATAATGTAAGTAAAAAAGTAAAATCTGGAGTAAGCTATTTAACTAGAAAAATTAATGATGCCAAAGAAGCCATTGAAAATAAGGAATTTAAAGCAAATCCAAGATTTAAAAGAGTTGCAATTACAGGTGCAGTAACTTTATTAGCAGCAGGTAGTTTATCTTTAGGTTTAAATGGTTGGGGAGCACCATTATCTGTTAGCAAACCTAGCGTACCAGAAAAACAAGATATTACATATACCGAAAAAGAAGATGAAACAGCAGTAAAATTAGATTATGCTTATATTGAAACAGAAAAAGTAGAAGAAAACAAGCAAAAACCAGAAACTCAAAAAGTTATTGAAACACTTGAAAGTAAAGAAACAGAAAATGAGGTTAAGAAAGAGCAAGAAGATAAAATACCAAAAGAAACTACTTCTGCAACAATAGAAACAGAAAAAATTGTTGAAGAACAAGAAACCTCTAAGAAGGAGGAAGAGGTAGAAACACAAAAAGAACCTGAAGTAAATAAAAATACTCAAGAAACATCTGATAATGAAGAAACAAAGAATGATGCAATAAAAGAGAAGGAAGAGGCAGAAAGATTAGAGAAGATAGAGAAGTTTAAAAGATATGCAGCTAAAAGATATATGGAATCAATTGTTATTGGCGAGACTCCAAATGTGGGAGATATATTAGAAAATCAAGTATATTCAGA
>CANRAB010000128.1 GCA_947628475.1 uncultured Clostridia bacterium
GATTTGAACTTTTGGCTTTAGAAATCGCCTTTGATTAATTTTTTATACTTTATCATAGTTTCTTCTTTTTTGCAAGCTTTTTTTATGTTTGATGCAAAAAAGTTGACATACTAAAAGTTCATGAAGTATCATTAAAAGTTTCTAAACTCATATAAAGTATTTTACATACTTTAACTTTTAATTTTTTACTTCTTACTTTTAACACATCAACTTTTTGCTTTTTATTTTTATATATCAAATATAATTTACTTGTTAATAAATTTTCTGCATTATTTGAACATGATGAGTAAACATTATTATCTTAACATACCTATAAGTGTTTTGCAAGAGGTTTTATGTTATATTATTTTTTCTTTTTTCTGCTAGTTCGTCTTGGTTTCTTAGCCTTTTTTTCTTCTTGACCAGGTTTGTTCCAAGATATATAATCACATTTTTCTGGATTGTTTTCACAAATATAATAGTTTCTTCTCTTTTTAGTTTTTCTAATTTGTATTTTTCCACCACATTTTGGACATGGTTCACTAATTGTTTCTATTAGTGGTTTGGCATTCTTACATTCTGGGTATCCAGGGCAAGCCAAAAATTTTCCATATTTTCCATATTTTATAACCATCATACGTCCACATTTTTCACATGGTACATCTGATACTTCGTACTCTAGTTTAACATGTTCTAATTCCTTCTCTACCTTTTCTACAACATTTTCAAATGGTCCATAAAAATCTTCTATAACTTCTTTCCATTCTTCTTTTCCTTCTGCTATTTTATCAAATTGCTCTTCCATGTCTGCTGTAAATTTTACATTTATTACATCTGCAAAATTCTCAACTAATAATTTGTTTACTACTTTTCCAAGTTCTGTTGGATGAAGCTGTTTTTGTATTTTTTCTATATATCTTCTTGCTAAAATTGTTGTTATAATTGGTGAATATGTGCTTGGTCTTCCTATTCCCTTTTCTTCTAATGTTTTTACAAGGCTTGCTTCAGTATATCTTGGTGGTGGCTCTGTAAAGCTTTGCTTTGAATCTATTTTTTCTTTTTTTAGTTCTTCTCCTTCTTTTAATGGTGGAATTGTTTCAAATTCTTCCTTTTCTTCAAAGTCTAAAGTCTCTACATATAAAGTCATAAAGCCTTTGAATTTTAAAGTTTGACCATTGCTTCTTAAATTATATCCGTCTGCTAGTATCTTAACTGAAACGGTATCATATATTGCTGCTGACATTTGACTTGCTATAAATCTATTATATATTAATCTATATAATTTATATTGATCCGCAGTTAGCTCTGCTTTTATTTTTTCTGGTGATAAGTCTATATATGTTGGTCTGATTGCTTCATGTGCATCTTGTGCATCTGCTTTTGTTTTATAATATCTATTTTCGTAATATTCTTTTCCATACTCTTTTTCTATATATTCTTTTGCTGCCTTTCTTGCTTCTTCTGATATTCTTGTTGAGTCTGTTCTCATATAAGTAATTAAGCCTACTGTGCCTTTTTCGTTTATTTTTACACCTTCATAAAGTCCTTGTGCAACTGACATTGTTTTCTTAATTGCAAATCCTAATTTTCTTGAAGCCTCTTGTTGCATTGTACTTGTTGTAAATGGTGGAGCAGGTGTTCTTTTCTTCTCCCCATTTTTTACTTCTTCTACTATATATTTTGCCTTTTCTAAATCGCTTATAATTTTGTTTACTTCTTCTTCTGAATGAATATCTATTTTTTTGTTATTTTTTCCATAAAATTTTGCTTGAAAACTTTTTTTATTTTCTAGTTCTTTTAATTTTACATATATGTTCCAATATTCTTCTGGTACAAAGTTTTCTATTTCTTCTTCTCTATCAACAATCAATTTAACTGCAACAGATTGAACCCTTCCTGCTGATAAACCTTTTTGTACTTTTTTCCATAATACTGGACTTATCTTATATCCTACAATTCTATCTAATACTCTTCTTGCTTGTTGTGCATCTGTTAAATCCATATCTATTTTTCTTGGCTCTTTTATAGCATTTTTTACCGCTTCTTTTGTAATTTCATTAAATGTTACCCTACATATTTCATTTGGATCTATTCCTAAAATATATGCTAAATGCCATGCTATAGCTTCACCTTCACGGTCAGGGTCAGTTGCAAGGTAAACTTTTTTTGCATCTTTTGCTTCTTTTTTTAATTTTTTTATTAAATCTCCTTTTCCTCTAATGTTTATATACTGTGGTTCAAATGTCTTTTCATCAATACCTAACTTAGATTTAGGTAAATCTCGTATATGTCCCATTGAAGCTACAACTTTTGTATTTCCTCCTAGAAACTTTTTTATTGTGTTCGCCTTTGCAGGTGATTCCACTATTATTAATTTATCTGTCATATTAACCTTTCATTCCTTTCTTAAGTATAAATCTAGTGTAAAGATTATTATGCGAAGATTATCCTTTATTATAACTCATCATTCTTAACTGTATTTTTTAATCTTCACACTTTTTTCTTCTTATGTTCTTTTATTCAAATCATC
>CANRAB010000129.1 GCA_947628475.1 uncultured Clostridia bacterium
TACAACAATAGATAGCAATACAAATTTAGGAGAAAACTATGGAGCTTCAAAACAATATAGTGAAACTGATGCACCGTCAAATAGTGAAAGTTCAGACCAAGTAACAATACGTCCGAATGTAACAAGTTGGAGAAGTATAAGTATAAAAAATATGTATATAGCTTGTACAAATATGGTAAAGCAAAATAATCTACAAGGATTAACAACAAGTGCAGATAGTCATTTAATGAAAGATACAGAATGGGGAGCAGTAGCATATTTAACACAAAGTGCATATGGAAATGCACAGAATGCAGAAGATGAAAGTTCAGGAGTATGGAATAATAGCTATTTTGAGGGAGATGGTGCAGAAGGAACCACTTATGGAACAACCAGAACAGGTATGGTAGGTTCTACGAGAGATAGTTACACAGACTATTATTCATACGCGGTAGAAGATAGTAAAAAAGAAAATGTAAATGAAAAAGGAAGTGGAAGTATAGAAATAGAACATCAAAGTTATAATACAAATGGTGGTACAAGTATTAGCAAAGAAACACACACATATTATACTTACGATACAGACCAAGGAGTACACGGAAGTACAACAGGAACAATATATGGAATATATGATATGGCAGGAGGAGCATGGGAATTAGTAGCAAGCTATTTAGATTTAATGAATGTCAATGGTAGTACGGATTTTACATATTTCAAAGAAACGGTACCAACAAAGCATAAAACCGAATACGAAGAAGATAGCCATACGCATCAGCAAGCAGAAAACTACTTGGCAAATCCTTCGTTATACGGAAATGCTGGGTGGGAGACGTCGGCAAGAGGAGACTGGAATAATGGTTGGAATGGTAATGCCTCTGCCTTCATGACTCCGGAAATGCCTTATAGGAAGGTTGGTGGCGTTTTCTCACATGACCTTGTATCGGGTGTATTTTCGTTCGGTTTGTCGGGTACAACTAATTATCCGTGGAACGGCTTCAGACCGGTAATATGGGAACAATGAAAATTTACATAATATATTAAATCGTAGAGTTCAATAATATAAAAAGTAAATAATCTTACAGAAAGCTTGTGACGACGTAAACGCGTAAATTGAACAATCATGTAAATGTGGAGCTTATTTTAATTAGGCTTCGCATTTTTTTGCATATAATTATTAATCTTGGAGAATACTACGCGGATGGAAAATTAACTGGAATTTTCACACGCTATATTTTTAATAAAAGAAGGTTGAATATAAAAGTAAATTCCACTTTTAACTGAATTTGCTAGTCTAAAAGAAAAGTCGAGTAAATCAAAGAAAAATAGAATAAAAAACATAAGAAAATGAATAAAATACATGGCTACGCCATTCTTGACCAAATAATAATTTTAATACAAAACTCCGTTAAGAGAAAAAAGTAAAGTATAAAAAATATTCTAAAACTAAAGTCTACTTTGCCTTTTGCTGGAATTTACTTTAAAATTATTGCAAAATATTTTCTTATATGTTAATATAATAATGTAAGGAAAAACAAAAGAAGGGAATGAAGAATATGAAAAACGCTAAAACCGTTGATATTGTAGAGAGAGAGAGAGAGAGAGAGCTATAATTTAGAAGATAGTATTTCTTTTAAATATTTATTTGCGTGTTTAAAAGAAAAAAATAATGTTTGTTTATCATTTGTAAATAATGCAGAAAATTTATTAACAGATAAATTATATGTAAAATATAGAAAACAAAAAGTTGATATGCTAAAAGTAAGAAGTATAGAATTAAAGTTTAAAAACTTGAACGATACTTCTTGAACTTTTGGTATGTCAACTTTTTTGCGTTAAAAATAAAAGTTGAAAAAGTAAAACATAAAAAATTTGGAGGTAAAAAATGAAAGAAAAAGGATATAGAAAACAAGAGAAAGGAATAACGTTAATAGCGCTAATAATAACAATAATAGTAATGTTAATATTGGTAGCAGTAACAATACAAGTAACAATAAATGGAGGCATATTTGAGAAGGCAGGAGAAGCAGTAGGCAAGACAAAGAATAGTATGGAAGAAGAAAATGAGATGATGAAAAATTTAGCACAAAAGATGGAAAATATAAATAGTAAACCAAATGCGCCAGAAATAATGGAAGGAATGATACCAGTAACATGGGATGCAGAAAAAAAGGTATGGGTGAAAGCAGATAAAGAAAGTGATGACTGGTATGAATATGGAACAACAACAGCAACAAAAAGATGGGCAAATGCAGTAACGGTAAAAGCAAAGGCAGGAAAGTCAGAATCAAGGTATGATTATTATGAAGTTGGAGATGAAATACCAGAAGAAGAAATATTAGGAATGTTTGTATGGATACCAAGATACGCATATAAAATACCACAAGAAAATTATCACACAAGTAATGCAGGAATAATAGACATAAAATTTTTAAGTGGAACATCAGGAACAAAAGATATGATAGATGGAGTAGAATATAATGCAACTACAACAAGTAACTTTACTAAATTTCCAGATGGCTATGTAGTA